>CALUVN010000020.1 GCA_944324235.1 Candidatus Gastranaerophilales bacterium
TAACTATCGAAAGAAAAATCATTTTCGGGACACGCTTTCGCTCTGCTCACGCTATTGTCCTCAAATAATTTTTCTTTAATTATTTTTTATTAAGTTCATTTCTTTCTCTTTTATTGCGAGTAAAAGAGAAAGAAACGCAACCAAAGAAAGAGAAAAACGCGACCGACAGAAACGAGTCATCAGAAACTACGTTTCCGAACCTTCCTGCTGTAAACATCATGTCTGTCCCCTCACCCTAACCCTCTCCCTCAAGGGGCGAGGGAACTACGGTTTTATATAAAAGCCAACAGCTAAAAGTTTTTGAAAGTTTTTTGATTATCTTTAAAAAGGCGATTTCTCAGTTTGCGAAAAAATATTGATGCAAACGTTTCGTTTGCCAAACATTATGTTTGCCCCTGTCTTGGATTTGCTCCACGCTCACGGAGACTCGACAAAAAGCCTGCGGCTTAGTCGTCTCGTTCCATTCGCTATCCGGACTTACTTCGTGTCGTCCGTCCGCAAATCCGCCTCCTACTTAGGAGAGGGGAATACACTTTTCATAACTTTCAAAGTAATATAGCCTAAGACTTTCTCAGATATCTAAAAAATACGCTTAAGTTTGTCTATGTCCTCAATAACTCTATCTAAAATCCAGTTTAGTGTCCCCATAGATTTTGCATCCTGTACATGTTTTTCTGTATATTCATAACATACGTGTAAATATGTATGTAAATCTTGCACTAAATATTCAAGTTCTTCGTATTCTTCTTCTGTAATTTCTTTGCCGGGAAACATCATTTAAACCTTAATTGTTACAGTAATTGTTATTACTTAATAATAACAATGTAATAACATAATGTCAATCAAAAATGTTATACTTAATAGTAATTAAGTTATAATTTGGAGCGAAAATGATACGCAAACCTCTTAGAGCTATTGGCAATAGCTGGGGAGTAATTATCCCTAAGATATATCTTGAAGAATTGGGCATTAACCCTGTTCTGCATGATGTTAATTTAGAAATTGTCGATGGTGTTTTAAAGATTACCAAAGCCCCAAAAGCTGATTAATTTTTTTCGGTTTTATGTATTATTTTTCGGCCAGTTCACCTTTTAGGTACCATGTTTTCGCGCCTGTGATTTTTGCGTTTACAAATTGGCCTGTGAGGTCTTTGTCGTAAGGTATATGAACTGTTTTGTTGTTTCTTGTTTTTCCTGTATTTATAAACATCCCTTTGCGTTCGTAAAAGCTTTCTACAAGGATTTCCATTTCTCTTCCGACAAATTTTAGGTTTGATTTGAGACAGTTTTCCTGAATTTTTTTATTCAGTCGCTGAAATCTTTCGTCTTTTACGTCTTCAGGGATATATTTATCAACCCATTTTGCTGCAACGGTTTTTTCTCTCGGTGAGTATGCGGCAACATTTGAGTAATCAAGTTCAAACTCGTCGATGGCAGTAAGAGTTTCTTCAAACTGTTCTTCTGTTTCTCCTGGGAATCCTGCGATAAAGTCGCTTGTGATGGTTACATCAGGAACTATTTTTCTTACTTTTTCAACGATTTTTGCATAAGTTTCCCTGTCATAGCGGCGGTTCATTTTTTTCAAAACTTCTGATGAACCTGACTGCATAGGAATATGGAAGTATTCGCAAACTTTATCGAGTTTGACAACGGTTTCAATCAATTCATCCGTAATATCCGTCGGGTATGACGTTACAAATCTGATACGGAATTTTCCGTCAAGCGCGTTGAGGTCTTTCAGTAAATCCGCAAGTCTGTAGTTTTTATCTTTGAAATCTTTTCCGTAGCTGTCGACATTTTGCCCGAGCAGGGTAATCTCTTTAAATCCGTCATTCAGCGCATCCTGTGCTTCTTTGATAATGGTTTCTGGAAGTCTGGAGCGTTCTCTGCCTCTTGTGTACGGTACGATACAGTACGTACAGAAATTGTTGCAGCCTTCAGTTATAGGAATCCATGCGTTTGTAGATTTGACGCGTTTGATTTCGTAATCTTTTTCCCTGTCGGCTTCTGTCTGGTGAGTTTCCGTGCATTCGCAGACCTTTTCGCCTTTGTTTACTTTTTGTATAATATCAGGCAGTGAATAGATTTTGTGTGTGCCTAGTACAAAATCAACATAGGGTGCGCGTTTGAAAATTTCTTCAGCTTTTTGTTGTGCAACACAACCGCAGAATCCTATTTTCAGGTTAGGATTATTACGTTTTTTCCACATACCCCATGTTCCGATGAGGCTGAATGCTTTATCTTCACTCAGCTGACGGATGGAACATGTATTAACCATTAATAAATCCGCCTCTTCCGGAGTTGTTGTTTCTGTGTAATCAAAGTGTGCGAGCATTCCGAGCATTCTTTCCGTATCGGATTTGTTCATCTGGCAGCCCATTGTTTCTATATAAACTTTTTTCATATTTCCTCTTTTTTATAATTCGGTCTGTAATTTAATTGTATAACAAACAAGCCGAAAACTTGACTTTTTCCTCGTAACATAATATTCTAAAATCATATTGTGTTTATTGTTTTAGGGGCAACGTGATGGGATTAAGAAAAAAGAATATACTTACACTTCTGGACGAGCGGACAAAGATTTACGGTGACAGAATTGCTCTCGGGATGAGAACTCCGGTCGGCTGGAAAGAATTTTCGTACAAGGGGTTGGGGCTTATTTCCAGAAAGCTTGCCTGTCATTTAATTCTTGATTTGGATGTCAAAAAAGGCGAGCGTCTTGCGATACTTTCGGAATCCAAGCCTGAATTCGGCGCGTGTGTTTTTGCAGCAATTCTTGCCGGTATGACAACCGTGCCGCTTGATATTAAGCTTACAAAGTACGAGTTAATCTCAATATTATCTGACTGTGAACCTGCTGTTATGCTGGTGTCGCATTCGTATGCGGGGCTTGCTCTGGAATTGCAAAAGGCAATTCCTGCAATAAAACATATTATTGTAATGGACGAACCTGCTTATAATCAGGAGTTGCCAAGTATTTACAATCTGCCTGACAGGTATGAGGCAAAATGGAGACCCAGAAGTTCAAAATCAACTGCTTTGATTATTTATACATCCGGCACAACAGGTGCGCCTAAGGGGGTTGAGATTACTTTTAACAACATGTTGACCCAGCTTGATGATTTGGAGGACGCGTTGAATGCTATTTTGCCGAATCGTCATATTACTGTGCTTTCCATTCTTCCTATGAATCATTTGTTTGAGCTGACTGTCGGATTTGCTACGTTTTTGCATTTCGGATTTTCGGTTTATTATACGCAAAGTCTCAAGCCTAAAGATATTCTCGGAATTATGCGCGATAAAAAAGTTGATTTTATGATTGTCGTGCCTGCGTTTTTAAAACTTTTGAAAACGTCTATTGAAAATGAATTGAATTCATTGCCAAAGTACAAACGTGCCGTTTTCGGTTTAATGTACAAACTGGCGAAATATATTCCGTCTTATAAGATTAAAAAAATTATGTTTAAACCTGTACATGACAAATTCGGCGGACATTTTATCGGGTGTATTTCCGGCGGAGCACCTCTTGATATTGAAGTGGGCAGTTTTTTTGAAAGAATAGGATTGCAGGTTTATCAGGGGTACGGTTTGTCGGAAACAAGTCCTGTAGTGTCGGTTAACACTGACAAACGGAATAATCTTGCCTCTGTCGGACGACCTTTAAAGAGTTTTGATGCTAAAATTGACAAAGAAACCGGAGAACTTCTTCTGCGCGGACCGTCTGTTATGAAGGGGTATCATAATCAGCCGGAAGCCACATCAAGTGTTCTGGATTCTGATGGCTGGCTGCATACTGGGGATATCGCAAATATTGATAAAGACGGCCATATTTTTATTACCGGACGGATTAAAAATATGATAGTTCTTTCCGGCGGCAAAAAAGTTTTTCCTGAAGAAGTTGAAGCCGTACTTGAAAAAAGTCCTTATATAAATGAGGTTTGCGTGCTCGGTACTTCGAAAACTTTCGGTTCTAAAGGCGGCACTGAAGAAGTTACGGCCGTTATCTACCCGAAAGAAGATTTGTTTGAACGTTTTAGCGATAGTGAATTGAATAATTTTATCCGCGTTGAAGTGAAAAATATTTCCAATCAGCTTACGCAATATAAACGACCGAATAATATTGTTGTCGTGAAAGAACCTTTGCCAAAGACTACGACCCGCAAAGTTAAACGAAAAGACGTGAAAGAACTTGTTTCTGCCGGAAATTAAATTTTTATGAAACTTCAGGTCTGATGCTGTATTGGCATCCGCAATAGTGCTGCCGGTAGAGGTTTAATTCTTTTGAAATTTTATTTGTTTTTAAAAATCCGTCGTTTTTTCTGAAATTAATCCCGACGTATGTAAGATTTGTTTCTTGTGCGATACGAGTCCCGATTTCTGTTAATTTCTCATAATTTTTATGCGGGCTTATAACTATTGAGGTTGTAAATTTTTCGATTTTAAGTCCCAGTGCTTTTTCGGCTGTTTTACGAAGTCTTAATTCAAAGCATTTGTCGCAGCGTTTTCCTTTTTCGGGTTCGTTTTCAAGACCTTTGGCCGCTTCTTGAAAATCTTCCGGGCGATAGTCTCCTTCGATTAATTCCACGTTGTATTTTTTACATAAAATTCTTTCCGCCTCAAGCCGTTTCAGGTATTCTTCCCGTGGAAAAATATTCGGGTTATAAAAGTATACATTTACATCATAGCCTGCTTCCCGTAAATAATTTATCGGGTGAGCCGAACATATTCCGCAGCAGGCATGTAATAATATTTTATTATCTTTTCTTTGCTCCATGTTTGATTAATATTGCCTTTAAATCATCATACGGTTTCAATCCGATAACAACTTCATCTTCAATTAACATTGAAGGGGTTGCGTCTATTTTTTTAGCGTAAGAATTGTCAATCCCTTTTAAAAGATTGTCATTTACTTCTTTGCTTTCCGCATACTTTTTCATTTCATCAAAATTCAGGCCTAATTCTTCTGCAATCGCTTTTATTTCCTGTTCGCTTTGAGGTTTTTTCTCAAAAAACAGAGAGTTAACATCCCAGAATTTTCCTTGAGCCTCTGCGGCTGCCGCGTATTTTGCCATTCTGCATGAGCCGTTGTGGAACGGACGGATTAAGTATTTGTTGCACTCCATATCAAGCGGCAAATCACGGTGTATTACTTCAAACCCCTTTAATTCTTTTGCAAGTTTGTGTATCATTTTGTTGTATACAGGGCAAATCGGGCACATATAATCAGTATACACATACACTTTTAATTTTGCGTCTTTATCCCCGAGCACATTGCCTGATACTGCGTACTGGTTGTGTTTGCTTGCGAAAAACTCTTTGAACTGTTTTTGTCTTTTAACCTGCGGGGCAAATTTGTATGATGTTCCTGTCCAGAACAAGAATCCGCCTGCCGCTACCATTACACATATAAATGCAATGAGGTATGCTCTAACTTTAACCGCATCAAGAAAATCAGCCACGCTGTTTTTAAATGCCTGTACCCAGCCGCCGTTTTTGAAGTCTGTTGCGATAATACTTATCAGCAAATTGAGTATATATGTAAATGCGCACAGTACGCAGAGTTTTTTTATCTCAAACAAGCTTACGCATAAAAGAATCATTGATATGATAAACGAAATAAGTCCGAGCATTGATATATAATCAAGCGGACGTTTGAAAACTTCCATAAATTTCAAAAGTCTGAAATTTTTTAATTTGTCAGCAATCAGCATAAGGAAAATAAACGAATATAAAAACATTCCCCAGTATGCCAGCGGTATCCCGAAAAATTGTGATTCCGTCGTCTTTGCTATCCCGTCACAGTCTATAAAATCGTTTATTGAACAGAAACTCGCAAGCGCATAAGGATTGAAATTTGCGTCATAATATATAACAGCTAACTTTATTGTTGTAATAAAACCTATCAATGCTATTATAAAAATACTTATTTTTTTTGCTGCCTCTTTTGAAATGTTCATAGTTTCCATAATTCCATATTAATAAACATATACGATATTACTATTTTACAATTTCGTCTCCTATAAATCAATAGCAGAAAGTATGTAAAAAATTTTTTTGAATTTTATTGCAAAGTTTAAGATAATAGGTTAAAATAAAGATTGCAATAGATTGTAGAGAGTCAATCGTGAAAAAAAATTTGTTTGAGATATTTATAGCAAGGATAATGTCATTTCCTCTATGGGTCAGGCAGATAATTTATGTGCGCCTTGCGATGGATATGCGTAAGAATTTATGCGAAGAATTTATCAGAAGCAATGTTTCAAAGATTCTCGCGTTGTATTCCCCGATATTGACGTTTGAAGGCTCTACCGAACTCGCTGAACATAAATGCGGTTGGGATAGCAATATCTATAATTTTTTGCAATATTGTTCCGAAAATTTTTCCATCATTGATATTTCAATAAGTTCGTATTTTTCAATGGAAGAGGTATCTAAATATTTGATATTCTGTATTGAACAGGGGTATGTCGAAGTGCCTAAGTCTAAAGAAGTTAATGCCATGGCCAATTTCATTGCAGGTAAAACAAGATTAGGCGAATATTTTCTTGAACGCGGACTTATAAATGAAATGCAGCTTAATGATGTTTTGCTGGAGGTTGGTAAATATCCGTCAAAAATCGGAGAAGTGCTGCTCCAAAAAGGTTATATCGCAGAGAATGATTTGAAATCGGTCGTAATATTAAAAGAAGAATCAAAGAAAAGATTTATTCTTGATTTTTCAATGATACCTCAAGGTGTTACTTCCGTTTCTTATACTAAGGAAGAAACGGATGAACTGGCGGCTCTCAGAGATGAAAATAAAAAGTTGAAGTTAAAATTGGAAAGGCTTTTAAGTTTGGTGAAAAAAGATGAAGAATAACGAACCTCAATTACTGGTAGAATATTTAAGAGACGGACTTGCAGACGAAGAACATTACGGTTTTGTCGTTTTGTCAGATAAAGAACGTGCTTTCGATTTTACGGGAGACGATAAGAAATATCCTTTCTTCCTCCGGTCTTGCGGAAAACCTTTGCAGGCTGCTCTTTTGATAGATTACGGTATGGATATACGCTATAATATGACGGAAGAAGAAATTGCGCTATGCTGTGCCTCACATGCAGGTGAAGAGGTTCATGTAAATATTGCCAGAGGGCTTTTAGAAAAAATCGGACTTGATGAAAGCTATCTTAAATGCGGACTTTTGAAGCCGCTTTCCAAAACCGAACAAATTAAGCTTGTTATGGAAAATAAGTCAGAAAATGTTCTTCAAAATAATTGCTCAGGAAAGCATATTATGATGCTGGGAATTTGCAAAATGAACGATTGGAATCTTGCAACTTACGACGAGCCTGATCATCCGCTGCAAGTTGCAATAAGAAAAAAAATTACCGAACTTTGCGAACTTAAAAAAGAATATCCTGAAACAAAAGACGGATGCGGTGTTCCTATTATGGCAATGCCTCTGGAAAATATGCTCAAAGGTTATTTGAATCTTTTCTGTAATCCGCGTTATGAAAAGATTAAAAATGCTTTTTTAAATCATCCGTACATTATCGGCGGCGAAGACAGAACAGATACAAAAATTATGGATTTAACAGATGGTATAGTGGCAAAAGTAGGCGCTGGCGGACTTTGTATTGTTGTTAATACAAAAGAAGAACAGGCTTTTGTTGTAAAAATTTCCGATTGCAACATGAAAGCAAGAGAACTTGTTGCTTTAAAATCTATTAATAATCTTCATTGGGGAGAAATTGAAATTCCTACTTCAATAAAGACAGCTCATGGCGATATTGTTGGTGAAATTAAAATTTATGCTTAATAATTTATAACTTATAAAAAAGGACAAATTATTAATTTGTCCTTTTTTATTCTATTCTTTTAATTTTATTTTATTGCCCCAATAAGTTTGAACATCTTTATTATAACCGACTAATTGGTTTTCAAAATTCAGACCTTTTTCATTACATTCATTTTTTAATAATTCAATACCTCGATTATATACTTGTTGCGCGGTTCTTATTACAGATGCAGGTGGATTACCGTTATACATTTCCGCTGCTAATGACATATCAAACAGTCGGCGTTTGCTTAGTCCGCTCATTTCTTTTTTAGTTTTTGCAGAACGATTATTTGTCATTTTGCAAATTGCACCTTCATATCGGTCATTTTTTAAAGCCCAAACCATTCCTTCGGTATTTTTAATAATGCCTGGGCCTTTATTAAATGTCATATCAAGCAATGCTTCTTTTATACTTTGAGGTAATTTAGTATAGTGCTCTTTACCTAGTAATTCTATTAATGCGTATTCCGCTTTTTTCAAATCTTTAGCTAGTAATTGGCAAACTTCTTTATCATTTAACTTGGTAGGTTCACCTTTTCTCCATAGATGACCGATGCCAATTGTTAGATTGCCTGCATTATCTTTGTAGCGTGTGTTGTGAAACTCGTCATCATCGAGTTCACCTTTGTCTTCAACTCGTTTTAATTTTAGAATAAATTCATTACTGATATTTAAATAATCAGCAATATCTTCTAAATTTTCAACATCATTTAAGTTTACTATATGGTTCGTATTATTTGAAATGTTATCTGTATTAGCTGTTTCGTCAGCGGTGATTTCTGATTCAGTTTGTGGTGCCAGATATTCTACTATTCCATCTGTAAGGTGTTTTGCAAATCCTTGACGGAAAGTCCTAGAATCAATATTTGCTAAATCTTTAGGATTGCTTTGAAAACCTGTTTCTATCAAGATAGATGGAATATTTGAAGATGTTTTTAATACCCCAAGACCTCTGTCATCTTTTCTTGTTTTACAATTTTCCTCAGAAATCCAATCGTGTTCTTCAAGATTTTTTTCTACAATTGATGCAAACTTTTTAGCTTCAGGATTTTCAGTTCTGAATAATATAGTTTGTCCATTTGCAGTTGATTTTGAACTTGAGTCGCAGTGTATACTTACAAATAAATCAGCATCATTATATTTATTTTTAGCTTTCATAACTGCAGCTGCAGAGCCGTTCATATATATAACACGTGCTCCTTGGGCTTGTAGTGTCGGTATAATTTCGTCAACAAAGTTTTTATTTTTGTACCATTCTTCTATAAGTTTGCCATTTTTGTCATCAGCAAAGGTGCCTCTGTCGAATAATCCGTTTTTAGGATTATATCCACCGTGTCCTGCATTAATAATTATCGTTTGGCCATCAAGTTTTCCGCTGAAGGTTGGTTCAAACTCTCTTACATCTGCAATTATATTACCGTTTTCATCTAAAATTGGTTCAGGGCGAGATACAGTTGCTTGTTCTTTTTTTGCAATTTTATTAGCTTCATTTCTTAATGCAGCTACTGTTGTTTCTTTTCCATTTCTTAAATTTACGGTTGTATTATTATTTGAAACCGGAAATCCATTTTCATCAACTCCTGAAATTTCGCCTAATGCGTCTTTAGTATAGTTTTTAGGCTTTTTGTATTCTTCTATAAGTGTGTTAATAATTTTATCCATTTTTCCTGTTGAGACCCAAAATAGAGAATCAAACTCATCGTTCATTTCATCCATGAATTCTTTTTTTATTTCATCTGTTGCAATATTAGGGCCAACTTTTTCACATAGTGTATTGAATACTTTTGTAATGGCATTCTTTCTATCTTCTTCAGAGTTTGTAACTTCATCAGCAATCATTTCTATTAAAGATTCACCTTTAGAAATTTCATCATAGGATGTGATGACATCAATAATATTGTTTTTATTAATTTTGCTGAAAGGTTCTTTAAATGCATCTTTGTTAACTGCACCCCATTTGTTTGCGGATTTTTTTAATGCTCGTGCAAGCTCTTCCGCAGAAACAGGTTTCTGTTTTATTGGCGCACTATTTTCTGCAGCTACCGTTGCCGCAGTTTTTTTCGGTTTTGTTTTTGAAACTTGTGCTTGTGTTGTATCTTTTGGTGTTGTTTTTTTTGTGAATGCTCTAATCGGAGTGTTAATCGGTGTATTTTTCTTTAGCACATCAAAATTTTCTATTTGAGGGTTAAGAGCTTTTAAATCCGCTATTGACATGTTATATTTTCTGGAAATCGCGGTAAAAGTGGTTTCCAGAGGGGTTGTCGGAACTTTTAATATCTGCCCTGCTTTTAGTTTTGCAGTGTCTTTAAGTCCGAAATATTCTCTGAATTCCTTTTCATTTTTGAAATTAAAAGCTTTGACAAGTTTAGCTATTGTATCTCCGTTTTTAATTTTGTACCCTTGTATTTCTTCAGTTTTTTGCTTTTTTTGTTCAGTTTTATTTAAGGCTTTGCCGCCTTCAACTCTAAAAACCATAAAAGTCTCCTGCTTTTCTTCTTTTACACAAATACAAATAACGGCATTTTTTTTCAGAACTTTAAAAAATACCGTTATTTGTTAAATAATATTTACAAAAGATAGTTGTTATGTGTTAAAGATTCTATCGCCTGCGTCGCCCATACCAGGAACAATGTATCCTTTTTCATTTAAATGGTCATCCACTGCTGCAGTTATGATTTCAATATCAGGATAATGTTTTTGGATATTTTCAATACCTTCAGGAGCTGCAATAATACAGATTACCTTAATGTTTTCAATAGGTATGCCTTTATCTGCATATAATTTGATTGCCTCTAACAGTGAATTCCCTGTTGCAAGCATAGGATCTGTAATATATATATAAAATTTTTCCGGATTTGGGGCTTCCATAGGTACTTTATTGTAATACCATACAGGTTTCAGAGTTTTTTCATCTCTGTACATTCCTATGTGTCTTATGCATGCTTGCGGCAGAATATCAATGGCTTCATCCGTAAAAATTAAGCCTGCTCTCAATATTGGAGAGATGATTAAGTTTATATCCGGATCAACGGTTTTGGTTGTAAATGTTGCAACAGGTGTTGTAATTTTTTTATCAACCAGCGGAAGATTATTGGATGCTTCATATAAAAGGCATCTTGTAATTTTTCTGGCAGCGATGCGCACCCCCTGACTGTCTGTTTTTGCATCGCGCATTGTGCATAAATTCAACCTTACAACAGGGTTTGAGATAATTCTTACTTTTGCGCTATTCATCTTTTAACTCCTTTATTTTTTCTTTAAAATGCTGCCGTTCATCGGTATATTCCTGTAATTTTTCATCAAAATTATCAAGATTTTCTTGAATTTTTTCAATGTCAACCTGCTCTGCTGATGATGGTAAAAAGCCTGTGTTGTTTGCAAATGTTGATAATTTTACACATATCGCATTCAATTTATCAAACATGTCATCCAGCCGCCAGACAGTTGAACTCAATCGGTTTGTCTCTTTTACGTAGACAAGTTTTTTGCTGCTGATGCTTTCCAGAGTCGGAGGATAAATTTCAAGTGATTTTGACCCTCCCAAACCGTTGAATTCGACATTTGCAATAACTCCCTGAGGAAGTTTTAAACCCTTTTCCGTTATTACAAATTTTACATAAACGTCGTTTGTAAGAATTTTTATTTTTTGTATGTGTCCGACCTGTACTCCCATATATTTAACGGGCGAGCCTACAATCAAGCCGTCTACATCCTGCAAAAATATTTGATATGTTGCAAGCTGTTTGTTGTGTTTGTAATTTGTATATTTAATGCCGATTACAACTATACAAAGCAGAAGAAACCAAACCAGAAATTCAATCCAATGATATAACCGTATATTTTCTTTAGAGTTATTCATAAGCCTTATTATACATGGAATACGCAATTTTTACCACTTGTCAAAAATTTTTTTATATTATATTATTAATTTATATCAAGAAAAGAGGTTTAAGAAATGGATCAAATAATTAAAGTAGCGTGGGATTTAAATGAAAACACCGAAAACAGATACCAGCTTGTATATGAAATCGCTGAACTTGCAAAGAAACTGGTAGATGAAACACAGGCTAAAAAAGCCCGTGATGAATACGGTTTTGAAGAAAATTTCGAAAACGGATATAAAAAAGAAAATCCGGTAGAACACGCAATTATGGTAAAAGCATCAGAAGCTGACGATAACAGATTGGTCGGCTAGTTATAAATTAAAAAAACACAAGAGGACTCAGGCTCTCTTGTGTTTTTGTGTCTGAGGGGAGTATATATGGGAACAATAGAATTTTTAAATGAGAAAACAAACAATTATGCGCCTGAAATCGGGATTATACTGGGGTCAGGGCTTGGCGAACTCGCTGATGAATATTGCGATATAGCAATTCCGTACAGTGAAATCCCTGATTTTATCAAGTCTACCGTCAAAGGTCATAAGGGTCGACTTGTGTTTGCGAAAATAAACGGCAAGCGGGTTGTTATGATGCAGGGCCGTAATCATTATTATGAAGGGCACTCCATGCAGGAAATAACTTATCCGGTTAAAGTTATGAAAAAACTGGGAGTTAAAACTCTTATACTTACTAATGCAGCCGGTGCTGTTAATGAAAGTTTCAAACCGTCGGATTTAATGCTGATTACTGACCACATAAACAATATGGGCGCAAATCCGTTATTCGGAGCAAACGATGAAACTCTGGGCGAAAGATTTCCGGATATGAGTGAAATATATAAGAAAAAACTTATTGAACTGGCGGAAGGGTGTGCCGACAAACTCGGCATAAAATTACAAAAAGGAGTATATTTTGCCAATTCCGGCCCGAGTTATGAAACACCTGCCGAAATTCGCATGGCAAGAATTCTTGGCGCGGACGCCGTCGGGATGTCAACGGTTCCGGAGGCTATAGTCGCAAATTACTGCAAGCTTGATGTGCTCGGTATAAGCTGTATCTCGAATGCTGCCAGCGGTGTCGGCAGTGCCGCTTTATCTCATGAAGAAGTTATTGATGTTACAAATCAATCAAAAGCAAAGTTTAAAAACTTGATAAAAGCCATTGTACAAGCACTTTAGCTAATTGTAAACTCATGTAAAATTTTTACGTTAATACTCTTGCCAAAAATTTTCATTTGATAAATAATCATGCAAAGGAGGAAGTTTCAAAATGTTGAACGAAAGACTGCAGCAACCTGCCAGACTTAAGCAAATGGAAAACCAAAAGATTCCGGTCAGACGAATTCCCCTTTCGCATCCCATGAATTCAATAGACAGTTTTAATAAAGAGAGGCCTTTAAAAACAAATTCAGCGAATTTATCTTTTAAAGGTCTCTCTTTTTGGTATAAATCTTCAAAAACCTATTCTCTGGAAAAGTATTTTGAACTTGTAAAAAAATACCGCATCTCTGATATGGGTGAAGAATTTATGGACAGTATAAGAAATTCTAAATACACCCACGGAATGGTCAAGTTTATAAAAGATGAAGCCACCGGAAAAGAATTAATAAATATCAGAGAAAAAGGCATAGGTCACAGAATAGTTGATGACTTAACATATCCGTTAAGACTTCCGGGTGAAATGCTCAACGGTATGGTAAGTTTAATGACTAAAATTAAGCCTATCGAAAAATTCTCAAAAGATTTGTATAACAAACCTTTCTTTAAAAATATCCGTCAGCAGGCTAAAACTGATGCAAAAGTTAATGCTTTAAGAGGTATTTTTGAATTTGAAAATATAAAAAATCTTGATGCTAAATCCGCAGAGGAACAAGCAGCTATTATATTCCAACAAGGTATGAAATCATTTGACCCTAATCTGGGTAATTATGATACAAAACATGAAAGAGCGCTTACCCGTATCGTTTCCGGTATGCCGCCTGCAATATTTTTGGCAAATGATGCTTACAACCTCTCAAGATTAATGGATGATGATCCTGCGGCAGCAAAAGAAGAACAAAAAGCAAGATTTAAACAGGAAGTGAGCCGTGTAGGCTGGAATGCATATTTGCAGCTGGTTACTTTCGGTGCTTTGTCAAAATATGTAAACAATTCAACACTGGGTGTAATGCTTATTACTGCAATTACAACAGTGCTTACCGAGGGTGTTTCACGTTTGTCTAACGGCAAACACATTAAACGCCTGTCTCCGGAAGAAGCCCGTGCTGAAAATGAACGAAACCATGCTCCGGAAGCTGATATTAAACCGGATGCGTCTTTTAAAGCTGAAACAAAATCTGACGAGAAAGAAAAACAGCAAAAACCGCTTCTTTCTTTCGATATATTAATGAAAGCTTCAGGTATGATAATTGCCGCAGGCTACGGAATTAAATTTATCAGAGGCAAATTCGGAGATCACAGCGCTGTAAAAGCTCTCTTTAAGCCTATTGACAACACAATGGACTTTATCATCGGTAAGAAAAGTGCTGCTTATGATAAACTTACAAAATATTCAAATTATCAATATCCTAGAGAAAAATTTGATAAAATTGTTCAAGTGCTCAGAGAAAACGGATTTAACGATATTGCAGACGAATATGTGCTTTTTGCAAAACCTGCAATGAGTCCTGACGGCAATTATATAAATTTAGGCCCTAAAGATAAAAGATATGCTCCTGCTATAAAATTCTTTAAAGCTCCGATTAAATTTGCGATGGACGCAATTACCCTTCCATACCGAATGACAGAACTCGCTGTAAACGGTATAAGAAAAGCTATTAACGGTAACAAGGTGTCAACTCCAGTAAAAGCTGAAACGCCGGAAGAATTAACAGCAAGACTTATTAAAGGTAATATTGCAGCACTTCAAAAAAGTATTGACAATATCGGACCGAAAGCCTTGAGAGAAGATTTTAACCCTGAAAAATTCAAAGAATTTGTTAAAGATAACCGACTGAAAGCATTCAATGCGGATTCAATGTCTCATCTTTCAAACGCGGAATTGTCAAACCTTGCAAAAGCTGCAGGTACAGCCGCAACTCTGTGGTTCTTGATGACTGATAACTACAATATGGTAATGCTGAAATCTAACGGTAACAACGTAGAAGGTGCAGAAACCAAATTTAAAGAACGTGCGGTTCAGGAAACTTCAAGATTGTTCTATCAGGCTCTGTTAATTGACCTGTTCAACAGTACATTCAGCAAACAGTACCACAAGTCTTTGCTTGGCGCAAGCTGGGTAACTCTGACAAATACAACTATCAGTGAATGGTTAAACAGAAAATCTGTAGGTCTTCCGACAGGAAAACATACACGTGATGAATTAATCTCTATGGAAAAATCTCAAAATGAGGCAACCGGATTCTTGAAAGATTACTACACGTTTATGCGCAGATTGACAGGTAAACGACCTATTGAAACTTATAAAGTAGAACCTAAAAATAATGCAAATATTAATATGACAGGTTCTCCGATTAAAGATACAAGTATTCTTGCACAGATGATAAGAAGTTAGTATCCAATCTTAATAAATAAAATAATTATACAGATAAAGACAGATGAAAACATCTGTCTTTATTGTATTTAATTATATTCAGCGGGCAGAGTTTAAAATAAAAACTATACAACCAATTTATAACCGCCGCCGTAGATAGTTTCTATATATTTTTTTCCGTTGGAGATTTTATCAAGTTTGCTTCTTAAATGTCTTATGTGTACGCGGATTGTTTCAATATCATCATCAGGAGAATAGCCCCAGATATCTTTTAATAATTGTGCTGACGAAACCATGTTTCCATGGTTTTGGAATAAAAGATTAAATATATCAAATTCAATAGGCGTTAATTTGGCAATTTTATCGTTAATTTTAACGCTGTAATTTTCAGGCAGCAGAGTTATCTCTCCTAATGTGAGCAGTTCACGGGTGGATGCTGATTTAGGAATCTGGTGAGAACGTTTTAACAGTGCGCGGACTCTGACCTGTAACTCTTCCATTTCAAAAGGTTTTACCAGATAATCATCTACGCCGATGTTGAATCCGTTAACCTTGTCGCTTACCTGTGATAAGGCTGTCAGCATAAGTATAGGGATTTCTGCGGTTGATTCGTTTTTTCTTATTCTTTGTGCAACCGTAAATCCGTCAACTTCTGGCATCATGACATCAAGAATTACGCATGACGGCAGTTCCTGTTTGCATAGTGCAAATCCCGTAGTCCCGTCATAGGCTTGTATAACCTTGTATCCGTTCAATTCAAGGTTTACTTTGATTAATTCATTTATTGCCAAATCGTCGTCTACTACCAATATTTTGTTCATACGTTAATTTTATATGCAACAAAAATCTTTTTCAAACATCTAAAATACTACATAGTTAATATATCTTAATAAACCTTGTAAGCTTAAAACAATTATCTACCGTACGTTATAGCTTTTTCAGCAAAAAAAAATGAAAAAATTTTTAATTTTAAGTGTAAATTTTACAAATTTACAGTTTTTTTATTGTAATATGTTATAGCGTAAGCATAACAATGTAGTAAGTAGAACTTATAAAAGGAGGCACATGAATTGGCAATAACATCACCATTCACAGCGTTTAAAGAAAACGGCAAAAAGGAAATCCACTTGGGACAACATGTACTGGCAGAATTTTTCGAATGCGACCCCAATACTTTAAATAGCCTTGATAAGGTAGAAAAATATATGGTTGACGCAGCCTTAGAATGCGGAGCAACAATTGTTCAAAAATGTTTTCATATGTTTAACCCGTATGGTGTTTCGGGCGTTGTAATTATTTCCGAAAGCCACCTTGCAATACATACATGGCCGGAATTGGGTTATGCCGCCGTTGATTTATTCACTTGTGGTGACAAATGCGATCCAAAAGTGTCTTATGAATTTTTGAAAAAAATGTTTAATTCCAAAAAGGCAACATTTACGGAATTAAAAAGAGGCATAATTGATGAAGAAACAATGAAAGTAGCAGAAAAACCTTTTGAAATTATGCAGCAATTGGAAAATTAATCAAGAATTCAATATAAATATAAAAAGAACCGATTTCTATTAAGAATCGGTTCTTTTTTTAAATTATGTAAAAAAGTTGTAAATCATGCATGACAAACCGGCATGATTATTTTATTATTTTACATGTAGTTCGGAGGGGCGAGATGCTGGATGATATTATAGAAAAGAGATCAGATTTCGATTTAACGTCAAGAAGTGCATTTTCACGTGATGATGCAGTGTTTACGTCACGTTCTTACGCAGCACTTCTGGCAAAGAACAACGTCCCGCTTTCTCATAAAAAAGCGGCCGATAACTATATTGTAATCAAACGTATTTTCAAATTTCAGGCTGTCATGAGCCGTATAACAAATGCAGAAAAGGCGTTGTTACAGAAATACGATTTTAACACTCTCGAATACACGACTGTTAAACAGATGTACGAAGAAATATCTCTTTTACAAAAATGGGCATCTTCTGCTGACGAAAAATTAAAAGCGGATGCTGACGCTATTCTTGAGATTAGAACAAAGGAATTAAAATTCTTAGACGCCAACAGATACGCAAATATTTCAAATGAAATATACAAAGGCTACATTGCCCTTGAAAGTTATTTTGAAGAGATAAGCAAATTTAGAGATACCCCGACAAATCCTGATGCATAGTCTGAGGTGAAAAACGCGTTAGTTTGTTACTGTGCGTGCACAGATAGAATTCTTCAGTAGTTCGATTCTATTGATGCAGATGTTACGTTTGCTCTGCAAGATGACTATTTCCGCAAACTGAAGAGCCGTTTATAGAAAATATTTAAAAAGTTTCTATTTTTTGAACAATGGCATAACGCCGTTTTCAAAAAAATTCTTTAAACATTCTGCATAAGTCATATTAGGACCTTTTACCGGTTCTTGAATAGTTTGTTTAGCCTTAATTGCCAGTTGAAGGTTACGATAATCTCTGTCGCTGTGTTCAAAAAGCTGACTTAGAGCTTTATTATATGCGGTTTGAACTTTTGGTGTAATTTTAATCATTTTGGATGCCCTTTCTTGTTTTAATTTTGTTTTTTTAAAACAGGTAAATAAAATTTTTTGTTAATATTTGCAATTATTTTTACATATGGTAATAATTTATTTTTCCTGTTCGTATCCGAAAGTTTTCAAAATATTATCTTTCTTGCGCCAGTCTTTTTCAACTTTAACTTCAAGTCCGAGAAAAACTTTCTTTTCTACAATTTTTTCAAGCTCAAGCCTTGCTTCTGTTCCTATTTTTTTTAGAAGATTTCCGCCTTTTCCTATTAAAATTCCTTTCTGGCTTTTTGTTTCGCAGTAAATTGTCGCGGTAATCCTGTCTATGGCCTCTTCTTCTCTGTAAGTTTCAACTTTTACGGCAACAGAGTGCGGAATTTCATCAGAAGTGTTAAGAAGAATTTTTTCTCTGATAACTTCTTCCGTCACCGAACGCATGCTTTCTTCCGTCACGACATCTTCAGGGTAGAGAAGTTCTCCGTCAGGCAGTGCTTTGTAAATGTTTTTAAGAAGAGTATCAATGTTCCTTCCTGTTTTGGCTGAAATTTTTACAACAGGATAATTTCTGTCAAATAATGTTTTGTATGAAATAAGATTTTCTTCTACTTTTTCAGGCTTTTTCAGCTTATCAACCTTGTTCATAACAATAATTACAGGAATTTCTGTCTGCAAAATGTTCCGGGCAATCCACTTATCGCCTTTTCCTGCAGGTTCTGAACCGTCAACAAGAAATAATATTACATCGGCATCAGGTATGGCAATTTTTGCTTCATCAAGCAGAAATTCACCAAGTTTGTTCAATGGTTTATGCACTCCCGGAGTGTCAATAAAAACAATTTGACCTGCATCGGTTGTGTAAATCCCTTTAATTCTTTTTCTTGTTGTTTGAGCCTTGTCTGTCGCGATTACAATTTTTTGACCGAGAATTTTATTTAATAGGGTTGATTTCCCTACATTCGGACGACCAATTATTGCAGCAAATCCTGATTTTATTTTTTCTTTCATAAAGGAATCTTAACATAAAAGTATCTTTTTTTTAACAAAGTAGCAATTTTTTTTCTTCCCAAGTATTATATAATATATAGTAGGGAAATTGTAACGGTAGAAAATGATTAAAAAGAAAAATATATTAAGCGCTATTTTATTGTTGGGATTGGCATTAAGCCCGATAAATTATGTTAATGCAAGCGGTAATGCACTTGTGCAAATGGATATTAAAAAATCAGCAGGTGATTCGGTTGATGTAACCTTGTTTACAACGGGAGCAGCGGCTGAAAATCCGGTTGTAACCAAAAAATCTGATAATAAATATGTTATTTTGATGCCGAATGTATCCGGCAATCAATCCGGCAAACCGGATTTAGCTGCTATTAATGATATAATTTCCGATGTAGATATAAAATCAGTTGAAGACGGTGCTGAAGGTTATACAAAAGTTACTCTTATTACTAAAAAACCGATTAATATTAAAACAAATATAGAGACAAGCGGTGAAGTTCCTCAAGAACAAGCCGAATACAGACAGTTAATCGCAAAAGCCAGAGCTAACGGAATTAAAACATCAAGAATTCCATCTAATGAAGTTCAGGTTTCAGAACAGAAAAAAGCTCAATCAGCCCCGAAAACTATTGTTACAGTTAATAAAGCCAAAACGGAAACTAAAAAGGTTCAAAATACAAAAACGGTTCAGCCTAAAAAGACAGCTATTAAATTTAAAGAAGTTAGTGCAGAAGAGTTGATGAAAAAGCATACCCCTTCAATTCCTGCCAAAACTCAGGCAAAACCTGTCAAACTTGAACAGGTTGACATAAAAGAAACTTCAGCACCTAAAATTGCTGAAAAACTGCCTGAAGCAAATGCTGCAATAAAAAATGAGATGGATGAACAGATTAAAAAATCCGAACAAAAATTAGAACAAAAAACTGCTCAAAAATCAGAAAAAGAAGTTATGGTGCCTGTCAACCCTGAAAAAGCTGACAAAAATCGTAAATTCCCGTTTGGATTTGCTGTAGGTTTAATTCCGGTACTCGGACTTTTAGCTCTTATTAAGATGATAAGAACATCAGTGCAGCGTTCTGCCGTACTAAAGCAGTCTTTTATGGAAAATCTTAATAACAGACCTGCAGTTCCGGAAAATTATGATGATATTATTGAAAATGAAGAACTTTCATGGCAAGAAAAATACAATAAATATCTGGATAAAACAGCTCCGGAAAAAGCGCTTGCTCAGAAACCTAAAAAACAATCACGTTATAAGTTTATAAGTTTCCCTCAAAAGGATGAAGTTGAAGAAAAACGTGAAGAACTCGAACGTACTCTTGCCGCTCCTGCTGCAGAAAAAGAACCTGTTAAAAAACAAAAACCTGCAATCAAACCAAAAGCAGTTGTAACTTCAATAGAAAAAATCGAAAAACTTGATGACAAGCCGCCTGTTATAAAAGAGGTAGAACCTCCTAAAGAAGCAGTAAAAGCAGAAGATACGGTAATTCATGAAGAAATGCATAAGACAGTTAAGCTGAAAGCTTTTGCAAAAGGCGTTTCATTAGAAGAAACAAGCAGAAGAAAAAGCCTTAATAAAAAAGCTGCCAAAATGCTCAATGACGACGTAACTGAAACTGCTACAGTTCCGTTAAGATCTTCCAAATTATCTTCCAATGTAAGACGCCTTTCCGATGCTAATTTAAAAATGGCGGAAGTTACGGAAAAAGGTATTGAAGAAGTTAAAGCAGAACAGGATTATGAGGTAACATCAATAGATGAGTACCTGTCAATTGTTGATGCGGATGTTAAACCTGAAGCAGAACCTGCACCGGTAGTTGAGCCGGCAGCTGCTATTGCCCCTGCTGCTCCTGCTCCTAAGGAAGAAAAAACTTCTGTAGCAGCAAGCCTTGCTCAGGTTAAACCTTCTATGAAATATCAAAAACCTTACAATAATCAATCCGCTGAGATTTCAAATCCTATCACCCGCAATACTGAACCTAAAAAATCTTATATGGACAGTTTGATTGTAAAATCAGGATATAATATCGATGAGGAAAGAGGTTTCTACGTTGTTAATGTTGACGGAACTTCAGCACTTGTCGGACGTGTTAAGGACGAAGTATTTGTATTGAAAAAATTTGACAACAATGTGGAAAAACCGTTACAGGTAAGACGCGACCAGCCAAATGTGTTTATGGTAAAAGCTGACGGCTACCGTTCATTAGTCAAGATTGACGAAGAAAAAATGGGCGTACTGGTTGAAATGTAATCCATAACGAAAAGAGAGAGATGTGAAGATTAAAACAATAGTATGCTTATTGATGCTTTCGTTTTTCCTGTGCGGCTGCAGCAACAAATCCGAAGACCGCAGTGTAATCCAATTTGCAAGCTGGGGGTCAAAATCGGAAGTTGAGATTTTAAAGCCTGTACTCGCGGATTTTGAACGGGAAAATCCCGATATAAAAGTGGAGTTTATGCACATTCCGCAGAACTATTTTCAAAAAATTCATCTTTTATTTGCGTCAAATAAAGCGCCTGACGTTATATTTTTGAATAATCAATATTTGCCTGTTTATGCAAATGCAGGACTTTTGAAAAAATTTTCCGATGATGAATTTGAAAAAGCTGCATTTTATCC
Source organism: Candidatus Gastranaerophilales bacterium (assembly GCA_944324235.1). GTDB lineage: Bacteria > Cyanobacteriota > Vampirovibrionia > Gastranaerophilales > Gastranaerophilaceae > CALUVN01. Next base: position 21,378 of record CALUVN010000020.1, read on the forward strand.
GAAGGCAATTAAAGCATTATCATGGAATAATGATTGTTATGCTATTCCGCGTGATATATCTATGCTTGTAATTTTTTATAACAGGGATATTTTCAGAAAAAAAGGAGTGCCATTCCCTCAAAAAACGTGGACTATGGAAGAATTTCTTACTGTGGCGCAAATGCTTACTTCTCGTCCTGACGTTTTCGGTATTAGTTTTGAAGAAGATGTGTTATTTTACCTGCCTTATTTAATGAGTTTCGGGGGCGGACTTCTATCCGATGACCTGTCGACAGATATTTCTGAAACAAAGGAAACTATTGACGGGCTTAATTTTTACTCTGATTTAAGAAAAAAATACCACGTCGCACCTTTAAGCAGTGAAAGTGCAAGTGCAACAATGGCGCAAATGTTTATGCAAGGCCGCCTCGGGATGTATATTTCAGGCCGCTGGATTGTTCCGAAATTCAGGGAAGAAATAAAATTTGACTGGGACATTGTACAATTTCCGCAAGGTCCTGCAGGGAGTATTGTTCCTCTGGATGCCTCGGGATGGGCAATATCCTCTTCTTCCAGAAATCCTGATGCCGCTTTTAAGCTTGTTAAATATTTATCATCCAAAGATACAATTGAAAAATTTACGAGAAGCGGGCTTATTGTGCCTGCAAGAGTTGATGTAGCTGAATCGAAGTCGTTTCTTGACGGTGCAAAACCATATTCATCGCGTGTATTTCTGGATGTAATAAAAACATCAAAGCCGACACCGGTTTCTGTTGAATATAGAGTTATACTTGACAAAACTAAAGAAAAAAATGAAAATTTATTCAACTGATTAGAGTATGAAAAATTATAAGAAATATTCAATAATAAAATTGAGTTTATGATATGTTTAAAAAAGCCTTTACTTTAGCAGAAATACTAATTACTATAGGTATCATCGGTGTGGTAGCGGCTTTCACCATACCTGTGTTAGTTAATAATATTGCAAATAAAGAAAACATTACTCATTTAAAAAAATCTTATGCGGTGCTTGCAAATATCGTGCAAAGAGCGCAGGTTGATAATGAAGCTTTTAACTACTGGTATTTAGTGGATAATGATTCAGAGAAAACAACGTTTGCATTCAACAGGTATGTTAAACCGTATATGAATATAATAAAAAGCTGTGCGGACGGCGAAAGCGGATGCTGGACACAGAGTTATGAACTCAACGGAACTGCTGTTGGTAATGCAAATGGTGTTGGAAGTAATATTCACTCATTTGTATTATCTGACGGAGTTAATATTGTAATGAATATTTATTCGTCCCAGAGCGATTTGGATAAGTTTGGTATAAAAGATAATAAATTAATGCCTTTTATCGGATTTTATGTGGATGTTAACGGAATGAAAGCCCCAAATACTTTCGGTAAAGATATTTTTGCGTTTGTTTTGACCCATAAAGGACTTGTTCCTGCAGGAATAGATTACGATGATGAGGAGTCGGATTGTAATAAAGAAAGTACCGGATATATGTGTGCGGCACAGGTTATGCAGACAGACAGCATTAGTTATTAATGAAATTATTTTAAACGAACTGAAAATAAGTTATTTATGCTAAAATTTTCTTATGAAAGAGTATGAATTTTATATAGTTCCGACACCAATAGGCAATCTTGGTGATATTACAAACAGAGCAATAGAAGTCTTAAAACAAGTGGATATTATTGCCTGCGAAGATTCTCGAGTAACGCAAAAACTTCTTAATCACTTTGATATAAGAACAAAATGTATTTCTTATCACAAATATAATGAAAAAGAACGGCTGCATTCTTTTCTTGAAATTTTGCAAAGCGGAAAGAAAATGGCACTGGTATCCGATGCCGGCACTCCTTTAATATGCGATCCGGGGGCTGTTCTGGTAGAAGAGCTCCGAAAAAATAATATAAAAATTACAGCTTTACCAGGGGCAAATGCTGTTGTAACTTTTCTTTCACAAATTCCTCGTGAAGATGAAAAGTTTGCATTCGTCGGGTTTCTCCCTAAAACACAGGCGGGAATTGAAGAAATTTTTGTTAAAAATAAATACGCGGATACAGTTTTTTATGATTCACCAAACCGTATTATGAAAACATTATCATTTATAAAAAATGTCAGACCTGATGCAAGAATTGCTCTGGGGCGAGAACTTACAAAAGTGTTTGAAGAAGTTGTAATTGATAATGTGGATTCTGTCATTGAATATTTTGAAAAAAATATAATAAAAGGCGAAATTGTTGCAATGGTGTATAGGAGTGAAAATACTGAAGCAGACAGCGATATAGATGATAAAATAGCGATTTTAAAATCGAAAAATTTTTCCGCAAAGGATATTTCAATAATTCTTTCGGAACTTTACGGGCTCAATAAAAATGATGTTTATAAAAAAGTTCTGAATTCAAGTAACAATATGTAATAAATATATATGAAATTTTCCATAAATGTTTTTACTTTTTTTAGATTTATACTATAATATTTGTAAGGAATAGTACTTCTTGAGTTTAAGGGAAGAGATTTTTGAATTCAAAAAATATAAATAATTTAATATTAACACTGGCATTACTGGTGATGTGTCCTATGTATTCCCTTGCGGCAGATGATTTATGGGGAGACAAGAGCCTCAATTATGATGTAAAAGATTCTCAGGTGGAAAGTACTGCTCCTGCACAAAATGAAAAAACTATTAAAGATATTGAAATTCATGGCGCAAATGTAGTTAATCCGGAAGATATTTTGACCAGAATGAATCTTAAAAAAGGCGGTACATACAACCGTGATATGCTGCAGACTGACCTTAGAACAATATATCAAATGGGTTATTTTTCCGAAAGAATGAAAGCTATTCCCGTAAAAAACTCAGACGGTACTATTACCCTAAAAATCATTGTGGAGGAAAATGCTCCTGTTACCGATTTTACCATAGAAGGTAATACGGTTGTTTCAACAGAAGAAATTCTTGAATTTTTGACTCCGATGAAAGGCAAGCCTCAGAATATTTCAAAGATAAATGAGGCGATTGCAAATATTCAAGATTGTTATGCGTCAAGAGGTTATATTCTTGCAAGAATAGATTCTGTTACAGACGATCCTGACGGAACAATTAATATTGATATCAAAGAAGGAACTGTAGGTAAAATATTAATTTCCGGAAACGAAAAGACAAAAGATTTTGTAATAGAACGAAATGTTTTGATAGAACCGGGAATGGTTTATAACGAAAATCTTTTGAAAGAGGATTTGTCAAGGTTATACGCAACTCAGGCCTTCAAGAATGTAACCAGAGAAATTGAACCGGAAGAAGACAACCCTGATGTTTACGATATAACAATTAGTGTAGAAGAACAAAGAACTGCAAGTATATCTGTAGGCGGCGGTTTGGATTCCGTAACAGGTGTATTCGGTTCTGCCGGTATTGCAGATAACAACTTCCGCGGCAGAAATCAGAGATTATCCTTGAACGCCTTAGCCGGTACAGGTGTTATTCTTAGTGATGCAGCTATTAAAAGACGGATGAACCTGCAGGCTGAATTGAGTTTCTTTGAACCGTATTTTCTGAATGCAGATACTTCTTTAATGGCTAAAGTATTCTACAGAGACTTCGGCAGCTATCAGGTTCCGCTTGCAATTGAACGCAGAATTGGCGGCGAAGCAACTATTGCCCATAGATTTAAGAAAAACAGACACCTGACTTCGACATTGTCACTCGGTGTTGAAAATATTAATGTCAGTGAAGGCGACTACGGAAAAATTTCAGGGATGTATAACAAATATAATATTCCGATTGCGGAACGTGCAAAACAATTGGAAGGCGGTCTGTTCCTGTCGATAAGTCCTGCATTGATATATGACACAAGAGATTCTGCTGTTGTTACAAGACGAGGAACAATGGCAAGTTTACGTTTTGATGAAGAATTTGGTCTTGATGGCTTTGATAAAACTCACGGTAAGTTGTCAGGTATGATTAAGCAATACATACCGATTGCGAAAAAATCGTCCTTATCCTTCACAGTCAAAGGCGGCGGCAAAATTCACGGCGACGATATGCCTGAAGTAATGGCGTACAGATTGGGCGGACCTTATACTATCAGAGGTTTTAAAATGAGCGGTGTAGGTACTGGTGATGCGTTCATTATGGGATCAGCAGAATTTGCAACTCCTATTCCGTTTTTGGATAGAACAAGAATTAATTTTCTGCATAACTTGAGATTTACAGTCTGGGTAGATGCAGGTAAAGTATTCAATGGTGCGGATGTTACAAATACGATATACGACAGACCGATGGAAGCAGTTACTGCCGGTATCGGTTTGAAACTGTATGTTCCTGGTATGGGACCGTTGTCTATCGATTATGGTATTCCGCTTACAAATCCGGGTGAAAACGGTAACAGAAACGGATACTTTACATTTGGTGTAGGTGATATATTATATTAATACAAACAATTATAAGGAGGAATTACATGAAAAAATTTGGATTGGCAGCAATTGCACTTACCGCAGGTCTGTTTTTCTCACTCGGCACAAATGCTGATGCCGCCGGCGTAGGATATATTAACTACGCTAAAGTTCAGGACAACTATTCTTTTGCGCAAGCCGCAATTAAAGAAATTGATGCAAAAGCCCTTGAACTTCAACAATACATGGTCGATAAAGAAAAACAATACAAAGCTCTTGATACACCGTTGAAAAAACAAAATTTTGAAGAACAAACTGCAAGAGAATTCAAAACAAAAGAACAAGCCTTAATGACATTAAGAGCACAAAAGGAAGAACAGGTTTACAACAAAATTCAAGCAGCAACCAAACAGGTTCTTGTAGAACAAAAGCTTGATGCAGTTGTAGATTTCCGCGTAATTTTTGTCGGTGGTGTTGATATTACCGATTTGGTAATCCAAAAACTCAAATCAGGCACTTTTTAAGGAGCTGCAATGAATTATTCAGAAGACGGCAGACAGTATCATATAGGACTGAAAGAAGGCGATGCAGGCAGGTATGTAATCCTGCCCGGCGACCCTAAACGCTGCGTTAAAATTGCACAATATTTTGACGATGCGAAACTTGTCGCGGATAACCGTGAATACACAACTTATACAGGCTATCTGAACGGAGAAAAAGTCAGCGTTACGTCAACCGGAATCGGCGGGCCTTCAGCCTCTATTGCGCTGGAAGAACTTGTGAATATAGGTGCTGATACTTTTATAAGAGTCGGCACATGCGGCGGTATTGATATTAACGTAAAAGGCGGAGATTTAGTAATTGCAACAGGCGCAATTCGTATGGAAGGGACTTCCAGAGAGTATGCTCCTATAGAATTTCCTGCCGTGGCTGATATTGATATTGTAAATGCTCTCATAGAAGCCGCAGGAATGTCCGGTACGGATTATCATGCAGGTGTTGTTCAATGTAAAGATTCTTTCTACGGACAGCATAATCCTGAAAGTATGCCTGTAAGTTATGAACTTACAAATAAGTGGGAAGCATGGAAACGTCTCGGCTGTCTGGCTTCAGAAATGGAATCTGCCGCATTATTTATCACCGGCAGTTACAGGAGAGTTAAAGTCGGGTCAATATTTTTGACAGTTGCTAATCAGGAAAGAGAAAAAGCCGGTCTGGATAATCCTGTTATTCACGATACGGATAAAGCTATAAAAACTGCTGTCGAGGCTTTAAAAATTCTCATCGCAAAAAATAAAAAATAAGGAGTTGTTCATAATGTATAACAAAAAAATGCAGTATGTTATAAGAACCTGTTCCAGTGAAAATCCTCAGGAACTTCAAAATCTTTTGAACGAAATGTCCATGAACGGCTGGGAACTGTATAGTATGAATGAAGTTGAATCGGATGACGGCTTCAAATTTAACTGTATTTTTATGAGCGAAGCTAAATCGGATGACTCTGACAAAAATGCTGATGTGATAAATATATCAACATTCAAAAGCCAGATGGAAAAGATGCTTTCTCCTGAATTGACTCCTTATGAAAACTGTATTGAGATACAATCTAAAATCCGTGCTCAAAAAGGTAATATCGCCAAAATTAAAAAAGAACTTGAAGGTGAAGCTCCTGCATCTGTCGGCAGAAAAAAACTGAATGATAAAATCTCCGCAGGCTTGAAAGAACTTGATGAATTGAAAGTAAAACTTGCTAAAGCAACATCTCCTGATGTTATGTACTCAAGGCTAAAGGAAGATAAACTTGCAATTCATTTGAGTGAAGAACTTCTTGATTATGTTGATCCGGATACGGAAATTACAGGTGAAGATTTGCTCTCTGAAACCGTCAAGTCCCGTCTTAAATTGACGGATGAACTCGGTTATGTCATCCCGAAAATTGTTTTTCAAGATGATGAAAACCTTAATCCGTTTGAGTTTTGTATTAAGGTTCGCGGCGTAAATGTTTACAGCGCAATGACTTATCCTAATTATGTGATGTTTTTTACCGATGACATTCACCTTGACAAAAAAATAAAAAATACCATAAAAGATGTCGATATCATCACAGGCAGACCAATCATCTGGATAGAAAAGGACAGAACAAAAGATTTCTGGGAAAAAGGCATAAACGGTGCTGAATTTATAGCCCGTGCACTTGAATATGTTGCGGTAAAACATGTTGATGAACTTTTGGATTACAATGATGTTGAGAAATATGTAGAAATTGTAAACCGCAAAAATGAATTTCTTGTAGAAAATATTATTCCGGATTTTATAAATTTATCAGATTTAAGATTTATCTTAACCAGCCTAATCAAAGAGCACGTCTCGGTTAGAGACATTACATACATTTTTGAACAGATGAATGATTATGCCGAAGACAGTTCAAAAATTGATTTGTTGAAAAAAATTCGCTTGACATTATCGCGTCAAATTTGTAATAATTATATTAACGAAGACGGAGTGATGTCTGTTTTTGAATTAACAGACAAAACAATAGATTCACTGGTAGAAAATTTTGATGAAACCGACGATGTAGTTCGTATCAACGGTGAATTCGCAGAGAAAATCGCAGAAAAAATTAACAAAAAAGCAGAACAGTTAGGTCTTGAAGAAAGTGTCAAATTAATAGTTCCAATGGAATACAGACATTTATTATTTACATTGTTATCAAATTATGTAAGGGATATAGCAGTATTGGCCAGGGAGGAAATAGGATGTAATTGTCAGTTGGAGATTTTAGCATCAATTTAAAAATAAAACAGTTGAAAAAGATTAGTAGTAAATAGCAAAAAAATATTTGTTAGGGGTTTAAAAATAGTATGCAAGTTAGTGGAATTAGGAACAGTAACATGGGACAATCCGTCGTGTTTGGTCGGCGTCCGACCCGCGCAGAAGAACCTTTTGTGCATAACACGATGAACAGAGCTTACGATTTTATGGGAACGAAGGAAAGAGCTGTTATTACTCACGGCTCATGTTTTCCAGCTTATGACAGAAATACAAATATAGGTTCTCCATACGGGAACGGTGCAAAAGAGTGGACAAAATTTCTTGCGCTATATGGATTTAATGCACAGCAATTAGGACCGGGCGGAGAGTTGGAAAAAGGAGTGAATTCTCCTTACAAATCCTCAGCTTTTGCAAAAAATAGATTATTTATAGATTTGTTGGATTTGACAGGCGACAAGTACGGAAATCTTTTGTCTGAAGAAACATATAATAATGTTACAAAACCGCTTGAGATTACGGACAAAAATTATGAACGTACTGATTTTGATGCTGCTGATGCAACCTATGATATAGCACTAAAAGAAGTTTATAAAAACTTCCGTAAAAATCTTGCCAAGTATCAACCGCAGGCGGTTGCTCTTGATAGAGAGTACAGTGCTTTTTTGAAAAAAAATGATGACAGGTTAACGGACGAGGGGATTTTTAAAGTTCTCTCCGATAAATACGGGACAGATGATTATGAAAGCTGGTCAGATTTGGATCATCATCTGATTAGTCGTGTTGACCGCGGTGATGTTGATGCTGTACTTCATTACAAAGATTTATACAAATACAATAAAAATTCTATTGAGCAATATAAATTTGAACAATTTTTAATTACAAAACAAATCAAAGAAAACAAAGAGTGGCGTCAACAAATCGGTATGAAAAATATAAATGATTTGCTGGTTGGTTGCTCTAAAATGGATGCGTGGCGATATGAAGACGCATTCCTCGACGATTGGGAAATGGGCGCACGTGAAAACAACAAACCTTCCCAGCGCTGGGGTATCAAAGTTCTTGACCCTAAGAAAATTTTCAAAAACGGCAGATATGAATTAAATATCGGCGGTGAATTTTTGAAAGAAAAAATAGAAGCTGCTTTAGAATTTAATGAAGGTATCAGAGTTGACCATGTTATGGGGCTTATTGAACCTTATATAATGAAGAAAAGCGCAAAAGACGAGGATTTCTTCACATATCCGCCTCATAATAAAAATAACAATATCGAAAAATATATATCAGAATTAAAAAATCCTGAAAATCCGTATGAAGAATACGACAAATACTGGGATTATCCAAAACTTCTGGAACATCTTGTTCTTCCGCTTTTTGAAAGCAAAGGCGTGCATAAAGAAGATGCAGTATGGGAGGATGTCTGCACATATCCTGAACGTTTCAAACAGGTCTATTCAAAACTTCAGCTTCCTAAAATAACAAATATTGATTGGGAGCGTGCAGAAGATGTAATTAACGAGGGCGGACATAATAACTGGTTTGTAATAAGCACCCACGATCAGGGAGCTACCATGAATTATTTGAAACGCATCGGAGACCTGCGCAATGGCAGCAAAGGCGAATACACAAGAGAATCAAGACCATGGAATGTCGATTATCTTGCCGGATATCTGAATATGGATGATACACGTCCTAATATTGCTAAAATTCGTGAAGAACGTAAAAATCTTTATTTAAACAATGACAGGGAATGGACATTTGCAAAATTCTCGGAACTTTTGACAACTCCTAAGTTCCAGATTTCCCACGATGACTTGCTGGGAATTACAGATGAAGATGCCGTGTATAACGTTCCTGGTACAAATAATGACACTAACTGGAAAGAGCGTATTACACCTGATTTTCTGGATAAATACTATGACAACCTGTCAAGCGATAATCCTACAGCCTTGAATATGCCTGAACGTGTTAAGGAAGCTTTGCAGGCTAAAATAGATATGCAGGTTAAAGCACACAATTATGATGCTGATTTCAAACGCGAAATTTACGAAAAAGCACAACCAATTCTTAATGATTTGGATGTAATAATTGGTATTTTGAAAGAAAAAGACCCAGCAGACAAAGTTTAGGACAACGGCAGGTTATTTGATTGCAGGGAAGAGGTATTTTATGCCGTTATCCGCGCGCCATCTGATATAACCTGTCTTTGGCTGCGCGTCAATATCGACAACGCTGACAAGAACCCAGTTGCCTTTGATTGCATTCATTTTGATGAATTTCGGCATATTAATTCTTGCAACTACCTGAGAATTTTCATCCGTTGCACTTCTCATGTCGTTAACACTTTCAGGTGCGCCTTTCAAGACATACAAACCGTATTTGCGGCCGTACATATTGTAGAAATTAAGCCACGATAAAAATTTGTACGGATCATCTTTCTTCATCCACCCGCGAGAACCGTCCGAGTTATTATAGATAACTTCGACCCAATCCTCCGTTTCATCTGTCACTGCCATCAGCGCAAGTTCTTTCGACGGAATAAACACGACAAATAAATCTGAGAATTTAACCGTGTCAGGAAAAACTTCTTTTTCGTTCCATTTGATACTATGCACAATCGGCGAGTTTTCTCGCGGCTCAGAGTGCAGAACAATGTTATTTGATGCCTGATAAAGCCCGAGCGTTGCAGTGAATTTCATACTCACGTCCTGCGGCATAATGTCAGCTGCCAGAACCGTCTGCATTAGTCCGAACATTATCATCAAGCATACAAATATTTTTTTCATAATTTACTCCCTGAAGCTTATGTCAGCGTAAGTTTTTTGAAGTTTGCTCCGGATGGAATTCATCTGTCCTTCAATTACTTCATCAGTTAATGTTGCATTGTTATCCTGCATATGAATTCTAAACGCCAGAGATTTGAAACCTTCTTTTATGTGTTCTCCCTGATAAACGTCAAAAACTTCACTGCCTTTGAATATATTTTGTTGAACAGCGCCTTTAATTACGCGTTGAATATCATCATAAGTAACATCGTCGTTTATGATAAACGCGAGGTCGCGTTTTACTTCAGGGAATTGCGGAAGTTTTTTAAATCTCGGAGTTGTTTCTTTTATAATTGCGATAATTTCATCCAAATCGAGTTTAAATACAAAAGCATCCTGATTCAATTTCATTTTATCTTTCAGTATCGGGTGAATTTGTCCGAAGTAGCCTGCAGGCTGCGGATTTTTTCCGAGTACGGTTATTACTGCACTCTTATAAGGGTGCAGAGTGGTATGAGTTGCCGCCAGCGGTGATTTATCCAGCGGAATAAGTTTAATACGTTTTTCAACTCCCAGTTCCGTAAACAATTTTTCCATAATACCTTTTACGGTATAGAAATCTGTTTCTGCGGATTTTTGCCAGAGTGAATTTTCCACTTTACCGGTTATTACGCCGCCGAGAATTCGATGTTCTTTTACGCCTGAGAATTTTTCATCAGCTGCGTCTGTTTTATAATAAGTTCTTCCGATTTCGTATGCCCAAAAATCCTTTTGTCCGTTATCGTAATTGTATTTCATGCAGTTTAAAACGCTTGCTGTCATTGTTTGGCGGAGCATTGCGTAATCTTCACTGGCAGGGTTACAGACATAAACAGCTTTTGCTTCATCATACGGTATCATAAATTTATCAAGCAGCGGTTTTCCGATTAATGAGCTTGTGATTATTTCGTCCAAACCTGAAGAGAGCATAATTTCGTGGACTTTTTTAATAACTTTTTCATCCAGAGAAATCTCCGGAGTTTGTGATTTGCTCGGAAGAGACGGTGCTATTTTGTCGTAGCCGTTTATTCTTGCGATTTCTTCAATCAAATCGATTTCTCTTGTAACGTCGTTAACTCTGAAAGACGGTACGCGGAATTTTGCAGCAAGCTCGTTGCCGCCGAGTTTTTCAAATCCGAGTTTTTCAAGAATTGTAATACATTTTTCAGGTTCTATTGCACAGCCGAGAATTCTTTTTATTTGTGCAAATCTTAAAGTAATTTCAACAGGAGCAAGTTTATTTTCTCCTGCTTCAACCACTCCTACAACCTGAGCATCTGCGTAATCTGTCAGTAATTGCATAGCACGCATAAGAGCAGGTTTAACGGCTTCTATATCTACTCCGCGTTCAAATCTTGCGCAGGCTTCACTCTTGTAACCGACACTGCGTGAACTTTTTCTGTTACTTTGCGGTGTGAAATATGCGGCTTCTAATGCCATTGCTGTTGTATTGTCGTCAATTTCCGAGTTCATACCGCCAAACACGCCTGCGATACAAACACCTTTTTCTTTATCTGCAATCAATACGCTGTCGTGTGTTAATTGACGTTCAACACCGTCAAGAGTTACAATGCTTTCCCCTTCTTTTGCGCGTCTTACGCAAAGATAACCGTCAAGTTTGTCATAATCAAATGCGTGCAAAGGTGTGCCGTATTCAAGCATAACATAATTTGTGATATCGACTACGTTGTTAATTGCACGAACTCCTGACGCGATAAGTCTTTTTTGCATCCAATCCGGAGACGGTTTAATTTTGATATTTTTTAACACCCCGATAGAATAGTATTTACATACATCTTCGTCGATAATTTCAACTTTAAAATCGTTTGTTGATAAATCTTTTGTGCATTCAATTCTGTTGAATTTAAGCGGTTTGTTGAAAATAGCGCTCAATTCTCTTGCCACACCGACAACAGACATCTGATCACCTCTGTTTGCAGTTGGTGCAACGTGGATAATTGTATCTTTTTCAAATCCTAAAACATCTTCAACATTTTGCCCGATTTGAACGTCAGGGAAAATTCTGTTAAGTATCAAAATACCGTCTTCTTCCTGATATTCACGTTCAGAAACTCCGAGTTCGTCATCGGAACATAGCATTCCTTGAGATTCAACCCCTCTTATGACTGCAGGTGTAAGGGTAAACATTTCACCTGTTTTTCTGTCCAGAACCTGACTGCCGACAGATGCGTACGGGACTATTTGTCCTTCTTTAATATTTTGCGCACCGCATACAACCGTTTTTAATCCTGAGCCTGTATTTACAGTGACAAGGTGCAGTCTGTCCGAATTCGGGTGGGCGTCGATTTTTTCTATTCTGACGGTTTTTATATTGGTAAACTTAGGTTTAACTTCTTCCAGCGCTTCAACCTCCAGACCGCTCATCGTAAGCTCGTGCGCAATCTGTTCTTCTGTTACATCCGATAAGTCAACCAGTTCGTTTAACCAATTCAATGATACTTGCATTTTTTATAATTCCCTCTTAATCACTATTACTTATACCAGAATTCTATAACAAATATAAACGATTGTAAAACTTAATTTATAATACCCACTACTTCTTGCTTAATATCTTTTTTGTGAGATAATTTTTGTGAGGCTAAAATTTAAATAGCAAACGTACACAAGATATAAAAAGGAAAAATGAGAAATGGCTAGAAAAACTCCATTGGAAAAAATTAGAAACATTGGTATTGCCGCTCACATTGACGCAGGTAAAACCACTACTACAGAACGTATCTTGTTTTATACAGGTAAAACTCACAAAATCGGTGAAGTTCACGATGGTGCAGCTGTAACTGACTTTATGGAACAAGAACGTGAAAGAGGTATTACAATCCAATCAGCAGCGGTTACTGCAGCCTGGAAAGGTTATCAAATCAACGTTATCGATACACCGGGCCACGTTGACTTCACTATCGAAGTTGAACGTTCTCTCCGTGTATTAGACGGTGTTGTTGCTGTTTTCTGTGCAGTAGGCGGTGTTCAATCACAATCTGAAACTGTTTGGAGACAAGCAAACCGTTATGAAGTTCCGCGTATGGTTTTCGTTAACAAAATGGACAGAACAGGCGCTAACTTCTACAGAGTTGTTGACCAAATCAAAAACAGATTAGGTGCTAACGCTCACCCTATCAGACTTCCTATCGGTGCTGAAGATAATTTCAGAGGACTTATCGACCTGTTCGAAATGAAAGCTTATATCTACACTAACGATTTAGGTACTGATATTAAAGTTGAAGACATCCCTGCAGATATGCTTGAAGACGCAAAAAGCTACAGAGATGCTCTCGTTGAAGCTATCGCAGCTGAAAATGACGATTTAATGGAAAAATATTTTGAAGATCCTGAATCTTTAACAATCGACGAATTGAAAAAAGGTTTGAGACACGCTGTATGTACTAACAAAATCGTTCCTGTTACATGCGGTACTGCTTTCAAAAACAAAGGTGTTCAATTACTTCTCGATTCTATCGTTGAATTGATGCCTTCTCCTATCGATGTTAAAGCTATCGAAGGTGAACTTGAAGACGGTACAAAAGTTGAAAGACATTCATCTGATGATGAACCGTTTGCAGCTCTTGCATTCAAAGTTATGACAGACCCGTTTGTAGGCCGTCTGACATTCTTAAGAATATATTCAGGTAAATTGACTTCAGGTTCTTATGTTCTTAACGCTACTAACGGTAAAAAAGAACGTATTTCAAGATTGGTTCAAATGTATGCTGATCAAAGAATTGAAGAAAATGAAGTGTTCGCAGGTGATATCTGCGCTGCTGTAGGTTTGAAAGATACTACAACAGGTGATACTCTTTGCGATGAAAAAGCACCTATTATCTTGGAAAGAATGACTTTCCCTGAACCGGTTATCTCTGTTGCTATTGAACCTAAAACAAAAGCCGATCAGGA
>CALUVN010000021.1 GCA_944324235.1 Candidatus Gastranaerophilales bacterium
CGTTAAAATTCTTGCATCCTGTCAGGATGTAATCCTGTCCATGTATCGTAAAATTTTATACAAAAAAATCGGAATGACAGGATTCGAACCTGCGACCCCCGCGACCCGAACACGGTGCGCTACCAAACTGCGCTACATTCCGATAATTTTATAAATTTTCAAATGTTTCACATTTGAAAAGGTGCGCTACCACCTCTCGTGAAACAATTCACCGGATTGTTTCACTCGGCAGAGTGCTACATTCCGATATTTTTATTAGTTTTCAAATGCTTCACATTTGAAAAGGTGCGCTACCACCTCTCGTGAAACAATTCACCGGATTGTTTCACTCGGCAGAGTGCTACATTCCGATATTTTTATTAGTTTTCAAATGCTTCACATTTGAAAAGGCGTGTTACCACCTTTTGTAAAACTATTCACCGAATTGTTTCACTCGGCAGAGTGCTACATTCCGATAACAATTTTATTATAGTACACCCAATTTTAATATCAAGTAGCAAAATTTTTTTTGTTGGGTTTATAATATAATAAATCAAGTTACAATTCTGAGGATATGATGAATTATGGCAATAAAACAGGTAACAGGTCCTAATAATAACAGACAATATTATGAAATAACCAGAGTTTATACAGGTAAAAAATCTATAGTTAGTGTAAAGAAAGAAAATGCCAAACTATATGAACAATTACGAAATAAATACGAAAACGATCATTTTGATGAACACGGTAAACACTCCAGAATTGCCCATAATGTAAAAGCCAACAGCATAATAGGCGGTATCCTCGGACTTATAACCGGCGGGACAGCCAGCGTATTATGGCAGAAAAATTTGGGGCTCAAAATATTTACAACTCTCGCTTTTGCAACTATGGGAACTCTATTAGGCGCTGATATAGCAGATCACAAAAACATGATTATCAAACGAAAACTGCTTAGAATTTCAAGAAATGAACATTTTAAACAGCCTCAAAACTGATAAAATCTTGTTATAAATACATATTGCAAAATCTCCATCATGCCTATGATTTTTGGACGAAATATTTGAATTTTTTATACCTGAGTGATATAATAAACTAGTCAAAGAGAAGAATGAAGAGGTTACATATATGAAATTACATATGCAGATTTTGATTGCACTTGGATTAGGTATTAAAAGAAACTGGCACATCTTTTTTGGTATAATTGCCGGTATTCTGGTTGGTATATTTCTTCATTCACATCAAAGTGTTTTAGTTTCGAACATCCTCATTTTTGTAGGACAAATATTTATTAGATTAATTCAAATGGTTGTGATTCCGCTTGTTGTATCTGCAATAGTAATCGGAGTTACAAGCATTGGAGATAACAAACAACTTAGTAAATTCGGCACAAAAATGATTTTATATTACGGGATTATAACAGTTGCCGCAGTCGTAATAGGAACTATACTAGCTCTTACAATGCACCCTGGTAACGGCGCTGCCAATTACATTACTGAAAATGCTGCTGCCGAAGTACAGGCAACTGTTGCCACTGCAATGGATGAACAACAGGGCAACCTTCTCAATATGTTTTTAGGTTTTATCCCGAGCAACCCGCTAAATGCACTTGCTAACGGAAATATGGTTGCTATTATTGTATTTGTGTTAATATTTGCTGTTGCTCTTGCTAAAGTCGGCGACGTAAACAGACCGATTGTCTCTTTCTTTGAATCAATTTTTGCAGCTACAATGAAAATTACAGACTGGATTATGTTCCTCGCAGCTCCCGGTGTTTTTGCACTCACTGCATCTGCTGTTTCAAGCTTCGGTATTGATATTTTCGCAAGTATCTCCAAATATTTACTGGTGCTTGCAATAGGATTTATGCTTCAGTTATTTGTAGTTTACCCGCTATTCTTGAGATTTTTCTCAAAAGTTTCAATCTGGATGCTGTATTCAGCTATTGCAGAAGCTATGATGGTTGCTTTCGGAACTGCAAGTTCTTCTGCAACATTACCGCTGACGATTGCTTGCTGTGAAAAAAGAGGTATCTCACATAAAATTTCAAGCTTCGTACTTCCTTTGGGTGCAACGTTGAATATGGACGGAACTGCACTTTTGCAGGTAGTTGCTGTTATATTCTTAACTCAGGCATACGGAGTTGCTCTAACACCGTTCTTGATTATTCAAATTGCACTGCTTGCCATTATTGCATCCAGCACATGTGCAGGAATCCCAGGTGCAGGATTGATTACTATAGCACTTATCCTTAACGGTATGGGATTAAGCCCTGAACAACTCGTTGCAGGCTTTGCATTCCTCTTCACAATCGAAAGAATTACTGATATGATGAGAACTCTCGTAAACGTAACTTCTGATGCGGTTGTTGTTGCGGCTATTGCTGATAACGAAAACGAAATTAACTACGACTTACTGAATAACCCTGCAAAGTATGAAGAACTCGCCTAATAAAAACAACAAAACCGACGAAATTGCGTCAAAACTTCTGGGTAAAAAAGTAAGCGGGAGTGATACGTACAAACCTGACTTTCTGGTTGCTGTTCCGCGCGAGGAAAACCGCAAACAATACGGTATTCAAAATAGCAAATTGCCTTTTAACGGTTTTGATGTATGGCACTGCTACGAATTCTCCGTTATGACAAAAAGCGGAGTTCCGGTGACAAGAGTATTAAAACTCAAATACAACTGTGACAACGATTTTCTCGTGGAATCTAAGTCGTTAAAATTATATTTAAATTCATATAATATGACACGTCTTGGAGAAAATACCGCTGATTGTCTTAAAATCTGCAAGAGCATGATAGAAAAGGATTTGAGCGATAAACTCAAAACCAAAGTTGAGATTAATTTTTTACCGGACGAAACGCAGAGAGTTGAAATTTTCAAAAATTTCATAAATCTTATGACTCTGGTTGATGAAAATTCGCTTGTAGTCGAACAATTCAAAGAATCTCCGGAAGTACTAAAAATAAATTACTGCGGAGAAGAAAAAGAATATTATCTGACGTTTGACTCTTTGCGTTCAAACTGCAGGGTCACGCATCAGCCGGATTTTGGAGACGCGTTTATCTATTACAAATCGCATAAACACATTGATGAGTCATCACTTATTGAATACCTGACATCTTTCAGATCTGAATATCATTTCCACGAAGAATGCTGCGAGATGATTTATAAAAGATTATCTGATTTGCTGGATAAAGAAGATGAACTTTTTGTATGCGCACTATATACAAGACGCGGAGGCATCGACATCTGCCCTGCAAGATGGAGTAAAAATTGCAGAATTAACGATGCAGACACCCTCGCAGATTTAACTCAATATGCAAGACACGGGATTAAACAATAATGAATAAACGTGAATTCGGAGCTAAAGGCGAAGATTTGGCATGTGAATATCTCATAAAAAACGGTTATGAAATAATCGACCGTAACGTCCATTTTTCAAGATTCTGCGAAATAGATATTATTGCAAAACAAAAAGATACTCTTGTATTTGTAGAAGTTAAAACAAGAAAAAGCAACGACTTTGGAACGCCGCTGGAGGCTATTACAAAAACCAAATATAACAATATCAAAACAGGTGTTTTTTCATATATTAACGAAACGCCAGTAAAGCATAAAAATTTTCGTATTGACGTAATAGGGATTACGCTGCAGCCTGAATTAAAAATTCAACATCTTAAATCTATTTGACCCATTTGAAACTTTTTACATAAGCGTCGCCGTTGATGTTACCTTCGACCTCAACTGCAAAAATTCTTGATTCGCTGCTGTCGACTTTGGTATTCGGAATCTTTTCAAGCTCTTTGCGCACATCTTCATCAATTTCAGTCTTATTCATAAACGGAATTGTGTTCAACAATGAATTGAGTGAAGCATTTTTGATTTTACCGAAAACAGTCGACATATTACGCGCCAGATTACCGTATATTTTCATATTTGCGACAGCAGACATAATGTTATAATTACCTGTCAGGTACATATTCAAATTAGGACTGCCGGAATAAATGTTTATGGTGTCTATTATGCCGTTATGAATAGCGATATCGCCGTTAATATTATCAAATTCACCTGTTTTCAACGGTGTAATCAAATCAATTATACCGTTAATTGAAAGTCCTCTTATCCCGCCTGTAATCAAATTACCTGCTTTTAACAGATATTCAAGAGAACCGAGTTTTGGCATTTTACCGTCTTTTATATCAAAGCTGCCCTGACCGCTGAGGGACTGAGTACAAACTTCCTGCGATTTACCGTCACAGGAAAGATTGATATTACCCGTAACATTTCCGTAGACCTGACCTTTCAAATCAAACAGAGCTTCAGACATAATCAAAGCATCCGCATCTTTCAAATTCAATGACATATTAAGAAGATTAGATGCCAGATTGTATTTAAGATTACCGTTGACATTACCGTTTGCAAGTTTGAAATTAAAATTATCCACGGAAAGATTCATATTATCATCCAGAACAAGAGCGGCTTCAAAATCTTCTGCGTTTATATTTTTCACTTTAATAGTATCAGCGATTATGCGGGCATCTTCTATTCTGAATTGAGACATATCAACTGGCACCTGAGAATTTGTCCCGCCTGCATTTTTTACAACTTGATTATTACGCTGGTAGTCAAGTTCCAAATCTCTAATCATTCGCAAAATATGATTAATATTCAAATCTGCCAGTTCTAATTTAACATTTTTTAATACATAAGGCGGTGTCAGATTATTCTTCATTCTTGCAAAAAACTCAATATCACTCGTAAGAACAACACCTTTAGAACGGAAAAGTATATCACTTGAGGTAAAATCTATATGAATATCATTTACCGTAGAATCATAAAACGGCACATCAATACTTGTAACATCTAAAAAGCCTCTAACCTTAGGCGCTGTAATATTACCGTTTAGAGTCAGGTCAGAAGAAAACAGTCCCTGTTTCATAAACGGTTTTCTGAACAAAATATTGAAAATCTTCGCATCAGTAGGGTTTTCGGTTTTAATTTTCATATTCTCAAAAACGATTGTATTTTCATCAATCATTCGAACCGCACCAGACGCTTTCAGCATTTCCATCTCAAAAGATTTGTTATTCTGAGACTGAATCATATTGCTGTATCTAAAATCATTTATTTTGAACCTTAACGGTGTAAGTATACTGTCCAGATAAATTTTAACAATTCTATCAGCACCGCCTATTGTTGCGCCCATATAATAAAGACTTGAATTTTCCGCAACATTAATATCAATTTTTGACCTGATATTGTCTGTATAACCGTTAAGTTTTGCGGACAAAAGCATATCCCCTTTTAATTTTAACGGGTACAGTGTTCGGTTATTAAAGAATTGGTCAAAAAATTCCTGAGCAGGTTTTGCGTTTACATACAAATCGAGGTAAGGCTTTTTAATAATATTACTAACTCTGCCGTCGAGCAGAACAGGCATTTCGCCGACGTACGAATTCAGCTTGTTAAGATATAATGTGTCATTATTCATTGAAATATTGCCGCTGTTAAGCTTTATGCGCATACGGGCAGGCTGGTATATAAAACTTATGTTTTGCGGGTTTGTATAAAGTTTCACAGAATTATTTTTGGCAAAAGCGTTGATATCTATAGTTCCCTCAAGATTTGTGATATTTGCCAGTTCTTTTCTGACGTTTTCAGGAATAAACTCCTCATCTTTTAACTTTGACACAGTTTCAAGATTGAAACCTTTCATTCTGAAATTGCCTGAAATTTTTCTTGAATTATCAAAAGCATTTTCAATATTGAACTGCATATTGTACGGGACAGAGCTAAAAGTACCTTTTATCGGAAAAAGCTTAACTGTACCGTTTTTTACGGAATAAGTGCCGTCTGAAACCTTCACTAAACTGTCTGTAGCGTGATTTGAATAAATCTTCCCGTCTGCAGTTATTTTATTAAGGTCAATCTTATCAACAGGGCCGCTGTAAGATGACGTAAAGGAGGTATAAGCCGTTAAAAAATCATCTTTTAACGGCAGTGCTGCCGTTTCTTGCAACATTACGAATGCGTCGGCTGTACGGAATTTATCGGACTTAATTTTCAAATCAGCCCTGTTATCTTTCAGTTTACCGTCAATATTAATCTTTGATTTGCCGATGAAAGACGACAAATTCATATCTGCAGAGGTATTTTCAAAATTCAATATACCGGTAGTTCCCGCTAACGGAGCATCCAGCCCTTCCGGAACAACATCCACAGAATGCATATTTATTGAACCTTTTGAAAAAACATTTTTATTAAATTCCATATAATCAATGTCAGGGACTTCGCCTGTTATATTTAATTTAAAATCAACAGGCCCTGCGGCAGATTTAATAGGCGCAAGCATAGGCTGGATATCAGCAAGCATAGGGGAAGTTCTTACAATTTTAATCATATCCCCCATATCCTGTCCTGATGTCAGAACATTAAAATCCAAAACACCGTACAGATTGCATTTGCCTGTAATTTTTACGGGCTTGCCACGCAATGTACCTGCCGAATTTTCAAAATATGTGTCAATATCATTGAATTTAAGAGACCCTGCACCGTTTTCAAGAATCATATTATGAATATCAAGAAAAGACACTTTTGCATTTCGGAAATTAAATTGCCCGAAAGCGTGCGGCTTTTTCTTTGAACCTGTAACATGCAAATCAATATTACCTATCCCGTTAATATCCATAACTGGGACAGGCCCGATTAAGAATTTCAAAATTCTGTGGAGAGGATTAAGAACAATTTGCGCGGTCTTTAAATCAACGTTTTGTGTGGATTTAATCTCCAAATCCGCAGTAACTTCACCATAGAGTGTGGCATCCCCTTTTACAGTAACATACTCTGTAGGAGTCGTCGGGACAAAAACATCCATAGTCATTTTATCTTTGTGGAAATCCAACTTTACATCTGCACCTTTTGGTGTCGTTTTAATTCTGTGTTCAAGATAGCCGTCTGTAACATGAATATATCCTTCAACATCAGGGGTAACAGCATTTCCGTTAAGAGTAAGCGAACCTTTGATATCACCATAAAACGGATGCTTTTTGAGCGTATACAAATCAACTTCCGGAATCAGATGTTTTTCGCCGGGCATAAGCGGGATAAAAGCCTCTGTACGCGAATTGGCAATATTAATCTTCATATCCGATAAATTCGGAATTTTTGCATTTATATTTTTGATATCACCGTTCACTGAAACATTGAGGTCTTTCGACTTAATCTGCATATCGTTAATACGCAAACCGTTCTTTATTGTGCTTGCATCCGAAGTTATATGAAGAGGGTTTGGAGAATAAATTGAAGCATATTTATCTGCCCTGATGACTGCCAAATTATCAGCAGTTATACTGGAAATTATATTTTTATGACCTTCTTCAGTTTCTGTCGTTGCAGCTTTTATATTTATAATACCTGAGGTTTGTTTGATATCGTTTTTAGTAAAAAAGCCTGCGTAGCCTGAAAATTCATCAAGATTAAGATTCTCTATATCCGCATTTACCGTAAATTGATTTTCATCGATTTTATTCAGCGGCAGCTTTGAGACAATATTAAAATTGATTGTTGAAACAGTATTGCCTGAAATTAAAGAGGATTTTGCAGACACATCTATAAGTTTTTTTGAAAACTCGTTCAGATTTATATTATTTCCTTTATATACAAAGGATTTATTACGGGGTACGTCGTTAAATGTAATATTGCAATTTTTAATATTAACACCGCTTATTTTAAAATTTGTATTCGACTTTTCCAATTCCGGCAGCACATAGTTTCCAAGACGGAGCTTTGAATCTTTATCCAGCGATAAATCAGCCGAAATTAAATCCGAACTTAATTTATCAATGACTACACGGTTAAAAATCAAAGGCAAAAGTTTGAAGTGCACAGCAGGTTTTTCAATATTCAGCGGGATTGTACCGTCATTATCTTTAAGAGACACTCTATCGGCTTTTAAATATACGGAAGGGATTAGCCCCATTTTCAAAACAGGGTTTTTGACGGAAATATCATAGCCAAGTTCCTGTTTTAGCTTATTTTCAATATCAGGCATCCTACGGGGAAGATTTACAGCTGCAGGAATTCCCAGATAATATCCGCCGTATAAAAATGACAGAACAATTGCTGATATTAAAATGTTCTTTTTTATTCCCATAATTCTCAATAATTATAACACATTTTAAAAAGTTGGAAAAGCTGACTGCCAAGTATTACATTTGGTTAATAATGAATAAGCTGATACTATAAACACGCAACTTTATAACTCAGGAGAGGGCAAACGTAACGTTTGCATCATTATACATAATTGAATTCCGGAAAGAAAAATAATTTGAGGATGATAGCGGGAGCAGAGAGGCAGCGTGTTCCGATAATGATTTTTCTTTCACTATTTACTCATTTGTTTACCCCCTCACCCGCCCTTCGGGCACCCTCTCCAAATCGGGAGAGGGAAAACTAAACGGTTGCATTATTAGAACAGAACTACAGAAAGAAAAATTATTTGAGGACAATAGCGAGAGCAGAGCGGTAGCGTGTTCCGATAATGATTTTTCTTTGAGGTATTTAATAGCTCCACACAGCACTAACCTCACCCTAGCCCTCTCCTATAAAGGAGAGGGTATAATAATTAAATTACTAAAAGAAATTGTGACTAATAATTTTCGCAAAGTACCTGAAAATAAGCCTGAGGATGCTCACAATTCGGACATTTACACGGTGCCTCCTTACATTTAATTACATATCCGCACTCTCGGCACATCCAGTTAGTTTCAACATCTTTTTTGAAAACCGTACCGTTTTTAACATTTTCCAGTAATTTTCTGTATCGCGCCTCATGGTGTTTTTCCGCTTCTCTTACATGCCTGAAAACCTCTGCAATATCATCAAACCCTTCCTCTCTTGCCACTTTTTCCCCATTTGCATATAAAATCTCCCACTCCTCATGTTCTCCGGCAGCCGCATTTGCAAGATTTTCCTCAGTTGTACCATATTCAAACGGATAAGACTCGTTTACGTGGCCTTTCAGCTCTCCTAACTGTTCATAGAAACGCCAAGCATGTTCTTTTTCGTTTTCTGATGTTTCTTCAAAAATAGCCGCAATTTGTTCATAGCCTTCTTCTTTAGCAACTTTAGAGAAAAAATGGTATCTGTTGCGCGCCTGTGATTCACCTGCAAATGCGTTTATAAGATTCTGTTCTGTCTTTGTCCCTCTTAATTTATCTTTTGATGACATAATTCCTCCTTTTTTTAGAGTTTAATAAGTATCTTCCCTCATGACAATTAGCCCGCAAGGTTACTCCAAATATCAAAAGACAACCCGTTATGGGGATTATAATTCTCTCAAAAAAAATAATAATATATTTGTAAAACAATTAGGAATAGATTTATGAATTTGCTTTCTTACACTAAAAAATTATCCGAACAAATAAGGTATTATGACATAATAACAAAAAATAACTTCCTTAATCCGAACGTCATAAACCCTTTTAAACGAACAATGACAGAGCCTGTAAATCTCACAATAATATGGGTAGACAGTGATGATTCCGACAAATTTTAGATTCTTTCGCCTGTTTGTTTGTTGAATAAATATAAATCCTGACGCGAAATAGAAAGTTCAAGAGTATCCCCGTATGCATAATCTGCAGGAACTTTGGCGCTGCATTTGTTATCGCCTATATTAAAATATGCAATCTTTTCACTGCCGAGAAGTTCTGTCATATCCACGCGGACATTCAGTTTAATATCCCCGCCGCAAACCGTTTTCTCCGGCCGAATACCTGCAATAATTTCATTATATCCTGCATACTGCTCAAATCCGCCGATTTTTACTCCGCCAAATTCAAGCATATCCCCGCTAATTTTTGCGTCTATAAAATTCATCTGCGGAGCACCGATAAACCCTGCTACAAAAGTATTCTTCGGGTTATTATAAACTTCTTCCGGAGTATCTGCCTGCTGAATAACGCCGTTATTCAAAACTACAATTCTATCCCCCATAGTTAACGCCTCTGTCTGGTCATGGGTTACGTAGATAAATGTGGTCTGAAGCTTTTGGTGAAGTTTTTTGATTTCTGAACGCATTTGTACACGAAGTTTTGCATCAAGATTAGAAAGCGGTTCGTCCATAAGGAAAACTTTCGGATTACGAACAATAGCGCGCCCGAGCGCTACTCTCTGACGCTGACCGCCTGATAATTGCTTTGGTTTTCGGTCAAGGTATTCCGTCAGGTCTAAAATTTCTGCTGCTTCTTTTACTTTTTCATCAATAGTTTTCTTGTCAACTTTACGCATTTTTAAACCAAATGCAATATTTTCCCGAACCGTCATGTGCGGATACAGCGCGTAACTCTGGAATACAAATGCGATATCCCTGTCTTTCGGCTGAATATCATTTACTTTTTTATCGTCAATGAAAATTTCGCCGGAAGTAATTTCTTCTAAACCCGCAATCATTCTGAGAATTGTAGATTTTCCGCATCCGGAAGCACCGACAAGCACAATAAATTCCTTATCTTTGATTTCAAGGTTTACGTTATCTATAATGACCTTTTTATCGTAAATCTTGGTCAAATTCTTTAATATGACATTGCTCATGGCAATTACTCCTCTTCAGAATAAAAATCCTCAAAATCATCATATACACGTGATTCATATTTTTCTACAGGAATTATAATGTTAAAAGAAGTCCCCTTCATTACCTCTGACTCTACCCACATAACGCCGTTTATTTTCTTTAACAAAACATTTGCAGTTCCAAGAGACAAAGATCTGATAAAATTCTTCTTATTTGTTTTATCAACCTGAACATACGGTTCAAATAAGCCGTCAAAATCGTTTTCTGCAAACCCCATACCATTATCTTTTACTGAAATCATAGCGTAAGAGCTGTCGTATGCACCTATCGGCACATCAAGCCCGTGCGATTTGACGATTTCTATCTCAGGATTGGTGACTTTAATATTGACAGAACCTATATCCGTCAATTTTATTGAAGTTTCGATAATATTACTCAAAATTATTTTCAAATAGTTTTCTTCAGAGAAAATAACACGCTTTCTCAGCTCATCACAATCGAGATTTACCATTATATTTTTATTAATAAAGGCATTTTCATAGTTTTTAATCACAGATTGAATAACCGCAATCAAATCAAACGTTTGGAAATCAGCAGAAATTAAAGACGATTCGGCTTGAGAAAATTCCAAAAACTTATCAATAAATACTGCAAATTCTGATGCATTTTTATTAATAATTCTTATATATTTACCTTGTTTTTCTGTTAATTCTCCCGCTACGCCGTCAAGCAATGCTTGAGAAAAACCTATTATTGACTGCAATGGAGATTTAAATTCATGTGATAACTTTGCTATCATCTGATTTTTCTCTTTGTTCAAACGACCTGTTTTGTCAGCCATAGACAGCACATGCGTCATTGCTGTAACATCTCTTATTGTTACAATATATTGAGAGTCATACTTTTTAGCATTTAATTCTACGAAAAACTCTTTTGAATCCGGTGTAAACGCGCCGGCAACAATAGACACCCTGCGTGCTGCGGATTTTTCCAGAATATCCATACCGCTGTCAACTAAATCATCAAAATAACAATTCTTCAAGACAGGTTTGACCGACTCAAATATTATTGAGGCTTTATCATTTATCCACACAATTTTACCATCTGTATTCACTACAAATACTGCGTCAGGCAGATTTTTCAAAACTTCTTTCGGATTTACCGAACTAAAAACATCTCTTAAACTCATTGCATTACTTTCTAACTTAGTATATAATAAATAATAGCATAAAAAATTGCGATATTTTTTTAAATATTAATTTTTGTAATTTTTTTTGTACATAGTAGCAAAAAAATTGAATTTCATGTT
The DNA here is from genome assembly GCA_944324235.1 of Candidatus Gastranaerophilales bacterium. Lineage (GTDB taxonomy): Bacteria > Cyanobacteriota > Vampirovibrionia > Gastranaerophilales > Gastranaerophilaceae > CALUVN01. The sequence continues at coordinate 11,871 of CALUVN010000021.1, forward strand.
TTAAAGCATAAGATGATACAAATGCAAAAAACACAGAATGATATGAGGAGATATCATTCAGAAAGAAGGATGGACTATGAGAGAAATCAATAATACACCCGCAAACGGCATTAACCCTGTACCACAAGTAAAAAAAGCAGAAACTCCTGCAGTTTCGCAAGAAACAAGTGCAGACAAACAGACCAAAGAGATTAAAGATTTAGCAAATAATCCGGCAGAATCACTCGGACGTTCTCAAGTTGCACCAAGCGACAACCTTGAAAATGACTTGAAAGTCTTTCTTGATAGTGCAAATGATCCTGAAAAACTTAAAAAAGTCAGTGACAACATCGCAAATGCAACTAAATTCTATGATCTTACTGCAGGCATTGTAGGTGAAGAAAAAGCACTTTCCCTGATGAAAGCCTACGCTGACGAATTTGCTAAATAATTAATTTGAAGTGGTACATTTTATACATTGTCTCGGTTATTTACCGTTGGACAAATAACTTACTAACCCCTTGATTCCTAATATATAGCTCTCTTTTCCAAATCCGGATATCTGTCCGATACATACCGGAGCGATTAAAGATTTCCTACGGAAATCCTCTCTTGCATGAACATTTGTCATGTGAATTTCTACAACCGGTACTTCTGCAGCAGAAATCGCATCACGAATTGCAACACTGGTATGAGTGTATGCAGCGGCATTCAGGACTATTCCATCAATAACCCCGCGGGATTGCTGGATTTTTTCAACAATTTCACCTTCAATATTGCTCTGATAAGTTTCAAGCTCAATATTCAAAGATTTTGCATAATCTTTAAGCTCGTTTTCCAATTCGCTTAAAGTCATGCGTCCGTACTTTTCAGGCTCGCGTAACCCAAGCATATTCATATTTACGCCGTTTATAACCAGTATTTTCATTACAGTGTCTCCATACAATTATTATAATATAAAATCAAGTAATTGTAAATTTTTATTAAATTTTCTTTTACACATGTAACAAATTTGCCATGCTTGAATTATCATGCATGTACAACTATCCCCAAATCTCCTCCCAAGATTATTGTTCAAAAGCTACAGAACCAAAGATGTAGCTTTTTTTTTACATATAATTTACAAATACCAAGTTGACATTCGGAAAAAAATTACTAAAATATAAGTATAGAGGATTGTAGGTATTTTAGATGAGATTAATTGAGAAACTAAAAGAGTACGAAAATCAATACATGTTTATTAAATGGGCAACAGGAAGAGAGTACGGAAAACTTGTTTACGCAGGTGAAGACTTCATTGAATTTGACATTGTTGACGTTGACACCATGGAATTTTCCGAAACCGTGCTCATACAAAGTCCGCTCATACTGGAAGTATCCATCGGCGGAGCTGATATTGCACGTATAGTTGCTGAAATATCATCCCTGCTTACGCCTGATAACAACTAAATTTTACCCCTAAATATTGAAGCTTTTTCTTGCTCCTTCTTCGTGATAGAAGCCGCCGCCGCAGATTGTTTCGATAACTTTCAAAACAAATTCGCGCGGAGCGTCAAGCTGATTAAGGTAAAATTCTCTGTTCGTAAGGTGTCTGATTTTTAAAATGCAGTTCTGGTTCTGTTCTGCAGGAATAAACAATGATGCAATTTCGTTATCCAGAAGTCTAACCATTTCTTCATCGTGGTCTGCGACACCCTTCATGATATCATTGTAACTGCCTTTTATCGCCATAATTCTGCCTGAAAACAGATGTTTGCCGTCTTCTCTGTACAAAGCCTGCGGCTGAAAATTACAGCGGGTAGTAAAGCTCATTTTGTGCCATAGAATATTTATAATAGCAACTGAACGCTGAACATCCGTATCAACATAAATATTCTGTGTTGTAATACCTCTTGATGAAAAGGATTGTTTCAGTGTCTCCGCAACAACCTGAAGATTATCAATCATTCGCTGAAAAATTTCGTTGGAATTAACAGTTGCGTGCTGATAATCCAAAAACTGCTTGTACATATGGGTAGATACCAGATTTACCCGTTCTTGTATCAGTGAGGATTTTCTTGCGGAAGTTTCCGAGTTATCAAAGTTTTCGTAATTATTTAACAATTTTTTCACCCGTTTTATTTGTCATGATTAAATAAACATGGTCGTATGTAAAGTTTATATGTTAAGATTATAAACTTTTTCTTTACAAAACGGAATACTTGATAATAATTATTTTACAAAATTATTATTAAAAATATCACTTGAAAAATCACTTAAAACCATTTCCGCCTGTATTTTACAACCTTATAACCGATAATTTATAATTAGTTGACCCTAAGTCATTGACTTTAAGTCAACTATGTGTAATAATTAATTTTGGAAGGATAAAACATGAACAAAAGACAGATTGCTGCACAGGAAACCAGACGTAAACTTGTAACCGCAGGGCTTGAATTAATCAAGGAAAACGGATTTGATGCAATAAATGTAGAAGATATCACACGAAAAGCCGGTGTTGCAAAAGGCACTTTTTATACTTACTTTAAGCGAAAAGAAGACATAGTGCTTGACATAAGCCGAGTTCCTTTTAGCGAAATAGCGGAAGAAGTTCAAAAAATGGAAGGTATGAAAATAATTGCCAAGCTTACACATTATTTTCACAGGTTTATGGAATGCGTGGAATCCTGCGGCATAGAAGTATGCAGACAGTGGACCAGAGATGTTCTTGACCCTAAAAACGCTGATGAGAATAAAGATAATCAAAAGTGGGCTTATGATGTTGCAATGCTCCGCGGTATACTGAAACAATCTGTAGAAAACGGTGAGTTAAGCAAGGATACCCCTGTTGAAGATTTAACACATATTATAATTTGTGAGCTTTACGGAATGATGACCTGCTGGTGTATGTCAGACGGCAAATTTGAACCGCTTGACCGGACAAGAAGATTTTGCGAATTGCAGCTTAATGCCGTCATTAAACCGTATATTCAAAAGTAAAAGAAAGGATATTTATTATGAAGTACAGAAAATTAAGAGATATTGAAGTAAGTGCAGTTGGTATGGGATGCATGGGATTTTCGCACGGATACGGCGCAATTCCGACTGAAGAGGAATCAATAAGATTAATGCATAAAGCATACGATTTGGGCTGCACATTGTTTGATACGGCAGAAGCCTACGGGCCTTACGTAAACGAAGAATTGGTGGGAAAAGCCGTAAAACCTTTCAGGGATAAAATTATTTTGACAACAAAATTTGTTCCTGTTTTTCAACCGGGACAGGAAATTCCTGAGGGTAAACTCAGCCGCAAAGGGATTACAAATGCTCTCAATGATTCTTTGAAAAGATTGCAGACAGATTATATTGATATATATTATGAACACAGAGTTCCTTTAGACAGCAATGTTGAGGAAGTAGCAGAATTGATGGGTGAATTTATCAAGGAAGGTAAAATCCGTGCGTGGGGACAATCCCAGTCAACAGAAGAACAGATAAGAAAAGCACACGCAGTAACCCCGCTTACGGCAATTCAAAGTGAATATTCAATGATGGAGCGTATGTTTGAACGTGATGTTATTCCTACTTGCGAGGAATTAAACATCGGGTTTGTAGCGTTCTCTCCGATGGCAAGCGGATTTTTAAGCGGCAAATACACTAAAACTCAAGAATACAAAGGGGATGACGTAAGAAGAGTCATTACAAGATTTAATCCGGAAAATGTGGAAAAAAATCAGCCGCTGCTGGATTTACTACACGCAGTTGCAGATAAGAAAGGGATTACACCTGCTCAAATTTCGCTTGCATGGATGCTCCATAAATATCCTCATGTTGTTCCAATCCCCGGGATGAGAAAAGATGAAAGAGTAATTGAAAACCTTGGCGCTGCAGATGTTATTTTAACGGATGAAGAATTTAAGAACATAGAGACAGAACTAAATAAAATCACAATCTACGGCAACAGAACTGATAAAGACATCGCAAAATTAGGTTCAGTTAAATCACAAGAATTTAAAGATTAATTAAAAGGAGAATAAATTATGCAACAGTTAAATTAAATAACGGTGTTGAAATGCCGATTTTAGGATTCGGAGTATACCAAATTCCCGACCATAAAGAATGCGAAAGAGTAGTAACGAATGCACTTGATGTCGGTTACCGCTTAATTGATACCGCACAAGCATATTTTAACGAAGATATTTTGAAGAGAATTATTTAATTTCTTCTTTCTCTATATGTAATGACTATAAGAATGAGAAGAATAAGTACTAATTCTATAATAGATCTGTGTCTGTGTGGATATCTGCCTATGGTAGCAAATACGGGCGCAGAAAAAATTAATAAAGACATAATACTAAGCATAAAACTATTAAAAAATCTAATCATATTCCTCCATAACGTAAACTTAATTTTTGATATTAAATATTATAACACTATCTAAAACACAAATTCTACTATTTTACACAAAATAATTTCTACCGGTAAAACATATGTCATTTATATAGTGTTGTTTTGCAAGCATACACAACCGACAGACCAAACAGAACTAACTTTAAAAATCATTCCCATTTATTTAAAAATTTTAAATAAATATGTAGTATTCCGTCTTTATCAACACGAGGATTCTTTGTGACTTCGTATAATGAACCGGCTGGCACAACAACTTCATTTTTTATTTCTCCAAACATAAACCCCGGTGTTTTAGGTGGCATTATAGTTTGTAGCTCAGAAACTTGAGAACCCTCTGGAAATTCCATTTCAAACAAAATTCCATTATGCCCCTTATTATATAAGTTAGCCTCTTCAAGAGAAGTTGTCATATATGAATATCCTTTATCAGGAGATACAATTTCGCCTTTTCTATAACGTTCAAAAAGCTTGTATTCAGCATCTGAAACATTCTCAATACCTCTATAGTATTGTTGCTTAGCCGTTAATTTGGGCAGTAGTTTGAATTCTTCATTTAGCTTTTGTTTTAGAATATTGGGTTTTTCTTGTATTGGAATTTTTTTATAATATTCTCCAAGACCACTTTTGATAGAATTAGGCATCATACTCATTGCCATATATTGCAATTCATCAATAAGTTGTGATTCAGGATGTCTTAATATATCATTTAAATTTGTTTTAAAAAATATATTATCAAAATGACCTTGCGTACATTTAGCTTTTACATCTTGAATATTCTTAGTTAATAATAAAGCCAAATCTTTTTCATTTAATTTACCTTGAAATTTTGGAGTTTTATATGTTTGAACACCTTGAATTACAGAATTTATTTTCATATTAACATTTCTAATATAACTACACATGTATATGAAAACAAAATCTTTTTAAAAATTGCCTTAAACGAAAAAACGGAGGGAGTGGGATTCGAACCCACGGTACAATTGCTTGCACACAGACTTTCGAGATCCGCACCTTAAACCGCTCGGACATCCCTCCTTGATTTACATCTAAAGCGTATAATGAAAAGCTGATAAAATCAACCGTTAAAAAAGTTTAAAAAAAATATTTTCAGCAGCAAAAATTATACGCAAAAAATTTTTTGTTTGTTTTTTATATAAGCACAATCGAAAAATGGAGGTTTTTATATGCAGCCTATTACTTTATACAATTTCAATGCACATAACAGCAAATTTGCAGACAAAACAAGCTCTTTTACCGGCACCCCAAATCTTACAACAATTGATAATATATTATCCTTAAAATCGCACCAATTAATAAAAAAAGCCGGTATTCTTATAGATGAGACCTGGCCTAAAGTTAGAAAAAAAGCGGCTATGGCAGTTCCTGAATTCATTGCACACAAAAACGATAAGATTATTACTCTTAAACCTGTTTTTAATTTAGAACATGAAGCGATGTCTTTGGAAGTAAAAGATAATAAATATATTGAAAAAGTTATTATTGACAGAATTAATCCAAATATTTTCCGTTACGAAAAAGCAGTCAAAACAGACCATGGCAGTGCGACACTTAAAACGTACAGCTCTAAAAACGGGCATAATACTGAAATAACAATGCAAGTTAACGATTTAGTCGAAAATTATTTTCCTAAATTTGTGCCTGAAAATGCTAGTAAAAAACAGCATAAGTTGTAAGCCTTTCCTCAGTACAAATCACTTCGGATGTAAAAAAATAGCACATGGTTTGATTATTTGGGGACACTTTTTGTTGGGGTAGAAACCCCAACCTACATGTCTAAAATATCTTTATAGCAAAATTTATTTTGTTTATCTTTTATATAGATATGAAAATTCAAAATAAATATGAGACAACAAAAAATCTATCATTTTCTTCGGCTAAAAATATACTTCAAAGTGCAAGAGATTGGGATAAATTTTATGCATCGAACATTCCTTCAAGTTTAGAATTAAATCCTGTGATTTTTAATTATATAAGACCAGAGGATAAAATTTTAGATGTTGGTATGGGGTTTGGCAAAACAATTTTTGATTTAGTTAAAAGAGGTTATAGAAATTTATCCGGAGTTGATACGAATCAATCAGGAATTGTTTTTGCCAAAGAAACCGTCCGTAATTTTAATTTAGAAGGGAATTTTAAATTTTTGACTGGTAATGCTAATAATTTGCCTTTTGAAAATAATTCGCAAAATGCTGTTATAACTCAAGCTTTTTGGACTACTATAGTCGATAATGAAGCAAGACAAAATGTTATTAATGAAATTAATAGAGTATTAAAAAATAAAGGTGTTTTATACATTGCAGATTTTGGTCAAACTCCGCAAATCCAAAAGTATAGGACTCGTTATGAGACAGGAAGAGTAAAGGGGTATGACTATGGTACATTTGAGGTAATAAATGAAAAAAGTGGAGAATTAGAATATCTTGCACACCATTATACAAAAGAAGAATTTTCAAAATTGTTAATGAATGCAGGTTTCAGGATTGAAAATTATACTATTAGCCCAGTTCAAACCCGTTCAGGTAACGTAATTGACGGTCACACTATTATCGCAAGAAAAATTTCTGAAATTAATAAGGATTAGCCTGTTTGTTGGGCTTTCAGCCCGACAATAAATTTTTATTATTATGGCAACATACTGGGCATTAAATTACAACCGTTATTAAATAAAATCAAGCACTGAGAAAAATCAGGCTTGATTTTATACAGAGGGGATGGGATTCGAACCCACGGTGGAATTACTCCCACACAACCTTTCCAAGATTGCACCTTAAACCTCTCGGACACCCCTCTTTGAAAAAGTTATATTTCTAATTTACCATAAATAACTTATAAATCAAATGTTTCATTTCTTTACCGCGTACATTTTTTATAAAACTTCCGCTTTCTTTCGCGCCGAGTCGCTCTGCAACCCCTCTGGAGCGGTCATTTTCAGGTCGAATTTCAAAGATTACAACATCCTTGCATAATTTTTCTTTCGCATACTTTGCCAAGCCTGCGGCCGCCTCTGTTGCATAACCTTGCCCCCAGCATTCCCGTTTTAAAATATAGCCGATTTCATAATATTCCTCACCATTAATACTATCCGGCATTAACGCGGCCTGACCTGCTATACTGCCGCTTGTTTTTTCCTCCAATAGAAAATACCCTAATCCGTAACGCTCATACAGTTCTTTATTCTTATTTATCCAACCGTAAACATCCACGTCTGTAAAATCGTATTCCCATGCCGCCATAACTTCCCGGTCTTTTAGCATTAACGACAGTTCCAAGAAATCATCGACGTCCATCTGTCGCAAAATTAATCGCTCTGTTTCTAAAAATATGTTTCCCATTATTTTATTATATGCTAAAATTACCTCATCGGTATTTATTTATGGAAAAAACAGTTTTAAAAAATAAAAACGGGCTTAAAGGTACAATAACTATCCCATCAGACAAATCGATTTCTCACAGAGCGGTTATGTTTGCATCACTCGCTAAAGGAAAATCCGTTATAAAAAACTTTTCAAAAGGGCAAGATCCGCATTCAACTCTTGAAGTTTGCAAATCTCTCGGCGTGCAGGCAGAATTTTTAGACGATACAACGGTTACCGTTACTTCCGACGGAATCCTCCGCATGCCTGCGGAGGATTTAGATTGCGGAAATTCTGGCACCACAATGAGACTTATGTCGGGAATTCTTGCCGGACAAAATTTTAATTCTGTGATGATTGGCGATGCAAGCCTCTCAAAACGCCCAATGAAAAGAGTTATTGAACCACTCTCTCTTATGGGCGCAGATATAAGTTCTGTTGACGGACACGCTCCTTTACGGATTACAGGTCGTAAACTTTCGGCAATCAATTATGATTCACCGCTCGCTTCCGCTCAGGTTAAATCCTGTATACTGCTTGCAGGGTTAAATGCTGAAGGTCTTACAACAGTTACTGAACCGTACTTATCAAGAAACCATACCGAACTTATGCTTAAATATATGAACGCAGATATCAAGACGCAAGGGCTTACGGTTTCTATAGCTAAATCTATTATTGAACCAAGAGAGATAAATATTTGCGGGGATATATCATCAGCTGCTTATTTTATCGCTGCAGGTTTAATCGTACCTTATTCTGATATTATTCTGAAAAATGTTGGTTTGAACCCGACCAGAACAGGAATTCTTGATGTTGTCAAATTTATGGGCGGGAACATTGAAATTCTTGATAAGAAAAATGTTTCCGGTGAAGAGGTTGGCGATTTGAGGATAAGGTATTCTGATTTAACCGGATGTACTATTGAAGGCGGTATAATTCCGCGTCTTATTGATGAACTTCCGGTAATTGCAGTACTGGCGACACAGGCCAGAGGAACAACCATTGTACGCGATGCCGGAGATTTACGCAACAAAGAATCTGACAGGATTAAAGCAGTTGTGTCTGAACTCAAAAAAACAGGTGCTGATATTCACGAAACAGAAGACGGGTTTATCATAAACGGGAAAACACAGCTTTCCGGTGACGCAGAACTGGAAACCTACCACGATCACAGACTTGCTATGAGCTGGTATGTTGCAGGGCTTATTTGTGAAAAACCGGTAGTTATTGACGGCTTTGAATGGGCAGGTATTTCATTCCCTGAATTTGTTGAAAGCTTTGAAAAACTTAGCTGAACATATTGAATGATTTTTCTATATTTTTGTCAATAACTGTTTTTAATGAATCGTATTCAGTTTGAAGGGCTGTATGCTCTGCATCAAGTTTTTTCAATTGTAAATCAATTTTTACGTCCTGATTTTCAAGCATAAGCATATCAGTTGTATATTTAGCTTCAGCCAGAGCAATAGCACGCTCATCTTCGACTTCCTGAATACATTCGTCATCGGAAAGGGTTGTAGATACAAAACCGCCGGCTTTAGCTGAATATGTTTCAAGGAGTAGTTCACCGCTTCTCAACATATCTTCCAGCACCTGACTGTCTTTAATAGGAGTTTCATCAACTCTGGTACCTGTGTCATTCACTACTGCAGGTTTATAAATGTAATTTTTAAAATAAGGATTAGCCGGAGATATTTTGTCCGGATCGGAAGTATATGTAAAGTAACCTGATGCGCTCATTTTATCAAATATATTTTTTAAATAAGTAATGTATGGCACATTTTCTTTATCTGCAGCGGTTTGTAATTTTTTATTGTCATAAGATTGTTTTTCACTGAAGTATTGAGAGGTAATAGCTACTGCATAATCATATAATTCTTTTTGTTCAGCAGTCCAGCCTTCATACGGAATAGGTTTTGTTTCGGCAGGTATAGTGTCTGTTTTTGTAATTTGTTCCCAGGCAGTAGGTTTCGTAAGGTCATCGACCCAAATTTCACCGGTTGCTCCTTGTAATGCGTTAAGATTCAGTGCAAGTCCGCCATTGGTTTGTAAATCACCTTGATTGCCAGTGTTATTATAATCATCACCATCATCCGGTGTAACCCAGATTGGTTCACCGTCTTCTTGTTCATTTGTAAAATCTGCTAAATCATCTTTTATGTTATCGGTTGTTTTTGCACTAGGATAAGCTGCATCTGCAGAATCTGTCCAATAAACATATTCACCTGTTCTAGGATTATATGCGACACTGTTTTTAGTATCAGATTCAAGTGCCATACCGTATCCTGCAAGGTCAACAAGCTGAATACTGCCGTTACCTCTAATATCACCCATTGCCGCACAGTTTGTGATTAACATTTCGTTGATATCATTACCGATAAAGTTGTTGATTGCACCTGAGAATGAATCTGCTCCGGAAGATGTTCCCAAAACAATATCTACGTCGGCATAAGAATTACTTACAGTTGCATTCTGGTGATCTTTATTAGCGTTCAAACCGATAAATCCGCCGATACCGCTGAAAGAATCAGTTGCGTTCGGAACATTAATAGTACCTTCAACAAGAGTATTGGTAACATCACCGTCATTACGACCGACTAAACCGCCGATTGCGGCATGCTGTACGGAATAACCTGCTGCGTATTCTTGATCGCGTAAATTACAGTTTAAAGTTAAATTAGTAATATTACAATTTGTAATGCTTGCACCATCTGCAAGATATCCGGCCATACCGCCCAAACAATCAGATTCTGCGCTTATTGTAATATTATCAACATTAAGGTTTTGAACTGTACCATAAAGGTCGCTGAATATACCTTGTGAACCGCTAATATTTCTGAGTGTGCTGCCATTGCCGTCAAATAAGCCCTGGAATGAGCTGATACCACCCCAGTTACGGCCTAAAGCTGATGTAGACAAATCTAAATCAAGACTTTCACCTGCATCATTTGCAAGTATATAGTTTTGCTGCAATGCAGCAGGATTTGTAGCAAATTGCTGCATTACAATTTCCAGACCTCTTAGCGTTTTAATTTGAACACCGTTAATAGTTTTTCCTGTAACTTTATCCTGCCAAGATGTTACTTCCAAATCATCAGTTGTTGCACCATTATTATTAATGGCATCATTAACAACATTTTGTGCACCTGCTGTAGACCCCAGAGGGTTAACATTACCGTCATCTGCGGTGTTTGGAGTACCTAATACAGTTGAGCCTGTTCCTAAGTCAACTTTTTTCTTTTCCCATGCAATTGGTTTAGAATAGTCATTTTCTGTTGTGGTTGTTGTTACCTCAGTCATTGCAACTGTAGGATAACCGTTAAGGATTGAGGAATCACCGTCATTAAAATGGAAACCAAAAGTAGCTTCTGTAATTTCACCATCAGGGTGAAGAGGTAAAATATCACCTATTGATTTACCTACTGAATTTAAATATTTATCCCAGGCTTCATGAATCATTTTGAGTGATTTTGCCTGACCTTCTTCATCATCAGTATCTGTAACGTTTGCAATTATATCAGCCTGAGTATAACCTAGTTCTGCAAGGAACACATTATAATCACCGTTGCCTTTTTCAAAGGCATCGGCTATTTTTTGGTCAACAAGGATTCTGCCGCTTGTGTCTGTAATACAGTACTGTTTACCGCCTGCAATTGTATTATACCCTGTGAGTGTTTTGAAATTAAGATCTGTATAAACTTCTTCTGAACCGTTAAAACCTGTTAGTATTGTTAATTTTGTCTGATCAAGGGCTGCATTATAGTCAGCATTCAGCTGTTCAGTTCGGTTTGCCAAACTGATTTTGGTCGATGATAAGCGTTGCCCGCTGTTTTCATTATCGGTCAAACGGGCTGTTATGCTTAATAATCTAGCTTGTGAGGCTGCCATTCCCATATTTATAGTGTTCCTTTGTTTTGTTTCCCTTTGATTTAGTTATCGGCATTTTTTATATAAATATTTAATTAAATAAGCAAATTGTTACAAAACTTTATATTTTAATCAAATTATTAAAGAATTTGTTTCGGCAAACCGATAAAAATGATATACACAAAATTTTAGGGATATCTATGAGTTTATCATTAGACAGTTCAATACTTGCAAGTTCACAAGTTGTCGAGATTAAAAAAATCGAACAGCAACTATCTGATGTGCAAAATGAAGTTAGCGGCATACAAACTAATGATTTTCTCTCTATAACTTCACGACAACCGGATATATCAGGAAACTCATGGATTTTACAGGCAATGGGTTATGACGATGTAATCACAGGAACCGTAGAAGACGAAATCCAATCGGTAATTTCAGAAACAGAGGCCATTGCGTCTGCGATGGACAGCGTGAAACCACAAACGAACTATTCACGAGTTCCGACTACAACTGTAAGAAATTACGGGAGCAGTGAAACTTTTGAATGCAGCACTAATACAAGCTCTGCAGCTATTGCTGCTGCCGTAGAACGAGGGGATTACAATAAGACATACGGTAGCGGGAAAACTGCACAGCAATATAAAGATGCAGTAGTAAAGGCTTTTGAAGGTGTTATAACTTATTTAGACGATTTAATTGCCAATTATGATACAAAGGTTGCTTCCGGTCTGGCTTCAGGGCATCAGGAAGTCAAGCTTACAACGCTTTTACAACTCAGAAATGCGATGAAAAACTGCGATGTTGTTATCAATATCGAGGATACTTACGGAAAATCTGTTGATTACGGAGCTTACTACGCATATTCAACAGCCGAATATGTTGTGACAATGACAGACGGCACTAAACGAGGAGCCGTTGTGGGAACAAGTACCGATTATGATGTTTATGTCAGCGGAATGTATTTAAAATTTGTAAATGAAGATTTAGACAGACACTACAACAGACAAATGTGCTTTACCACTGATTCATTAGACAGCTATATAAATTCAGGTTTCGCACACAAGTACATGCTTGCAACAGTAATGCACGAATTTTCACACTCACTGCATATTCCAAATGAATGTATTGCATATTTGATGGGTGAAGTTATCGCCGACGACCTGAATTATCCGCTTAACTGGGGAGGATTTGATGCTACAGATCCTGACGATTGGGGTTGGAAAGGTCAATCTTACGGGTATGGATATACTCTTGATTCTGATGATGAGATATTATTCTTTGGTGACTGGTGGGAACATCGTTCTCAAGGAACAGTGAATAAAGATGCAAATGCTTCGGAATTTGCAAACTATACTGCAGATCCGAATTATAACAAAAATGATGCGATAAATAAGAGATTTGTAGCTTAATTAACTGTTTTATTATACGGTCATTACGGTTCCGCATAAATTGTATATTTATCGCCTTCTTTAATTTTAATGAGATTTTTCATTAATTCGTTTTTGTAGTCATCATTTTTCATGTTTTTATTTTTCATAATTACATAACAGTCGTTGTCAAAATCAAGTTCTTTATCGAGAGCTTCAAAGTCACGACGGGTTATGAAGTCGACTTTTTCTTTGTAATTAATCAAAACACTCGGTTTTACAGGCATATCAAAAGTTACCAGCTTTTTATTATGCTCCTGTGCTATAGATGAATATTCTACAAGTTCATCCATCCCGCCGCTGTATATTTTATCAAATACGATACCGACCATAATAAAATTAGCAAGAAGCGCAACTATTATCGTCGCATTAAAATAATCTGACGGCTTGCGATAGAAAAATAATGCAGTCATCATTGATGCGGCAGGAAATGCCGGAAGAATATAAGTAGGAAGCTTTCCGCTAGCTACACTGAATAATAAAAATACCAGCACGAAATATATTGATATAAATAATATAAGTTTTCTTTCATTAGTGTCAAAGGTAAAATACAACGTATTTGTTTTTATGCGCTTCACAAACCTTCTGAACTTTTTAATAAGCATGCATACAAAAGCTATTGACCACGGTAAAAAACCTACAAGAAAGACCGGTACAAAATATAAAAACGGTCGGGTTTTACCAAGTTCTGCAGCATTAACCAATCTTTCAAAATGGTGCAGAATAAAATAGTCATATATAAAACGATATCCGTAAACCTGATACATATGAATGTGCCAAGGCAGAATAATTGCGAGAAATATAATAAATCCAGGAATAATATTTACCGGCTTAAAAATTTCTTTTACATCTTTTGTAATTAAGCGATAAAGCCCGATTATACCAACAGGAATTACAAAAGCAAGAAGCCCTTTAGCCAGAAAAGCCAGTCCCATTGCAACATAAAACCCGAGCCAGTATAATTTTTTATTTTCTTCTTTGCAAAAACTTGTCAAAAATCCGCAATAGATTGCAGCTGTCAAAAATACTGTAAATGTCATATCAAGAATTGCCACATGTGACAGCATAAGAAAAAACACCGTTGATAATAAAATCAACGCACTAAACATTCCAAATCTTCTTGAGATGACAACCTTACCGACATAATAAGTGAAAAACACAATTAATGTTGCAAGGATAGCGGTCGGAAAACGGACGGCAAATTCATTAAACCCTAGATATTTAATTGAGAACGCTGTCATCCAAAAATACAACGGAGGTTTTTCAGTAAATGGCACGCCGTTTAACAGTAATATACTCCAATCACCTGAACCTATTAATCCTCTGGACATAACTGCATATCTTGTCTCATCAACGTCTACCAGCGGATAACTGTTAAGTCCGACAAATAAAAACAATAAACAAAATATTGCAAGTGTAATTAAACAGGCTGATTCCGGTTTATTTTGAATAAAATTTTTAATCTTTTCCATAAATTCCCCTATAAATTAATTTTATCTTTAACAATGTAAAGAGGTCTGTCTTTTGCTTCTTCAAAAATTCGTCCGATATATTCTCCGATAATACCAAGAGCAATCATCTGCAACGAACCGACAAACAATACAACTGATGATATTATTGAAATATTGCATTTAAAAACAATTCCAGAAACAAAAGCCGCAACTGCCATTATCATCAAAGCAATCCCTGCATCAGTTATAAATTTCAAAGGTTTGACAGAGAATGAAAAAATTCCGTCAAACGCGAGTTTCAACATCTTTGAAAGCGGGTATTTTGTTTCTCCGGCAAAGCGTTCATCTCGATTATAATACAACGGCGCACTGTTAAATCCTACCCACGGAACCATTCCGCGAATAAATCTGTGTTTTTCCGGCATAGATTTTACAGCATCTGCAACTTCTCTGGTGATTAAACGAAAATCACCTGTATCTGTCGGAATATTAATCTGGCACATAAAATCCAAAAGTCTGTAAAATGCAAATGCAGTAAACTTTTTAAACAGAGTTTCTGCTTTACGTTTAAGACGTTTACCGTAAACAACCTGATATCCGTCTTTTGATTTTTCGTACATATCCTTGATAAGTTCCGGAGGATCTTGTAAATCCGCATCAATTATTGCGACATAATCACCTTTTGAATAATCAAGTCCGGCTGTAACTGCCATTTGATGTCCAAAATTTCTTGAAAAACCTATTACTTTTATAAAAGGATATCTTGATGCAAAGCTTTTTAAAATTTCAAGACTTTTATCTTTAGAGCCATCATTCACAAAAATAAAATTGACATCTAATTCATCAATCAAAATATTTCGCAGGTTAAACAGTCGTTGTATCGTTTCCGTTATACAAGCTTCTTCATTATATACGGGTACAATCACATCCAACATTTTTTTCATTGAGAATTCTCTCCCTAAACTTATCGTAACCATGATAAAACAATAACATACATAAATCAATTTTTGGTTAAGATTTTTAAAAAACAACAAAAAATTTTTTTTACGAGTTTTACTAATCATATGTCAATAAACTCAAATGCATTTTCACAATTTAAGACAATTCCAACAATTCCTAACCCACAGTCACAAGCAAGTAAGCCTGAAAATAATTCTGCGAAAGAAAAAGAGAATTTATTTAATCTTTCAAAAAGCGAAAAAACTCAATTAGCGGCTGCTGGTATTATAACTCTCAGCGGAATTATGATGTTTGCGGGACGGGGATTTATAGCAAAGCGACTTTTCAAGAATCCTGAACTGCCGTCATACAAACCACTTGAAAATCTCGTTGACGATACTATCGAACAGGCAACAGAAGTTGTTAATAATAAGTTCGGCAATATAATTACTACAGGGTTTTACAATGCCAATACAGAAGAGATGCTAAACTTTCAAAAAATAGCAACAGGCAAAGCTCTCAAAAACCTAAGTGATATTATTACGGTCAAATACAGGCAGTTAGGTGAAATTGATGACAAAACATACCTTACACATATACAACGATATCTTGATGAATTATTCCAACAAGATCATATAAAATATAACGATCCTGATATCATAATCCAGACTTCAAATGCTTATTACAACACAAATCAAAAAGAAAAAGCTTTTGAAATACTTGAAAAAACTCTTGATAAATTCAAAGATAACTGGTCCTCAAAATATTTTGTAAATCAAAAAATCATACTTCTCGGCAAAGAAAAAAATTATCAAACAATTCTGGACATAGTTAAAAATAACAAATGCGCGCCGGATGATGATACTTTATTAGTAATAATGCAAAGTATTAAAGAAATTAACAGTCCGGCAGAAAGTTGTGAATATTTTGAGAAATACTATAGCAAAAATATTCACAATAACAATAAAAGTTTTAATTACTATCTGGATTTATCAGTACAAAACGGAAGAAAAAAAGAGTTATATAACATAATTACCGATTATAAGAAGGTATCGGACAAAAAACTATTTAAAATTCTCACAGAAAATCGAGATAAATTAGAATTAGATGAAAAAACAAATCAGATTATTGATTTGTATAATGAACTTTATAAAAATGAAGCCCGATACGAATGGCGTACAGCGCTTCCGGAACAAGTTGATAAAACCATTGAAATCTATAAACAAGCAAGGGTTTTGAATATAATAAACGAAGAACAATACACTGATATAATGACAAAATTAACATCCTATAAAGCAACACCATCAGAAGAAAATTTTAGCAAATTTATTCTCCCTCTAAAAATAAACATTCAAGATGAAGAAAATCCATTTTATAAAAAACTTCTTGAATATCTTACTTAACTTGTAGTTTTTTCTTATCTTCAGCAAGTGTTAAAATAAAATCACCGTATTTATCCTCCAGAGCATCACCTGCCGAAAAAGCTTCATGTTCTAACAGATTTTCTTCATATTTTTTAACATCTGCAGCATCAGAAGATCTGTTAACACTTACATAATTTTTAACGGCAGCCAGATATTCCCGTGCCTTTTTCCCTTCTGCAGAATTTGCAGGAATTGACCCCAGTGATTCCAGAGCAATTTGTTCACGCACAAATAAAATATCTCTATAAAGATAATTATAATAATTAGCAATTAATTTAGCTTCGCTTTCTGATTTATTCTTCATAAACCCCGCATCATTTTTCAATCTATTAAAAATATTTTCCTTTTCGTTTTCCAGAATACCCTCAGCGCCTATCCCTTCAGTTCGCAGCATAGAAACATATTGTTTAAAATGAACAATTTCATGTTTTAATACCCCTAAAATATCAACCTTAGAACGCTTCTCTAGCCTTGGAATATTAATACTAAAATTTGTCCACCTGAAAAAACCTTCATCATCTGAGGTATCATAGGTCAACTTTGGTTTCAGATATTTGTAACCGGTATCCCCTATAAAAATATCCAAAGCTTCTTCAAGAAACTGTTTTTTATCAGGAATTTTCCAGATACGTGAAAACATATTAAGTTCTTTCTCTGTCATCCCCTTATTCAAAAGTTTTTGAACAGATTGAAGTTCATCACTGTTCAAATATGAAAAATATTCGGGTTTAACATTTTTCATAAATTCAGTTTCGAGTTTTTGCATAGACTTAGCTACACTTTTAGCGCCGCCGTACGCAACGCCGAAACTTCCCATAACAATCGCTGATATTATATTTTTTTTACGGTTGCTGCTGATTTCCATAAAAAACTCCTAGCCGGATGTTGAAATATCAATACCTGTAAATTTTGCAAACTGAGCTGCTACTTCATAAGGATAATAGTCAAAACTTTTACCGATAACTTTATCTTTACGAAGTTGTTTTACCTGTTTTATATATTTCTCCATATTTTTAATCATTTCAGGATGACTTTTTACCCAGTGATTAAGACTTGTGGAACTTTTTTTTGAATTACAATCACGGCACATCACAACCAGATTTCTATTTTTATTTTCCGGAAATTGGTTTGTCCCCTCTTCTCGCCGTCTTTTGCTGTATTTATATTTCGGATCTAAATGATCGACAGTTGCAAGTGAACGGTTAAAAATAGTTTCCGCCATTATTTTCATGGTGGATTTGCCCTTATAAAGTACCGTTTGCATAGGGATAAGCGGAAGCTGCAGTGAATATGCTTCTATTACAGGAGGGTAAGCATTGTCCCAGACTTTCAGCATAAGCTCACCTTTCAATACTTTGGTAAGTTCAAGCAACATCTCATGGTACTCATCAATCGGGAATATTGTATCCGGCCTTAAATTTAATGAAAGCGTATTGGCTTTGGATATAAATTTTCTGAATGCTGCTGACTGTTCAGAAGTAAGTTCATAATCATCAGTCAAGTCTTCTATGTTTTTTAATCCGATTAACAACGTATCTTGTAGATTTTTATAAACAAAAACGCGCAGACTTTTTACCATGGAGGATTCCCTAATATGCGGATTTTGCATAAGATTTTGAGAAAATTCATTCAATAAAGGTTCATATCTTGGTTTTACGAACTCTTTATATTTATAAAAGAGTTCAAGAAGCTCCGGCATTGTTTCAACGCTTTCAATTTCGTCATAAAATTGTGCTTTTTGATCATGAGTAATAGTTTTCTGACCGCAGGAAGCACAGTAAATTCCTGGGATATCCGTCAACGGGAATTCGACATAACGAGGGACACTTATACCGGTATCCTTTATTAAAATACGCATATCAGACTGCAAATTATCCGGAGCTAACTTATTATTATAGCTTTTAATTACATTATTACGTAAAAGCAGCGGGTAAGCTTTGTTAGCATGCAAATTGCCGTTCAAAGCTTCTCGGCACAATTCATAAACATGAGTAAAATAAGCCTCTTTTTTAAAATTAGGTCTATTAATTCTGTTGTTTGTAATTTCGCAATTTTGACAGCTAAGAATAATATTATCAATACCTGCAGGAGCTTTTTCTATTACGGTATGCACATCTGATTTTGAATAGGACAAAAGATTTCGCAGAAATGTTTTCTTTATAGACGCATTTTTATCAAAACGTTCTATAAATAAAGACTCATTGCAAAAAGCATCCCGAACATCGTTGCATAACATTCCGTATATTTTAAATTTTTCAGGAGTTTGAAGTTCTGAACGAAAGTTTTTTATTGTAATAAAGTACTCTTTAGTCAATCCGCGACGGGTATTATGTTTTTCAGGTATCTTCGTAAGAACTTTTTGGTATTTTGCAACAAGCATTTTGTCAAAATCACTGCCATCAAAGTTTTCCCTAAATAGCTCTAATTTATCTAGAGTAGATTTTAACGCATTATCAGTCTGCTCTGCAAATTTTTTGCTGCACAACTCCAGAACCTCTTCGGGTTTACTGCCAAAATTTGCGTAACCTGTCTGTTTAACAACTGCAACTACATTTTTAAATCGTGGGTTAACACACTCTTCATACTTATTTAAAAACTTGAATAAGTCATTTACAGAGTTTATCTTATCTATCGCAGCTGTTGCATTTTTCATCTCTTCGCGGGATAGCATTTTAGTTCCGCAATAAGGACAGTGCATGTCATTCAAGGACTTTAAATCATTAACCAAAAGAGCATAACTGCTGTCGCCGGAAAAACTTATCGGGCTGTAATATACAGAAGACAAACCAGCATAAGGGAATTCAACACTTTTTTGATTTTGAACAGATTTATTGTGTTTATTATTTATCAAATGCGGGGTTGTAATAAAATTTAAATTTAAAGGTAAAACTTTCATACATGACATTAAAACACATAAAAAAAATTTTTTGCTAGTAATAATAAACATTAAAAAATTTTATAAAATTAATTTGACAAATAATAACAAGCACAATCTTGTATTTGTAGAATTTATAACTAAATCAATAAAAAAAGAGCCTGTTCGGCTCTTTTTAGAAATGGTGGGTCCGGAGGGGCTCGAACCCTCGACCAATTGATTAAGAGTCAACTGCTCTACCAACTGAGCTACAAACCCAAATTTCGTCTTAATTTTAGCAAAACGGATTATTTTAGTCAATAGCCGGTTTTTACACCGGCCATTTCAAATTATTTCATTGATTTAATAACTTTTTTAGTTTTAGGTGCGGTATTTGTTGTCTTTTTAGGAGTCGATTTATCACCCAGCATCCAACGGAAACCTAATTGAATACCTACACCGTTTCTTCCGCCGTTTGTCAGATAAGTTTGGAAGAATCCTGTAAATCTTTCGCCCCACGATTTTCTAACACCAACGCCGTATTTAACAAACGGTTTTACACTCAATTCAGGAAGATTAACCTCATTTGCCATAAATTCGGTTTTGTCCATAATATTCCATATCATACTTACGCTTCCGTAAGGCTGCCATCCGTTTTTGAGGTTTCCGATAATTTTAATACCTGGTTCAAGATGGATTGCATGCAGAGGATCAGAATGAATTGAAACACCTGCTGCACTATGATAATCAAAGGTATTTACAAATGAATATGACATTGTAAAGTTTGGCTGGATAATCAATTTGCCTTTGGCAAACTCTATATTATATCCTGATTTGGAAGCGATACCTGCCATAAGCATTGTAAAGTTATCCTGACCGAAACCTGTTTGAGCTTCACCGACACTTGCACCTGTATTGGCGGTTAAACCGGTAAAGAAATTACCTTTATAAGCCATACCTACAACACCGAGAGTTCCGCCGTTTTGATAAATACCGATTCCGTCATAAGCCTGATGAGAACCGTTATAACCGCCGTATACTCCCCAGATACCATCCCAGCCATGTCCGAGATCATACATTTCGGATTCAGCGCCGAAGAATGAGCCGTAAGCAACGTTAGAAACTTTCGGGCCGTTTTTCAACGGAACATTTTCAAATGTTGCATAAGGTCTGAACCAGCCTGATTTATTTTCATAACGGGAAACAGTCGGGTCAAATACAATATTGGAATCTGCTGAAGCTGCTGCGTATTTATTTTTCATCTTCATTGCCTGACGTTGTTCTTTAGTCATCAGCATATACATATCCATATTGCGGAAAGCTTCGTCGTAGGAATTCAACTGAACGAGATATCCTCCGAGTTGAGCTGCAACAGGAGATGCCATAATTCCAGGGTTAACATCACCGTATGATGGATTGCTTCCGCCTTGAGCCGCAAAACTCAAGTAGCCGTTCGCGTAGTCAACCATATATTTTTGGATTGGTCCCATTGCGGTTGTTGCTGATTCATCAAGCATTACATATTGAGCAATATTACCTGATACAACCTGTGTTTTTACATCTTTGACAAGCGCATCGCTGACAAGATTCAGGCTGTTGCTTCCGATAATAAGTTTGCCGTCATTTGTGACTGTAACATTATTAGCGGAAATCATATCTGATTTTTCATTAGCCAAATCCACATCCAGATAGAGATTTACATCACCGTAAAGCTCGAGTGTTTCAAAGTTAAGGTTTTCAATACTTGCAGGACTTGGATTGGTAGTCCAGCTGCCGTCCGAATTTTCGACTGCGGATGTATTTTGCATACTAATTGAAGTACCGTCACCGAATGCACCGATATTCATGTTACCAAGCTGAGTACCGGCCGCAATACCTAATATACCCTGTTCTACTGCGAGGTTGCCGTGGAAGTCTGAATTATCACCGGAGAGAACGAGTGTACCTGCACTTGATTTTCCGATAGTACCTTGACCTGAAATATTTGACAACAAGGCATCTTTTGAACCTTCAACAACTATACCGGTATCAGCCGCAAGATTTGTTGAGCCGCCAAAGTAAGTTGCGTTATCAGTATTATAAACGATATTTCCCTCATTGACGTTTACGTTGCCTGTAAACGCAGTGTTATTACCGCTCAATGTCATATCAAACAGGCCGTCTTTAGTTATTTCACCGCTGCCCTGGAATGCTCCTGTTGTAATATCAGAAAAATCAGTATTAATTACAACATCAGCAGCGTTTGCAATTGCTGTTGTTCCTGAGATGTAGGAATCCTTGTCGGAAGTTTGTGTAAAGTTCAAAGTACCTTGATTTACAACTAAATTACCCGTGAAATCTTTGTTATTGCCAGAGAGTTTTAATTCTTCCTCGCCTGTTTTATTCAGAGTACCGTCGCCGGCAATACCGCTGGAGATAGAGTTTTTATCAGCTGTGGTCGTATTGTAATTAACAACCGTATCTGCGCCTTCAATATAAATATCATTAGCACCTGCGCCGTGATTGTTATTTGCAAAAGTAACATCTTCAAGGTTTAGAGTACCGTTATTTGTATAAATTGCACCGCCTTTACCTGTTGAATTGTTATTGTGAATATTTGCGTTTGTAATTGTTGTAACAGCGTCAGCGTTGGTGTGACTGAGAACAGAACCGTTTCCGTCTTTTGATGCGTGAGAAATTTCCACATCGTTAATTGCAAGCTGGGTCTTGTTAACGACATCAAACATTGAATATTGATCATTACCATGGATATGTGAAGTAATAGTGCCGTCTTCATTGTGAATGCCGTTCACCGTGAAAATACCGCCAGCAGTTTGACCGAGATGATCTCCTATTGTGTAAGTTTCGTCTTTTAAGAATTGGAATCCTCTTGTATCTTCTTTTTGGTTTTGTTCTCTCAATGAATTTTTATGAGCAGCACCGTCAGCCGTGAGGATAACTGATTGATTATTATTACCTGTTGTAACCGTGTAGTGGTAAACATCTGTAGCCCAATCATCCAGTGACAAATCACTTAATTGCAAACCGCCGCCAAGAATATTGAATTCGACAGATTCCGGCGGAACTGTTAAACCGTCATCATAGAAAACATCCATCAAATTCAATGTGGTAAGCGTTAATGTACCTGAACCGTTTGTAGAAATAATTTTATCTGCCTGATGACCGTTTGCTGTATCAAATGATAAATCAACACTTAATTTTGAACCATTTTCGGCATTCAAATTATTGAAAGTATAAGTCTTGAATGAGTCGTCTGCAACGTTAATCAAAGCATCTTTAACAGTATAAACACCTGTTGAGTATTCATTCTTACCTAAAAGAACAGTGCTTGTGCCGTCAAAAATAATACTATTTGTATCGTTTAAACCATTTAACTCACTGTTAAGATTGTACGTTCCGCCATTAAATGTAACGCTTGCGTTATCTGAATTGAATGAGATTTTCGAATTATTATCAATTGTATAAATTTGACCTTTGTTTGCGTTATAGACAATGTTACCGCCGTTTGCAACCATATTGAAATCAAAGGCATTATCATCAGCGGCGTCAGCAG
>CALUVN010000022.1 GCA_944324235.1 Candidatus Gastranaerophilales bacterium
GAATGTGACAGTTTAAAACTATTTTTAAGCAATAAAAAAGCCTCTCAAGAATAGAGAGGCTTTTTTAAATTAGTATCGTTCAAGATATTTATCAATTTCCCATTGCGAAACGTAAGTTCTAAATGAATCCCATTCTTTCTTTTTAGAACTCATAAATTCATTAAACGCGTGTTCACCGAGAGCTGCACGTCCAACCAGAGATTTATCCAGATACTCCAAGGCTTCTGCAAGACTACCCGGAAGAGCATCAATTCTTTGTTTTTTACGTTCTTTGCTTGTTAATTTGTAAATATTGCTTTCAACCGGAGCAGGCGGATCAATTTTGTTTCTAACACCGTCAATGCAAGCCTCAAGAATTGCGGCGAAAGCAAGATACGGGTTACAAGCCGGATCAGGAGAACGAAGTTCAACCCTTGTAGCGTTTCCGCGTTTTGCAGGAACTCTCAAGAGAGCACTTCTGTTTGCCAGCGACCAGGCGAGATAAACAGGTGCTTCATAGCCCGGAACCAAACGTTTGTAACTGTTTACAGTCGGGTTCAAAATAGCTGTTATTGATTTGATATGTTTCAACATACCGCCTATGGAGTATTTGGCGACATCGGAAAGCTGATATTCCGCATTTTCATCATAAAATGCGTTTTTACCGTCCTTGAATAAAGATACATTGCAGTGCATGCCTGAACCGTTTATACCGTAAATAGGTTTTGGCATAAATGTTGCGTGCAGATTATGCAATGCGGCAATAGCTTTTACGGCAATTCTGAATGTTGCAACATTATCTGCAGCAGTAAGGACATCCGTATAACGGAAATCAACTTCATGCTGACCGTCTGCTACTTCGTGGTGAGAAGCTTCAATATCAAATCCCATTTCTTGTAAGGTTAAAACAATATCAGAGCGGACATCTTCACCTAAATCTTCAGGGCCTACATCATAATATCCGGCTCTGTCTTGAGTTGTTGTAGTCACTCTACCGTCTTTATCTTTTGCAAAAAGGAAAAACTCTGCTTCAGGGCCGATATTCATGGAAAAACCAAGCTTTGCAGCCTCTTTCATTACCCTTTTCAAATTGCATCTCGGACAGCCCTCAAATGGTGTGCCGTCAGCATTATATATATCACATATTAGCCTTGCAGAATGTACACCGTCCTTTTCCCGCCATGGCAGAATCTGAAAAGAGTTTTTATCAGGATAGAAATACATATCCGAAGTTTCTATACTTCTAAAACCTTTTATAGAAGAACCGTCTAACATGATTTCATTATTCAAAGCTTTTTCGATGTGCTGGGACGGAATAGTCATATTTTTAACCTGTCCGTTTATGTCGACAAATTGCAATTTGATAAACTTGATATTATATTCTTTTATCAAGCTTTTAATCTCATCATCGGAAAAACTCTTGTTGTCTAATCTTGTGTGCATAAATTCTTTCATGTAGTCCTCTTTCTTCTTTTTCATTTTTGCTACGTATTTAATTAGAATACTTTTTTTTAATTACGTCAAGCATTTTTATATTAAGAATGTATAAAGACGGGCGTTTTCAGGATTTATGCAAACCTGTATTATTTTTCTAAAAATTCGTTTTAATTATTAAAAAACTAAAAAACAGCAAAAAAAAACTCTTTCTTTTGAAAGAGCCTTGGAATTTTTTTGTAATTCCTCGTGTGTGTAGAAGGTTAGTGTGTAGTAGGTAGTGTAAATAGTAAGTGTGTGTGTATAAGTCTCGTGTTTATTTAATCATTTCATCAAGCATAGCGCTTACATATTAATAAAGTATTTTTGAATTATATAATTGCTATATAACCGTATTTTCGTTACATTTCGTTACAAAGTTAAAAACAGCAAAAAAAAAACTCTTTCTTTTGAAAGAGCCCTTGGAATTTTTTTGTAATTCCTCGTGTGTGTAGAAGGTTAGTGTGTAGTAGGTAGTGTAAATAGTAAGTGTGTGTGTATAAGTCTCGTGTTTATTTAATCATTTTATTAAGCATATCGCTTACATATTAATAAAGTATTTTGGGATTATATAATTGCTATATAACCATATTTTCGTTACATTTCGTTACAAAAGACAGGGAATTTTCGCAGCCCAATCCTTGCCGCTTTTGACATCTGTTCCCAAAAATACAAAGGCATATTCTTCTCCGTTGGTATACAATACGCCCTTAAAGTTTGAACTCTCCAAATTTTAAAGTATTCATTTAAAAAATTCCTTTCCGGAATTCTTTGTAAAATTTATGTCTGCCCAAAAGCAGAAAATGTAATGTGTGTGCTATTTTATTTAAAAATTTTCCGGCTATCGTGTATCAGGTATATCGTAAACGTTGGGTAAACAAAAATATTTTTTGATGGATCTTCACGACCTGCTGTATTTATTATATAAGATATTTTATCTGCCTTTTTATAATATCCGCTCTGAATGTTTATTCGGATAACATCATAGTCCATACCGTCTAAAAACGGTTTCGGTGGATTGTTCTTTATTATTTCAGTTATATATTTATCAAGCTTTGGGCTGGCTTTCTTGGCTCTATAACGACCTATTGGATTGTATTTTGATATATAATCTTCATAACTTTCTGTGCTACTATATATAATCTCTAAATTTGATATGGTGCCGTCTTTATGAATTAAATACTGCAAATCTGTAAAAATAAAAGTTCGCCACGGAAATTTTCCTTGGGGTTGAAAGGCCTGTGACAATCGGTCCGTGTACTCGGCAAAATATTGCCGGTAAGGAACATAAGTTTCTGGTCCGCCAGAAAAAAATTCAACTAAGTTTCGCGGCAATTTCTCCGCATAAGATATAGTTATGCTGCTATAAAAAATTATTAACATTAATAATATCTTTTTCATTTTAATCCCCCATAATTTTCCGACTGTCGTGTATCAGATATATCGTAAATAAAGGAGGATAATTTTTCTTTTTTGATGCATTATAAACACCTGCCCAATTGTAATGATAATATATTTTCTTTGATTTCTTTAAATATCCAGTCTGAACTTCTACTTGGATAACATCATAGTCCATACCGTCTAAAAATGGTTTTGGTGGATTGTTCATAATCACTTCCATTGCATATTTATCCAGCTTCGGACTGGCTTTCTTGGCTCTATAACGACCTATTGGGTTTAATTTTGATATGTAATATTCATAACTTTCTGTGCTGCTATCTATAATCTCTAAATTTGAGATGCTCCCGTCTTTATGAATTAAATATCGTAAATGTGTAAAAATAAAAGTTCGCCACGGAAATTTTCCTTTGGGTTCAAATGCCTGTGACAATCGGTCTGTGTACTCCGCAAAATATTGCCGGTAAGGAACGTAAGTTTCTGGTCCGCCATATTGAAATTTATCTATACTTCTCGGTAATTTCTCTGCATAAGATATAGTTATGCTGCTATAAAAAATTATTAACATTAATAATATCTTTTTCAAGTTTTTCATATTATTTCTATTAAATCACGCGTTTCAAAAAACTGTCAAGTTAGAACATCGGCTAAAAAATTAATCAATAATTATTTCTTTTTCATTTTTATAGGTTACATAACCGGGATTCGCTTTAGGAGGTTTGCGCAGGTATTTATGCTTAGTATAAACAACCCCTATTTTAGATGAATTTGATGCACTTGAATACTGTTTTGCAAGCTCGCAGCAGGCCAAAATAACTTCATCAGGCGGGTTTGTTCCCTTTAATAAAACATGAGAGCCTGCACAGTCTTTTGTATGAAACCACAAATCATCATCTTTCCCAAGTTTAGATACAATATAATCATTTTGCCGATTGTTCTTGCCTACAAAAACATTAAACCCTCCTATTTCTAACGATAAAGGCAAAGACGGTTTATTTAAGTCCTTGCGCTTTGAAGATTTATCATCCTCAAACTCTGATATAATTTCGGACAATTCATCAATATTTTCTGCTTTTTCCAGTGAATATAGGATTTGCTCAAGATAGGCTGCTTTCATTTTTAATTCTGTACCGAGTTCGTCAAGTTTAAGTTTAGAGGTCTTATTTTTATTGTATTTTTTATAGAATAGATTTGCATTTTCTTTTAAAGTTTTGGTTTCATCAAGCTTTAATGTAATCTCTTTATTATTTTCATAATCAAAAACTGTTATCTTAGAAGAATAATCACTGTTATTGTACAAATTTGCCATAACCAAATCGCCATATAATCGGAATTTGTCATACCCTGCCCCATCCTGAGCTTGCTGTTCCATTTTGGCTAAAGAATTTTTTACTTTTTTCAACTTTTTTCGTGTCTCAGCAACGTAATTACTCTTAAGTGATGCAAGTTTTTCTTTATTCTGATGATATGCATAATAATTATCTATCATCTCATTAACACTGCTTTGGCGAATTCCGCCCTTCATCAGCTCATAAAACAACGAATATTCGGAATAATCCGCGGAGATTACCGGAGTTATATTTTCAAGCATTACAAAACTCTTAAGTTTTTCAACAGGCTGATGTTCGCATTGCTCCGCAAAGTAATGAGAAAACCAGTAAAATGTTTCGCTGAGATTTACGCCTTCAAGATTGCCGTTATATTGCAAAATATCTGTTTTATTCTGTTTGGGTGGGTACACATAAGGCAAAGTTCCGGCCATTTCACGTTCGCGGCTCTTTTCTGCACCTACGTTATGCGCACAGCCTATTATAATATTTGTATCATAATTATACAAAACAATATTTGAGTGTTTTCCCATAATCTCTATGGCAAAACAAAGATATATTTTTTCTGACAATTCATTAAAAGTTTCTATATAAAACTCGAGAATTCTTTCGTACGGAGGCTGATTAATTTTTGAGATTATTGCATTTTCGAGGTATTTTCTCAAAAGCATACAAAACATGGGAGGTTTCTGTGGAATAGAAATCCGCCGCAAATCTTCGTTATCTTTTGACATAAAACATACATGCGCACATTGGGGATTTATATTAATGTATAGTTTTCTGGTCGATGAATTGTTTCGGATTGTTAAAATAACTTCCTTTCTTGACGGCTGCTGAATTTTTTGTATGCGCGCACCTGTGAGGAAGTCTCTGCTTTCTTCTGTGAATGCTTTTAGGGTTAAACTATCAAAACTTATCATACCGACATTTTACTATAAACATACATTCCTTGACCTGATTTGAGCAATATGCTAAAATTTACATGGTAATTTGTAAGCGAGGTTATTTATGGCATTATGGCAAATATTTTCCATTATAGGATTTGCGTTTTTAATCTTTGAAATGCTGACCCCTTCGTATTTTTGCCTGAACTTCGGCATTGCGGCTTTTATTACAGCTGCAATCTCAGTATGGATTAGTGACTGGATAATACTTACAATTATTTTTGCGGTATTATCTCTTGTCCTGCTCCTATTTTTCAGGCCGTTTCTTATGAAAAAAGGCAGCAGAACTCAAACTCAGCCTGACGATGCGTATATCGGCAAAATTGCTAAAGTTACCGAAAATGTCGGACCGGCTTCCGGTACTGTATCCATTTATGATGAAAGATGGAATGCAAGAACTCTAAACGGAGAACTTATTGAAACCGGTGCTGACGTAAAAATAGTTAAGTTAGAAAATTTAATTATGTTTGTAGAAAGGGTATAAAATTTATGGGTATGGTGTTATTTATCTTATTAATTGCTGTAGTAATCTTTGCGGCAAAAGGAGTTATCATAGTACAACAGGCTGAAGAAGTCGTCGTTGAAAGACTCGGAGAATACAAAAAAACGCTCCACGCAGGTTTAAATTATATTATTCCGCTTATTGAACATCCGCGTACTATATACTGGAAAGTTAACCAGAGAGGTATGGACGGTCATGTTTATTCTTATATAAAAGAACGCACCAAAATTGATATGAGAGAATCTGTTTATGATTTCCCCAGACAAAATGTAATTACTAAAGATAACGTTTCTATCAGTATCAATGCATTACTTTACTTCCAAATCATTGATTCCGTCAGCGCCGTATATAAAATCCAAAACCTGCCTGACGCAATTGAAAAATTGACTCAAACAACGTTAAGAAACCTCGTAGGACAGCTGGATTTAGATGAAACACTTGTTTCCAGAGATAAAATTAATAATGAATTGCGCGCAATACTGGATGAAGCCACTAACAAATGGGGGGTTAAAGTTAACCGAGTAGAACTTCAAGATATCATCCCGCCTACAGATATCCAAACAGCTATGGAAAAACAAATGAAAGCAGAACGTGACAGACGTGCGGCAATTCTTGAGGCTGAAGGTCTTAAAAAATCAGCGATTCTTAAAGCTGAAGGGCAAAAAGAAGCTGAAATTAACAAAGCTGAAGGTGAAAAACAGGCTGCAATTTTAAGAGCTGAAGGTATAGCTCAAGCTCGTATCGTAGAAGCTGATGCCGAAAAGCTTGCTATACAGAAAATTGTAGAAGCTCTCTCTGATAAAGGTAAACCTGACCAATATCTTGTTGCAATGAAATATCTTGAAACTATGCAAGCTATTACCAGCGGTGAAAATAATAAAGTAGTTTATATGCCATACGAAGCAACAGGAATTTTAAGTTCCGTTGACGGCATCAAAGAAATGTTTAAAGGTGTAAATAAGTAATAAAAAAAGAAGAATAGTGAGGGAAAAATGGAACCATTACCTACAATTAGATTATTAATTGCAACAATAGAACAATTTATTGAAGGAGATTTAATTATTCCGGACAATATGAAATTTGACAGCAATGAACCTGATAATATTTTATTTTATATCATTAACAGCGGTTTAAATTTTGTATCTTTAAAAAATTGTGAAATAAAAGACAGAAAAAACCTTGCGTTCAGACCTGACCGTGCACGTCTGGTTCACGTTAATATGCTGAATATTTCATCTATTCAAATTGTTGATAATGTAGACTAATATCTAAAAATAATTGAATAAAACATCTGAAAAGGAGAAATTTTCTTTAAGAATAACTGCTGAAATTAATTAAAACGGTAAATTCTAAAAAGAAAGTTTCTTCTTTTTTCTTAAAAAAGTTTCGCTGGCCTTTCCGCTTTTCGCATAAGTCCAGATATTATCCAGCAAAAAGTGCGCCATTTCATGCGGCAGAGTTGAATAATTTGCATCTTTAAAAAGTTCAATAGCTTTTTCAGATACGTTATATGCACCGCGTCTGATAGGCTGATTTTTAGGCATTCCGGTTAGCTGATTTAATGTTGAGTTGATATTTTGGTCTAAATCTGTTATAATGTTATTAAGTTCTGCTCCCAAGATTTGACGACTAAACGTAGGCTCTTCTTGCGTAGAGGTTGAGTTTGTACGAAACTGCTCTTCCTCAACAGAACTTATTTTATTATCCCAACCTGTTAAAAGCCAAGTTTTTTTCTTACCGTGTTCATCAAGTGATAAAATAGCTTCTATGCCATCTTTTTCTATATGAACAGTTTTTTTGTTTTCTACAAACTTTTTTATTTTACCATCAATAACAGCATCAAAAACTTTTAATAAAGTTTTAATGCCATGTTTTTGTGCAATATGTTGAATACCTTTTTTATTATTGCCAAAAATAAAAGTTATATCATTTGTGCCACCATATTCTTCTAAATCTTCACGTAGATTTTTAACAGTTTCCTCTTCACTACCGTTAGCTATTTTTTGAAGAGCTTTTTTACTTCTTGAGCTTTTTGAATTGTTTTAGGAGCATAACTTGATTGATAATAAATATTCGGGTTTTCACCATTGTTTTTGTTGTAGATGTTATGTCCGGTTGGTTCATTTTTAGGCATTCCGGTTAGCTGATTTAATGTTGGGTTGATTTTTTCTTTAATATATGTTACAATATTAGTAGGGTTCTGTCCAACAACCGCTACAGTATGGGAAATCTCCCGAGAAGGCAATGGCTCGCTGGTTGCCGTGTTGGCAGAACCTTTTTTTATCCATTCATCAATTCCTTTATCTGTAGATTTAAAGGCTGTGGATATTTGATTTGTACCGTTTGCAAATTGTATACTTACACCATATTTTCCTATAGGTGTATTGATTTTTAATAAAGCTACTTCATCATTTGAGTATTGTTTTTTAGACTACAAAATTTTCTTTTGGACTTCTGTACATAGCCGATTGATACAGATTATTATTTTCTGCATTAGTTACAATTTCAGCGCTCACATCAGTGGAATAAATCGGGGTTTCAGCAATAGTCTGATTGCCTGCGTTTAGCTTAATACATCACCTAATAATTAATATAAAATTATCACTAAATTTATCATTTTATAAAAAAATATAGTCATTTTTTTATGTTTTTGATAATATTTTCTTAGAATGTTTAATTTTAAAAGGAAGAAGAAATGATAAAAACTAGATTGAAATCAGAAAATTGCGGAGAGCTTAATCTAAGCAATATTAATCAGGAAGTAAACCTTTCCGGCTGGGTTTCAACAGTAAGAGACCTCGGCGGTATTATATTTGTTGAACTCAGAGACAGAAGCGGATTTTTCCAACTTGTTGCTGACCCTCAGGTCAACAAAAACATTCACGACGTATTCAGCAAACTGAAAAATGAATACGTTATCAATGTAAAAGGAAAAGTTACCAGACGTCCTGAAGAAACTTACAACGAAAAATACCCTACAGGACAGGTTGAAATGTATCCTGAATTTGTAGAAATACTTTCAGAAGCTAAAACATTACCGTTCGTTCTGGATGATGAAAATGTGTCTGAAGATGTCAGACTTAAATACAGATATCTTGATATAAGACGCGAAAAAATGCTTTCTAACCTTGTATTGCGTCACAAAATAGTTACTGCTGCCAGAAATTATATGAACAATCTTGATTTTCTGGAAGTTGAAACTCCTATATTGATTAAAACAACACCGGAAGGTGCAAGAGACTATCTGGTTCCGTCACGTGTTCAGGAAGGCAAATTCTACGCACTTCCTCAGTCACCGCAAATCTTTAAACAACTGTTAATGGTCGGCGGTATTGAAAGATACTATCAAATCGCAAAATGTTTCCGTGATGAAGACCTTCGTGCTGACAGACAGCCTGAATTCACGCAAATTGATATTGAAATGTCTTTTGTTGAACAACAGGATGTAATCAAAGTTGTTGAAGGTTTAATCGTTGATACATTCAAAGCTGCAGGCGTTGAAGTTAAACCTCCGTTTATCCAAATGCCTTGGCAGGAAGCTATGGACAGATACGGTTCTGATAAACCTGATACACGCTTTGGCTTAGAATTATTTGATATCGGTGATATCATTATGCAATCTGAATTCCAGATTGTTAAAAATACTCTTGAAAACGGTGGTATCGTTCGCGGTATAAGAATTCCTGGCGGCGCTCAGTATTCAAGAAAAGATATCGACGATATTACAAAACTTGCCGTTTCATTCGGTGCAAAAGCTCTTGCAAATATTATCTACAACGAAGACGGCACAGCTAAATCTCCTGTATTGAAATTTGTGACAGAAGAACAAGCAAAACAAATTCAAGAACGCGCAGGAGCTCAGGCCGGCGACATTATCTTCTTTGTTGCAGATAAACCTAAACTCGTTTACGATATTATGGGAAGATTAAGACTTCACTTCGGAAAAACATTAAACTTAATCGATGAATCTAAACATAACCTTCTCTGGGTCGTAGACTTCCCTATGTTTGAATGGAGTGAAGAAGAAGGCAGATTTATGGCAATGCACCACCCGTTCACCTCACCTTGTCTGGAAGATTTAGACAAACTTGACAGCGGGGACTTAGGCAATGTTAAATCAATTGCGTATGATATCGTCTACAACGGTACAGAACTCGGCGGCGGCTCTGTCAGAATTCACTCATCCGAAGTTCAAAAGAAAATCTTCAAAGCTCTTGGCTTGACTGAAGAAGAAGCTGTTGAAAAATTCGGATTTATGGTAAACGCACTTCAATACGGTACACCGCCTCACGCTGGACTTGCAATCGGTTTGGACAGACTTGTTGCTCTGCTTGCAAGAACTGATTCTATCCGTGACGTAATTGCGTTCCCTAAAAATTCAGGTGCTAAAGATCTTATGAGTGACGCTCCTGGAGAAGCTTCTTTGCAACAACTGAGAGAACTTCACCTGAAAAGTACCGCTCACCAGCACAAATAAATAATCTAACTAAAACTAAAAAAGGCTCTGGTTAACAGAGTCTTTTTTGTTATATAATTTTTTTATGCAGATACTACACGACTTGAGTGAAAATCCTAATTTATCCCTTGCGCTCGGCTACTTTGACGGCGTACACATCGGGCATCAGGCTGTAATAAAAAATGCAGTCAACTATGCAAAACAAAACGGCGGGAAATCAGCTGTTATAACATTTAAAGATCACCCTTGCTGTTTTTTTCATGGAGTTTGCCCGAAATATATTCTAACACGCGAATACAGAGAAAAATTTATAGCTGATTTAGGCGTTGATTATTTATATGAACTTGACTTCGAAAAGTTAGCCGGCCTATCTGCCGAAGAATATCTGGAAAATATTCTTATAAAACATTTTAGCCCGAAATCAATTTCGACAGGATTTAACCACAATTTCGGACATAACAAAACAGGCGATGTAAAATTTCTGGAACAGGAATCAATAAAATACAACTATAAATACTTTGCGCTTCCTCCACAAAAATACGACGGAGAAGTAATCAGCAGCACCAAAATAAGAAAACTGCTTTCTGACGGTCAGATAGATACAGCAAATAAGATGCTCGGCAGAAATTTTATAATAGAAGGTACTGTGATTAAAGGACGACAAATTGGAAGAACTATAGGTTTCAGAACTGCAAACATTTTGTACCCGATTGAACTTATTGATATACCGTTTGGAGTGTACTCAGTATTAGTTAATTACGCAAGCCAAACATATCAGGGAATTGCAAACTTTGGAGTACGACCGACTGTTAACGGACAGGGTGCACTGTTAGAAGTACACATCATTGATTTTGAAAAAGATATCTACGGCGAAGTTCTGGAAGTAAAATTCATAAAAATGCTCAGGACAGAGCGAAAATTTGACTCTCTCGACAGCCTGAAACAACAAATAAGCCGTGATATTAAAAGCATTTAATTATTTATCAAATTCAAACAATTCAGGCAACTTAATTTTTAGTGCACGGGAAAGTAACAAAAATTAATAAAAAGCCTTTAAACATTAAGCTTTAAATAAATTTTATGTATAAGCTTATTTAATCAATGCCTGAACTTCTTTGAAATTCGGATGTTTTGCGCCTTTGAGCCATTCAAACAGAGCTATTTCCACACAGGAAACTTTTACTCCGTTTGCAGACATTGCTTCTATACCCTGCTTAAATTCATATTTAGTGCGGCTTGCGCAGGCATCTTTTATAACATAAACGTCATACCCTTCTTCCACAAGCGCTGATGCAGTCTGATGAACACAAATATGAGTTTCGATACCCAGAATAACGATTTGTTTTTTGCCGTAACTTTTTATTTTCTCTTTCATCCCGTCTTCCAGCAAGGCATTAAATGAAGTTTTTTCAACAAACTCCGTATCTTCAGGAAGAACATCTTTAAGCTGTTGGACAGTATGCCCCAAACCTTTCGGATATTGTTCCGTCACTATAGCAGGTATGCCAAGAATTTGAGCTGCTTTTGCGACCTTTACCGCTTTTGTTACTACAATATCTTTATCCAGTGCGGCTACAAGTTTATCCTGTATGTCTATAATTAACAACAGAGTTTCATTTTGTAATAATGTATTCATTTTTTCTCCTTACTAAAGTGTAGACTTAAACTCCTTTATAAAAGATTCAACAATGCTGACAAGAATTTTTTGGTCAACCTGTTTTAACGGTAATGCTATCTCTTGATTTTCAGGGGTATTCAAACCTTCATGGGTAATTTGTATCAATACTTTTGCAAACCCCGGATAAATTACCTTCAATGTACTCGTTTGCTTTTCATTTTTCAAACGGAAAACACTTTTATTTTCATCGGTATATTGTTCAACCTTCGTATTGAATAAACGTTCCTCGTATGCTTTTTGAAGGCGGAAAAATACCGGAACAATAACTTTCTCCAGCTTTTTCCTGTATGCATTGTGAAACAGCTTAAAGTTTTTATTCTCAGGCTGCAGCTGCTCTTCTTCTGTAATCCACTCGTCTGCATCAGGTTCATTTTCATTATAGAACACAAATTCTTCGTTAGTTAACAGAGCTTCACCCAGCGCAGAAAGAGCATCTCTTTCTATGCCCTCAAAATCTTTAAATTTTACGTCACAAATACCTGCTTTTATTTTGTATTCGGAATCATAGATATCTTTTATTTTA
Organism: Candidatus Gastranaerophilales bacterium; assembly: GCA_944324235.1. Classification (GTDB taxonomy): domain Bacteria; phylum Cyanobacteriota; class Vampirovibrionia; order Gastranaerophilales; family Gastranaerophilaceae; genus CALUVN01. The sequence continues at coordinate 12,282 of CALUVN010000022.1, forward strand.
TTCAAAACAACTGCAGCTCCGTGCAAATCTGTATTTTTCAAATATATGTAAAACTTCATACCGTTTGCGTGTATTACAATATCATCACATCGCACCGATGCTTTCAATGCTGCAGTCATCTTTGAAAGTGAAAATGTACTCTTGCCGTTTTCTTCCGGTGATATTGCAAGAAACATTCCTGTATTATTGTTTTTATCCAGTTCTTCATCTATTATTAATTCTGCATATTTATATTTGTAAAGACCTGTCTCTTCATCAATAATACCGGCCTTTTGCATTATACTGACATACTGATTCAAATTTGATTTATTTATATTATTTTTAATAGTATTAAGAATTCTGAGGAGCACCTCAAAATTTTCATCGTCAGCATAAAAATGTTCGCAGATACCTTCATCATAAGCGTTCAGAATAAAATCTCTGTCCTTATTATTGGCAATTAATATCAAACTGCGTTTTCTGTCCTTGTCCAATTCCTTCAAGTCAACGATTAAATTCAATGTTTTATTTTGAAGTTTATGTTCATGTACAAGTATAATTCTGGAATCAATCGTCTTGACCTGTTTTTCAGCTTCTTCATAAGATATAACGCATAAACTGTCTTTATCACGCAACAAAACCAACTTTTCCCGTAATTTTTCGGAAAAGTCAGTTTCATCTGATATTAACAATATATTTTTTGAATTATACATTACTTATTTTTATTATACCTGAAGGTGCTTTTTAATACATAAGAAACTTCCGCCTGCTCCGAACAATATACCCATTGCAAACATAGTTATTACAACAATATTTTGAGCAAATAAAGGGGAAGGAACCATAAAGAACTGGTGCATATTAAGCAGCCCTTTTTGTACAAAATCCAGAGGGATTAATGCAATGACAGAACCTGAAAAGCCGTAAAATGCACCCTGCATAATTAACGGGAATCTGATATACCAGTTGCTGACGCCCATCAATCGCATAATTTCTATTTCTTCTTTTCTTGACTGAATTACAAGCTGAATAGTGTTGTTAATAATCGTAATTGTAAGTATTCCCATAAATATTACAACAAATACGGTTATTGTATTAACAACCTGAGTGAGCATTTCAATTTTTTTAGTCAGCTCCTGAGCATAACTTACGTCTTCTACAATCGTTAATTCTTTTACCTTTTTAAATACGGACTCAATATTTTCAGGTTTGTTAACTTTAACATGCAACGTATCAGGGAGCGGATTTTCAATGTCCGGCAATTCCATTTCCCGTTTCAAATTAGCCCATGAAGTTTCCTTCGGTACAATTCTGACGTTTTCTACGTTTTCAAATTCTTTTATTCGTTTTTTAGCGGTATTGGCATTAGCATCAGGCTTCAGATAGACTGATATTTCAAGCGCATTACCAAGTTCATGTGCAAAAGATGATATTGATAAGGCTGAACGGAAAAATGCACCGAATATAGTTAATATTGCAGCCATCGTCGTTATAATAACAATATTTACAATACCGGTTCTCTTTATATCATTTAATGTCTCAATAGACAGTCTGTACAAAATTCTGAGCTCGCACAGCCAATCTTTTGGTATATGTTTCTTTACTCTTTTTTTTATCTGTAATTTTTGACTATTCATATGTACCTGCTTGTATATCCCTGACGATTTCACCCTTATCAAGGGTAATAACTCTTTTTCTAAAATAATCTACCATTGCATTATCGTGAGTAGAAACGATAACTGTAATACCTCTTTGATTAATTTGATCCAGAATTTGCATAATTTCCATTGAATTTTTAGGATCAAGATTACCTGTAGGTTCATCAGCAATCAAAAGCGGAGGACCATTAACAATAGCCCGAGCAATCGCTACCCGCTGCTGCTCTCCGCCGGATAATTCTGACGGAGTTTCATGCATTTTATGATACAATCCTACAATTTTCAATGCACCGGTAACACGCGCATTAATTTCTCTTGAGCTGATACCTAAAGTTCTGATAACATAAGCAACATTATCAAATACACTCTGATTTTGCAGTAATTTGTAATCCTGAAAAACTATTCCCATACAACGTCTTAAATTTGGAACTTTATCATTAGAAAGATTGGCAATATTAATACCGCCTATAGTCACTGTTCCGCTTGTCGGACGTTCTTCATTGTAAAGAAGTTTCATCAGAGTAGATTTGCCTGCACCTGATGCGCCTACAATGAAAACAAATTCGCCTGAAAGAATATCAAGGTTAATATTTTTTAAAGCGTAGTTATCATTTTTGTACTTTTTGGTAACAGATCTGAATTGTATCATGTGTTAATTTTCCTTACTATTTGTTTAATCTGTACTTATCAATTTTGTTTTTAATATTTTCGGACAGTCTCACGGAATTCAAGCCGTAATAATCCAGAAGCTCACCGGTTGTACCGCTTTGTCCAAAAGTATCTTCAATACCAATTCTATGAACAGGTACAGGGTTATATTCCGAAAGAATTTCACAAACAGCACTTCCTAAACCGCCTATTACCGAATGGTTTTCAACAGTAATTACAAAACCTGTTTTTTTAGCTTCTTCAATAATAACAGTAGAATCAATCGGCTTTACAACCGGAACATGGACTACATTAACGGAATAACCTGACTGTGCAAGAGTTTCTGACGCAATAAGCACTTCGGCAAGAGTTTCTCCGTTTGTTACGACAGTGACGTCTGAGCCGGCATTCAAAACCCTGGCTTTACTGAAATCAAACTTATAGTCTTCATCAAAAATATCACAAACATTAGTACGAGGGAGTCTTATATACATCGGCCCGTAATGTTTTGCGGCATATTCAATTACCTGTATGCATTCATTACAATCAGCAGGCACAATAACCTTCATATTAGGAATATTACGCATCAATGCGATATCTTCAAGAGCCTGATGACTTGCACCGTCTTCACCGACGGTAATTCCACCATGGGTTGCAACTATTTTAACATTGAATTCAGGGTAGCATACGGAATTTCTGATTTGATCATAAGTTCTGCCGGTCGCAAACATTGCAAATGATGAGACAAACGGGATTTTACCGACAGAAGCCAGACCGGCCGCGGTAGCTATCATATCCTGCTCGGAAATACCGGCATCAAAAAATCTTTCAGGAAATTCTTTTGCAAACATAGCTGTCTGAGTTGAGCATGCCAAATCGGCATCTAAAACTACTATGTTTTTATTTTCTTGCCCTAACTTGACAAGAGTTTTTCCATATGCAGAGCGTATAGATTTTTTCTCATTAATATTGATAATCATCTTTCTCTAATCCCGTACAGTCTGTATTAACAAGATTTTCTAGCCTACAATTTAATTATAGCATAAATAAACTGTCAGGGAAAAATTTTTCAGGAAATTAGTTTATTCTTCTTAACGTAAAAATTTTGTTTGTGCTAAAATATAGTCTCAGTCTGCGATAAAGATAATTTTTGTTAAGAATTATTACAAATTATTCAAAATTTAGCAATTTTTATTTTTCAGGGATATTAAAAAAAATAAGTAGAAGTAGAAAAAACAAAAGTCAAATTATTGTTTTATGGAAAGGAAGAAATAATTATGATGCAAGTTCCAAATTATCCCAATCCTTACATGGTTCAACCGCAACAACCAAAATACAATGCGGTAAATATTGACATCCAAAATCCGTCAATCACAACAGCAGGAATGGGACAGCCTATGGCACCTCAATTTAGTGCTCCAGTAGTTACACAACAACCGCAGTATGCAACACCAACAATGCCATACTACACATATCCGCAGGCACCTGTCTACAACTACCCGCCTGCACAAGGTGCTCCATACTATATGCCCCCGACTCAACCGCCAATGATGCCATTACCGGCACCTCAAGCAACAACACCTGCACCGGAAGTTGAACCGCAAAAAGCTCCTCAAGTTCAACAACCACAACAAGAAGCTCCGGTTGCAGTTAATCAACAAAATGTAAATATACCTCAACCGGTTCAACCGGAAGTAGTGATTCCGCCTGCACCTGTAGTTACACAAGCTCCAAAAGTTGCAACAGAAGCTCCTAAGGCCGAAGCAAAGGCTGAAGCGAAAGCAGAAGCAAAAGCTCCTGCAGCAGCAGAGCAAAAAGTAGATGTACAAGAACCTGCTCCCATACAACCACAAGTTGATTTAAATGCATTCATCGCAAAACTAACAGATCCGGATTATGAAACACAAGCTTCTGCAATGGAAGAAATTGCAACAATGGTTAAAGATGAACCGCAAAAAGCAACAGAATTATTAGATGTAAAAGTTGTAGATGCTTTGAATAATATAATAAAAGCAGATTCAAGCAAATTGGCAGGCCCAACAGCTGAACAAATTGCAGCACGTCAAAAATTGATGGCCGGCGAACAACTTTCAGAAGCTGACAAAAAATTAGCAACAACAATAACTCCGATGGAACAAGCTGAAAGAAACAAAAGCTATGCAATGTTCACATCATCAATCATGCAAAAATTGTACGGTGATGAGGTAGCTAAATTAACAAATACAACAGTACCTTTAACAGAATTACCTGGTGCCGTAACAATTGTTGAACAACTGAAAGATAACCCTAACCCGATGGTAAGAACTTCTGCAGTTGAAGCATTAAGTTACATCCAACAACCGGCATACAAAAAAGACCTGACAACATTGTTCTCAATCGCAGCGAAGGATGAAGACAAAAATGTTCAGGATGCAGCAAATGCAGCATTAGACAAACTTAGCAAAATATAATTACAAATTCCTTTCTTTATTAAATAAACAAAGACCCGACAGTACCAGTCGGGTCTTTTAATTAGTTTATAAAGATTTAATTTCTTTTTTAACTTTTGGAGCATCGTTATTTTTTGAAGAATCCGAGCCAATCATAAATCTAAAACCGCCGGTGATAGCAATACCGTTCCTGCCACCGTTACGGAACATTGTTTATAAGTAGCCGGTTAATCTATCTTTCCAGCTCTTTTGGACACCGACTCCATATTCAGCATAAGGTTTGATACTCATTTGCGGCAACTGTACACCGTTAGCATAGGCATTAGTTTCATTCATCAGATTCCAAACCATACCGACAGAAGCATAAGGCTGCCAACCGTTTTTCAGATTGGTAATAAATCTGATATTCGGATTTAACTGTATAGTGTGCATAGGATCACTGTCAATTTGCACACCCGCAGCGTTTCTGTAATCAAATGTATTGACAAAAGTATAACTCATAAACAACGATGGCTGCAAGATGTATTTACCTTCTTTAAATTCAAAGTTATAGCCTGTTTTAGAACCGATAAAACCTATCATTCCGGTTTCTTCGTCTCTGTTCCAGCCGTAGTATACAGAGTTTTCACCATCGCCAAAAGTTCCGTTTTTCAAATCCCAAGCATAATAAACAGGCGTTATCTCGCCGGTTTCCGTATTATATGTAAATTTTGTTACAACGTTAAAATAATTAGGCTTGTCGCCGCCTTCCTGTATTTTGTAAAGAGAATAACCGGAAGAAGGATATGTCTGTTCCGGATTTGAGCCAGGAATCGTCTGCCCTTCAAGATTATCAAGAGTACCCTTAGGAAAATCTTCCGCAACTGACGGCAATATTTCTGCTTTTGCTGCGTTCAGATTTAAGGCCAGAAAAGCCGCGAAATAAGTGGCTTAAAGCTGCCCCCTCCCGAAATGTGCATTACGAAAAGCTTTTAAGGATTTCTTAATTCCAGAACTCATAATATTCTCCTTAATATATTTAACTTGTATATCTTTTATATATTATGTACTATAAACTTAATATGACACTTTTTACGGAATTTTAAAGTGTTTTCTTTAATCCTTTTAACAAATATTTACAGAAAAAATTTTCGTTATTGAGGACAAAATTATTATGCTGAGCCATTATTACACAAATTAGACCGGATGAAGATTTTATAGCAAATTTCGGATTTTTAGCAATATTTAATCACATTTCGTAACATTACTTAACAAATCACCGCTTATCTCGTTTATTATATCCTTTATTTCTTCTGAAACATCTTCGTAGGAATTTATCTGCCCTGACACCAGTTCGGCAAACTCAGCCTTTTTAAATTCGTGCAGCCCCTGTTCCTTAAATAATTCCTCCAGTATTTTCACCATAGGCTGATTCTGCTTCAAACTCTCAAGTTCTATTCGGGTAAAATTCTTAAAATCGTCATTCAGCGTTCGTTGTATTAATTCAAGAGGAAGCAAATCTTCAAACTCGCCGCATCTTAAAAGATGAATTCTGTCAATATCTCTGAGTTTTGGCTTGATAGATTTGAGGTTTTCGGAGGCATCTTTGTCAAGCAAAACAAATAACGGGATTTTTACGGTTTCCGATAACTGATAAAACAATTTTACAACCTGATTTTTCCCGCCTGCTGAAATTATATAAGTTCCGGTCTTATCAAAATCATAACCGCAGACCCGCGCAAATACAGGCAATAATATCTCTTCGGTTATTCCTTCTGTTATTATTATCCGCTCAAGAGGAAAAAGTTGTGACTTTTCTATCCGTAATTTTACAATATCTTCAGAACCGGAAAGAGCTTTCAGCCATCTTAAATTCTTGGGAAGTTCGCCGCCTATTACTTCTACAAGTGCTGCATAATTTATTTTGTTCCTTAACAAATCTCTAACATTTTCATCCAGCTTGAATATGCTGCTTTCGTAATCATACAGGCGTTGATTGATTACGTAATTGTCTGTAAGCTCAAGCCCGACTGATTTTAACGAGTAATTTATAACAGATTCGGCATACTCGCGCAAATCTCTATATGCCATTGTATCCAACTCTTTTTTTTTGAACTTCGGCTGCAGAAGATTGGAAAGTATAATATCTTTAAACACCCTTAAATATTTAACTTCCGGATGCTTAAATCTGGTTAATCTGTCCGCTGAAATTTGCAGCTGGTCAATACTCAATGGCTTTATTTTTAAGTCTTCCAATATTTTTTCCCGATATTGCTTTGTAACAATTTTTACATTTTACAAAAAATTTAGCAACTTTTTTGCAATTTATGTTTTTTATATAATAGTGGAGTGGAAATAGTGAATTCAAGAATTTCAAACTATCAACAGTATAATTATAACACAATTACAGGCATGCAGAATTCAAATATTAACACAAAAAAGCATGACAATTTTTATTCTGATATTAAATTCACATCGTCCCCGATTTCTGCGGCAACTCCTAATATAACTTCTTCTGTGCCTTCTTTCAGGGCTGAATTTATTACGGATAACGAAAAGAAAAAATATACAACACTCCTCGGTATGACTGATAAAAACGGAAGAAAACAACTTGAATACCTGCTGAAAACAGGCATTTTGCTTAATTCCAATTCCAATGATTCTTCATCCGTTCTTGATAATTTATTCAAAATTGCAACAACCGACAGAGCTAACGGACTCAGCGGGCTATCGCTTTTAAACGACACTATTAATACTCTCGCTAATCCGTATATCATTACTCAGCAATTTGGTGATATTCCTGATGAGTACAGAAAAAAAGCTATTAATATGTACTGCGACGGCAACGAAACCAATTTACTTAAACGTGCCACTGCTGAAAATGAAATCGATGTAACTCATTCCGGCACCTGCGTAGCTGCAAGTATTGAATTTAATCTCGCAAAAGAAATGCCGGCTGAATTCGCTCGCTTTGTTGAAGGTCTTTCTTCGCCGAAGGGTTCAGTTGACAAAGTAATTAAATTGAACAATCTCGCAGATAATACTCTTGATGCAATATGGCTTTTAAATGCATTTGAAGTCCCATACGAAATCAACAACTTTAAAGAAGCAAAACTAAAATTTGCCCCTGACAAAAATGCAATGCTTAAGGCGCAAATTCAAACAACACACAGAGATCCACTGGAACGCTCCACTGTTGATGTATTAATGCAATCAACCTTGATGCAGATAGGTTCGCAGCAATCTTACAACTCGCTTACTGACAAACGTGCAGGTAAATTCAACCAGAACGACAAAGGTTTGATTGAGTTTGAAAAAACTTTCACTGAATCTGTTGTAGAAGATAAAAATAAACTGTCCATTACTTATCAGAAAGTTGATGAAAACGCTCGTCTGGTAGGTTATGAAACAGATTTCAATACTATGAAAAAACATATTCTTCAGGCGCTGGATATGGGTGAAAATGTTATTATCGGATATACGCAGGTCGACCCGAATAACGTTATCATAAACGGCCATGAAATCACTATCATTGGTACTAAACAAAATAGAGACGGTACTATTAACTTTATCTGTAATGATACAGACGATAACATTCAAAAACCTATCGAATACAACGAAAACTTCCTCCTTCCTAAAATACACCACGCCGCCCTGCCGGAAGCTGTATTAAGAAATGACATCAAATTTGTAGACAACTGGATAGAAGGATTGAATTCGTATAAAGACATGAAAAGACAAGCTGCGTAAGGCTTGTCTTATTTTTTGTAAAAATAACTTTACAAATAAGCAAAAAAAGTTAAAAAAAAATATTCACAGTTTTTAGTGAAAATGGCAGATTGTAGAAGGAACAATTTATGATAAATTCAGTAAATTCAGGTATTTATAACCACTTCCAAACAATGCGGCAGATGAATCACTCATCTGAAAATAATAATAATCCTATATGGTCAAATTTTACGTTTAAAAAGCCAAAGAATCAGGACAATACAGTTAAAACAAGTATTTTTTATATTAATGACGTGCACGGACAAAATATAAGAATGGAGAGATTGCTCACTGCTGTAAAACAATTTGATACATTCACTCCTTCCTACAATGTTGACAAAATGAAATTTGCATCCGGAGATATTATGCTGGGTGAAGATATTAAACACCTTGAGGTTGGAAACAAATTTTTAAATCTCGGCGGATTTATGGCAAACCTGCTGGGAAACCACGAATGCGATGAACCAACTTCGGAATTTGCTAAAATAATTAAGGATAAAGCATATCATCTCCTTGGCTTAAATCTGAATCCGACAAAAGATAATCCGCTTAATGGTATTATTGAAAAATCTTATATACAAGAAGTTAACGGTAATAAATACGGCGTTATAGGACTTGTACCGACAGATCTGGCAGACCACGTCAAAGTACAGGAGCATTTACCAAGTTTAAATATTGAAACTGACTTTCAAAAAGTTCTTCCTGAATTGCAAAAAGAAGTTAATAAACTGCTGGAACAGGGCATTGATAAAATAATTCTACTCTCACATTCCGGCTACAGACATGATGTTGAGATTGCACAAAACATTACAGGGGTTGATATAATTCTTGGTGCGCATACGCACAATCTGCTTGAAGGTATACAAAAAGATGTCAATCTCTTTACTTCAAAATCAGGTGAACCTGTTATTATCACACAAGCAGGACGAGACGGTAAAAATTTCGGAATACTGAATGTTGAATTTAATAAAGATGGAGTTATAACAAAGGCTCAAAACAACATCGGTAAAACGGATAAATACAGCAGAAATCTTGTCGCCAGAGATATTTTTGAAAAAATATTAGGGAAACCTGAACGTGTTGGAATTATAAAAGCTGCGGAAAAATATCCGCAAGACGCATACGGGCAAGAAAATCCTCACTGTGATTTAATTGTAGATGCACTCCGAAAAGAACTTAATACTGATATTGCGGTAATGAATTCTGCCAATATCAGAGGACAGTTTGAACAAGGCGGAATTGATACCAGAGACCTTGCTATAATTTCGCCGTTTGCCAATAAAGTTGCTGTAGTAGAAGCATCTGAAGCTGAAATTGTAAAAGCAATTAAAAACAGAGTGAAAGCATCTATGTCATCAAAATCACACAGACCCGGTATTGTTCAAGTTTCAGGACTAAAATATAAGTTTACAAAATCAGGCGAATTGCTTTCTATGTCTTTTGTTGATAAAAACGGCAAAGAAACCCCTATAGATATTAACAATCCGAGAACTGATAAAATGTACACTGTTGCATCTGATGATTATTGTATCAACAGTGCAGAAATGGGTCTGGGTCTGCCTCACAGATATGAAAAAGCACTTCAAAAATTTGATTATGATAAAGATATTGTTGTAGGTAATTATATTAAACATATGAATGAACCGATAGAAGTTAAAGCCGACGGCAGAATTCAGGTTGTTGATGAAAACGACAATGTAAAAAATATAGAACTTAACAATGCTGCCTAATAACCATATTGTTCATGGGCATTGAGATATTCACGAACAGAATTCAATGAAGACTGCACAATACGCGTTACACGGGATGACGAAAGCCCAACCTGTTTAGCTATATCTTTCACCTGCATATTTCTGTAAAATCTGTATTCGACAACAGTTCTTTCTTTAGGCGGGAGTTTCGAAATAGCCTCCCTAATCATTCTGCCCATTTCACTGATTTCGGCATTTTCGTCAGGCATTGCATGAGTATCTTTTACAAAATCAAACGGAGAATCATTATCGCTGGCAGCCGCAGCAAGACCGTCGATGGAAAGAATAGTTTCGTAAATTGCTTCACGAACCTTTGCTTTTTGCATATCCATTCCTTCTACAGCTTCTTCTTCATCGTATTCTGTTTCTGATTTATGTTTTAAAGAGTACCATTTATATCTTATTCTTAATTCATTTCTAATAGCCCATCTGACAGCAGTTGCAATATATGCGGCATTATAACGTTCAAGCTGTTCCGGCGTTTTGTTTTTTATCATAACCTGAACAGCAATAATCCCTATAGAAAGAAGTTCTTCGTATTCAACCATATGTGATGGAATACGACGATGCTCTACCTTCGCAACCTTTTTTACAATTTCAATATATTCTTTTAGCTTATTTTTGTCCTGCATAATCATGATTATTTTTTGTGTCTAGGCTCTGAAACTATTCTACCTTGATTATTCTTATTTTTCAAGTTGTAAACAAAAAGTAAAATTTCAGCTATAGCCTTATATAGCTCAGGCGGAATCTGCTGATTGATATCTACCATTTTAAATAAAGCACGTGCAACAGGCGCATTTTCTATAACCGGAACATTATGTTCTTTGGCTATGCCAATAATTTTTTTTGCAATTAACTCAGTTCCTTTTGCGACCAGCATAGGAGACGCCATTTCTTCTGCCTTATATTTTAGAGCACACGCGATGTGGGTAGGGTTTGTAACAACAAAGTCTGCTTCAGGAACACTATCCATCATACCCTGCTGCAACATTTGCATACGGCGCTGACGAAGTGCTGCTTTCACATTCGGATCACCTTCTGTGTTTTTATATTCATCCTTAATTTCTTTAAAAGACATTTTCTGATCTTTTAGAAATTTCCATTTAGTAACGCCATAATCGGCAGCCGCAATAATCAAAAACGCTATGCAGGCCTGAAAAACGAACTCCGTAACAAGTTTTCCGAATTCTATCATTACCGCAAAATTATTATCAATTGCAGCAAGCATAAGAATACTTTCAATATGCTTTTTATAGACATTCCAGCCTATGATGCCTAAAATCAAAACTTTCATTATGTTCTTAAATAACTCAAAGAGAGTTTTTATAGACATAATATTTTTAAAATACTTGGTAGGATTAAGTTTATCAAGTTTCGGCATCAAAGGAGCAGTAGCCACCAGCGGACCGACTTGAATAAAATCGGCCATTATCGCAACAAACCACGCCAGAGCCAGAATAGGCCCGATAATCAGAAAAGCTGTTTTTAATGTAATAGTTAAAATATAAGTTAAACCGATAGTATCAAGATGCTGATTTGGAATTTGCTCATAAAGCAATACAAATATTTGCGAAATCTGCTCCCAGATAAAAGGAGCAAGACCGAATATAGCAGAAAATAAAATAAGCAGAGATATTGCTGTTGAAAAATCTTTTGACTTAACAACCTGCCCTTCTTTTCTGGCTTGTTCCAGTTTACGCGGCGTGGCGTCAAACTGCTTATCTTCATCACCCATCGGCTTACTTTAATTCCTTTCTTAAAATATTATATCACATCGGGTTATTCAGATACTATTTTTACACCTGAACTTGTACCTATTCTGTCAGCACCTGACTCAAGCATTTTTATTGCATCAGCTCTGCTGCGGATACCGCCTGAGGCTTTGACTTTTAAATTATACGGTGAAACTGTCCTGAACATTAATTCTACATCTTCAGCTTTAGCACCGACTCCGCCTTTTACAAAACCCGTAGAGGTCTTAACAAAATCGGCTTTAGCTTCAATACAGAGTTCGCAGGCTTTTTTAATTTCCGCCTGACTGAGAAGATCTGTTTCAAGTATTACCTTCAAAGGTTTATCACCGCAGGCTTCTTTTACTTTTTTAATGTCATCGCGCACAAAATCAAAATTCTTATTTTTTAGTTCTGTAACGTTAATAACCATATCAATTTCATCAGCTCCGTCTTTGACAGCCTGAGCCGCTTCAAACGCTTTCACTTCGGATTTATTTGCACCAAGAGGAAAACCAACTACAGTTACGATTTTAACATCACTGTCTTTTAAATATTCCTTGGCCATAGAAACATAACAAGGATTAATACAAACGCCTAAAAATTGATATTCTTTAGCTTCCTCAAACAATTTTATAAAATCTTCTTTTGTTGCATCCTGCTTAAGTAATGTGTGTTCAATAAATTGATTCATATTTGCCATAACATCCACCTCTTTCATTGTTTATTGAAAATTATTGTCCAAAATTTTTGAAACCGAATCGGATTTATTCAGTGTATAAAAATGTATTCCGTCAACTTTCTGTTTTATCAAATCGCTGCACTGTAATGATGCAAATTCTACTCCTATTTTCTTTATATCTTCAGGATTTTTCGAGAATTTTTCAAATTTTTGCAGCAAATCAGCTGGAATTTTCACTTTAATATCAGATATAATTTTTTCAGTTTGTTTTATAGACACCACAGGCATTATACCTGCAGCAACAGGTACGGTTATGCCGGCATTACGGACGCGTTCCAGAAAATCGTAAAACACTTTATTGTCAAAAAATAATTGTGTATATATAACATCAGCACCTGCATCAACTTTTCGTTTCAAATTATCAATATCAGATTTCAAATTTTTGCTTTCGCAATGTCCGTAAGGATAACCTGCAACCGCAACAGAAAAATCTGATTTTGCGTTTATATATTCAACAAGCTCATTTGCATAATAAAAATCATGAAAACATTTTTCCGTATCTTTTGGAATATCTCCGCGCAGAGCCAATATATTTTCAACAGCAAGACTTTTGAACAATTCCAGCCTGTTATCAACATCAGCACGTGTAGAACATATACAGGTAAAATGCGGCATGACATTTATGCCGAAATTACTGCTGATTGAATTGATAATTTCAACACTGTGAGTTCTGTCAGTTCCGCCTGCGCCGTGTGTTAAAGAGACTAATGCGGGATTATATTTTTTAAGCAAACTGATTTCTGTAAGGAGGGCGGCTGTTTTTTTACCGTCAGCATCATCCTTTGGCGGGAAAAATTCAAATGATATTACGGGAGAATTCTCTTCTTTGTAGATTTCTCTTAATTTCATAAAATGATTATAGCATGTAAAAATAAAAAGCGGTCTTTTTAAACCGCTTTCTATCATCTATTTTATTTAGATTATTTAGAAATTGTATTTAGGAATTTCAAATTTTTCATTATTTGCATCTTTGTCTACAAATTCCAAATAGTATTTCATAGCCTTGTCTTTAGCCTCGTTATAGAACTTATCTGTGATGTATTTTTTGTGCAGTTCTGTTCTGTCACCGGAGTAATTGCCCAGAGCATTTGCATACATTTCGATAATTCCTTTATCAAGTCCGCCGCCGTAAGCTTTTGTTTTTGCATCTGTTCCTGATGGTCTGATTTCAATATATTTGTCGTCAAATTCAAGGTATGTTCCGTCACCGACAAATTTGATAGATTTAAGATTATCAAATATCAGGCTCTTAAACGAATCGTTCAAAACTTCTCTCACTTCTTCAAGAGTCATCACATTTTCTCTAACGGCAATAGCCATTGAAAGATAGAACAAATCATTCTTTGTACGTTTCTTTTCACCTTCAATTTTAGACTCTTTTAGCTTATTAATATCAGGTTCAGATTCGTTGTAATAAGCAATATCTACGCGGGTATCAAATCTTCCGATAATATTACTTTCATTAAATATTTCAACCAGATATTCAGAAAGAAACTGTCTTTTTTTGTACAGTTTGGAAACAAGAGCAGAAGCAACAATAATAGCTTCCGTAGCGCTTTTTTCTCTCATTGCAACCGCACATCTACCGTGCTGTGATTTGATTAAATCTTCAGTACCCATAATCATTCCGCCGGATTCTTCTCCTCCGAATAAGAGTCTAGGATTAACTCCCAGATTTATCGGGTTAGAGAATACGTCGTCAACAATGACTTCTTTGTCAGGATTATTTTTAAGTTTCAGCTCAACTTTCTTCATAATGTTTGCAATTTCTTTAAATCCGACAGGGACATTAACAACTTTAACGCCGTTGTTTTTAGCCCATTCATCCCATGATAGAGCTGATGCTGTGGTTTTAATCATAAATCTTGGGTGTTTATCCCAGAGTTTTTGAGCTTTAAGTTGTTTTGCCCAGAAATCCATCAGCATAAGAAAGGCCTGATTTGCAGTAAAAACAGTTAAAATTGTCTTATCATCGATTTTAACATAGTCAATGCCTGCTTCTTCAAGTTTAGGGATTCTGAGACAGCTTTCTGTCTGGGTAATAGTCAATCTGTCATGATCAGGATCTGTAATCAAAACAACAGTACCGAGAGGAAAATCTTTCAGCTTTTCGTTATATTTTAGAGTTTCGATTACAGGGAAAAATTTTTCGCCGTTTGTTCTTTTTGCAACGACAGTAGCATCAACGGAATAATCGTAAAAAGCTTTTTCGCCTTTAGGAGTATGGTCGTATTTGCCTATTGAATGGAAGAAAGGGTCTTCCTCCGTATTAAACCAAACAAATTTATCTTCAACACCAAGTTTTTTTAATACACGGCTAAGAGTTCTGTAAGCAGAACCGCCAACATTTTCAATTGCAATTTCAGCCTCCAGTGACTTAATCAAATCTAGATTAAAGCTTTGCGCAACTCCTGATTTTAAGTATTCGACATACAAATCAACGCCGTCATCAATAGAAGCCATAACTTTTTCGTCTATAAGCGGATTATTTTTTGCCGCAATCTTAATTTCGTATGAACCTTTTTTCTCAGTTTCTTCAAAAATTTCTCTTATTTTGTTTACAAACTCCATAGATTCTTCAGGAAGATACTGGCTGCCTTGAGAGTTCAAATCTTTAGTGGCATTTTTTACTGAAATACCATGACTTGATGTAATATATTCACCTCCGAGGAGGTCAAGTTTAAATGCAAGAAAAGATGCCAGCCATATAGGAATAGTTTTACGACCTGCAGGAACAAGTGTTTTAATCCCGTTAGCAGCCTGAACTCTTGCAATAGCATCCAGAAATAAATCAGAATTGTATCTGACTTCACGTCCTGCAATTTTAACTATCTCTTTGTCAGGATATTTTTCGTTAGCCACAAGCGCCTTGGCAAGAGTAGCAAGAACAATCCCGACAAGATTAATCGGAAATCTTGTATCCTGCGGGTATAAAATATTTTGCGGGCCTCTGATGCCGGCTGTTGAAACTTTTGCTTCTTTTTCGTAATTAGCAAACCATTCTTCCAAATTTAAACCTTCCGGATTATTTTTTTCATCATACGGTTTTAGATGTTCCTTTTTTAGAGTAAATGTAAATTCACCTTCATCTGAAAAATTCATCAAGTCAAGATTCTTTATATAATCAGGGGTTTTGTCATATACACTTTTAAACAATTCATTTTCTAAGTTGTTATTACTTTTTTTTCTTAATTCACTCATAACCTCTCCTTGGTAATATTAATCAATTTTTATTATATTATAAAAAAACTTGTAATGTGGCATGTTTACATATATAATTGTATTAGTTCAATAAAATACAGACACAGAGGAAACAAAATGTTTTGGGACAAAGAAAAAAATTACGCAAAAAGAGACGCATCAGAATTCAACTGGGCGCGTTCATTGTTTCAAATCCTTGTATGCAAATTCTTTTATATGATTCGTTATAAGTTTGTATACAGACTTGAAGTCCATGGATTGGAAAATGTACCTAAAGATAATCATTACATTGTGTGTCCGAACCATTTATCTACACTTGATCCGCCGCTAATGGTAGCGGTAATGCCGCGCAGAATATCATTTATGGCAAAAAAAGAATTATACGACAATTTTTTCTTACGCTGGTGGTTTGATTGGCTTGGAGCATTCGCAGTAAACAGAGAAAAATTAGGTCCGTCAACAATAAAAACAGCACGCACAATTATAGACTCTAAATGGGTGCTTGGTTTGTTTCCACAGGGAACTCGCGGAGAAGTCGGCGAAATTAAAGGTATATCAAAAGGATTTGCGACACTTGCCAAATCTACAAAATGCGGGATACTACCTGTTGGTATTTTAGGAACTCAAGAGGTTAAAAGACTGCCGTTTTCCGGTAAAATTATTGTTAATATCGGAGAAATAATACCTTATAGTGATAACGTTGAAGAAATGGTCGAGAAATGGATTGAATCAATACAAAAACTTACAGGGTTCAAATACGTAAAAGAATGATGATTGGAGTTAAGAATGGCGAAAAAAGTAAGAAATTATAACAGAAGATATCCGAATGAATATAACATATTCAGAACCCTTTTTTATATGACATTTTTACACGTTGTAGTAATTCCGTTTATGAAAATATTTTATAACTACACAATCACCGGTCGTGAAAATCTGCCATCAAGACATAAAAGCGGGAAGTACATTTACACTGCAAACCATGTTTCAATATTTGACCCGCCAATGGTAACAATGGCTACATACAGACCTATAGCTTATATGGCTAAAAAGGAGTTGTTTCAAGACGGCGAAAAATTAAGCTGGCTTGTAAAACGTTTGGGTGCATTTGCTGTAGACAGAACTAAACCTGAAATTGCAACATTTAAAACAGTAAGAGACATTTTAGCAACAAGCTGGTCTCTCGGAGTATTTCCACAGGGCGGCACAAGACCTTACGGCAAGCTGGAAAACATAAAAAAAGGCTTTGTGGTAATCGCTAAAAATGCAAAAGCGGATATTGTACCGGTTGCTATTGCAGACTTCAGCGGCTACCCTAAATTAAAACCTTTTACAAGACAAAAAGTTAATCTTCATATAGGCAAACCTATTTCATATAAATTACCTGAAGATGTAATAATTTATGAATGGTGTAAACAAATATCAGAACTTGCAGGATATGAAAACTGTGCACCTCTGCCTGAAAGCTATAAAATTAACGAAAATCAGCCTGCATAAGTAAATGATTTTTGAACAATTACACTAATTTTAACTTTCGTTTACATTAAAAGTTTTTTGCTATTGTATGTGCTACGATTATCATATGAGTACACAATACGTTCCATTACATTTACACAGTGAATACTCTTTGCTGGACGGGGCTATTAAGGTAAAACAGCTTTGCGAATTTGCAAAAGAAAATAACATGCCGGCTGTTGCGATTACAGACCACGGGGTTATGTATTCAGCTATTGAATTTTACAGAACAGCTAAGGAAATCGGTGTCAAATCAATTATAGGATGCGAATTCTACGTACACGACGGCGATATTCACGAAAAGAATCCTCAGGATAACCCGCTTTACCACCTCGTACTCCTTGCAAAGGACAAAGACGGTTATATGAACCTCGTCAAACTGGTTTCTATTGCCCACTGCGAAGGTATGTATTATAAGCCGCGTGTCAATTTTGAACTTATTGAAAAATACTCAAAAGGTTTGATTTGCTGCTCTGCCTGCCTCGGGGGCGAAGTTCTGCAAAATCTGCTTAAAAACGATTATGAAGCAGCAAAAGCCACAGCACAAAAATACAAAGATTTGTTCGGTGATGACTATTACATTGAACTTCAAGACCACGGACTTGATGAACAAAAACGCACAAATCCTGATTTGATTAAAATTGCTCAGGAACTGAATATTAAAATGGTCATCACTAACGACTCTCACTATCTTAAACGTGAAGATGCCGACTGGCACGACACTCTTTTATGCCTTCAGACTAATGCTCTGAAAAGCGACCCTAATCGTTTCCATTTCCCAAATAATGAATTTTATGTCAAAACGCCTATTGAACTAAGAGATTCTTTCAAATGGATGGACAGCGATATGTTTGACGAATGTATTAAAAACACCGTCGAAGTCGCAGAAAAATGCCACCTTATTCTTGAAATGGGCAAATCTCCGCTGCCGCACTATGAAGTTCCTGCAGGACACACCGTAGAGACTTACCTGAATTACGTTGTGCATCAAGGGCTTAAGGACAGGTATGGTGATGTACCGAAAGAAATTGAGGACCGCGTCAAATATGAACTCGGTATTATTGAACAAATGGGCTTTTCAGCATACTTTCTTATCACCTGGGATTTTGTTCACTTTGCTAAAACCCATGATATTCCGGTAGGCCCGGGAAGAGGTTCTGCAGCAGGTTCGGTTGTTGCTTATGCGCTTGGAATTACCGATCTTGACCCGATAAAGCACAATCTGTTGTTTGAAAGATTTCTGAACCCTGAACGTTACAGTATGCCAGATGTCGATATTGACTTCTGCATCGAACGACGCGGCGAAGTTATTGACTACGTTTCCCAAAAATACGGCGAAGATAAAGTCTGTCAGATTATAACATTCGGTACTTATGCAGCTAAAGCGGCAATGAAAGGGGTTGCAAGAGTTTTTGATATTCCTTATGCCAAAAGTAACCAGCTTGCATCTTTAATCCCGAGTGAACCGAAAACTCATATTGATGACGCACTTCAAGAAGGAATGGAGCTTAAAAAACTCTACGACGAAGATCCTGAAGTAAAAAAACTTGTCGACATGGCCAAAGCTATTGAAGGGATTAAAAATAACACAGGCACACACGCGGCAGGTGTAATCATTGCGCACAAACCGCTCAACGAAATAGTTCCTGTTCAGCCTTCCAAAGACGGTATCATCGTTACAGAATATCCGATGGCAGATTTGGAAAAACTCGGGCTTTTGAAAATGGACTTTCTCGGTCTGCGTAACCTTACAATGATTACCAAGACAATGAAGCTCATCAAAAAACGCCGCGGTATTGAGTTTGATATCAATAAAATTCCGCTTGACGATAAGCCGACATACGATATGCTGATTGCAGGCGACACTGACGGCGTGTTCCAGCTGGAATCTGCCGGTATGAAACGGCTTGTTAAAGATTTACAGCCTGACGTTTTTGAAGATTTAGGCGCTCTTGTTGCGCTTTTCCGTCCGGGTCCTTTAGAATCCGGAATGGTTAAGGACTTCGTCGAACGTAAACACGGACGTCAAGAAATTAAATACGCCCACCCGAGCCTTGAACCGGTTCTAAAAGATACATACGGAACAATTGTTTATCAGGAACAAATCATGCAGGTGTTCCAGGTGCTTGCAGACTATACACTCGGTCAGGCGGATATGGTTCGCCGTATGATGGGTAAGAAAAAACTGGACGAAATGGCCCAACAAAAAGGTAAGTTCGTTGAAGGGGCAGGCAGACACGGTATGGCCGCAAAAGATGCCGAAGCTTTGTTTGAACAGATTGAAAAATTTGCATCATACTGCTTTAACAGGTCACACTCTGCTGCTTATGCATTTGTAGCTTACCAGACTGCATATCTCAAATGTCACTATAAAGTAGAATACCTTGCATGTCTGCTTTCCAGTGTTGCAGGTGATCAGGAAAAAACTCAGCTATATATTGAAGAAGCCCAGAAAAACGGCATTAAAGTCATGGCGCCTGATATTAACAAATCTTACGCAGAATTCACACCGGACGGAGATGATATCCGCTTTGGACTTTCAGCAATCAAACAGGTCGGGGAAGGTGTTATTGAATCTATCATCAAAGAACGTGAAGAAAACGGCGAATATAAATCTATCTACGATTATTGCACCAGACTTGATGCTAAATGCTGTAACAAGAGAGTACTTGAAGGCTTAATTAAGGCCGGAGCGTTCTCTAATATTGAAAAAAGCCGCAAACAACTGCTTGATAATATGGACTATATTATCGCAACTGCGGCAAAAGAAGCAAAAGAAAAAGCTTTAGGTCAGGTCAGCCTTTTTGCGGGATTACAGGATAATGCAGATTTTGCAGGCTCACAATTCCAGCTTGCAGGAAGCGATGAAGAATATGACCAGCGCCAGATTCAATTATTTGAAAAAGAATTTCTGGGATTTTACGTAACAAGCCACCCGCTTTCTACGATTAGAGACAAGCTGCCTTTCTTGATGACTCACAAAATTTCGGAAATTGCAGACACTCCGACTGACAAATACGTTACTATCTGCGGGCTTATTACGGCAGTAAAACAGATTCCGACCAAAAAAGATCCGACTAAATTCATCAGATTTTCAACCATTGAAGATTTGACAGGAAAAATAGACACGATTTGCTTTAACGGTAAAATTGCTGAATTCGGCGATATGCTGCAGCCCGAACAGCGGGTTATTGTATCAGGAAAAGTCAACAGACGCTCTGATGAAGAAGCTCCTGCAATTATTGTGGAAAATGTCAAAACTGTTGATAACTCTAATATTTTTACAATTGAACTCAAGGATGAATTTAAGTATGAAGAGCTTGTATTCTTAAAAGAAATGCTCTGTTCCTCAAAAGGTTCTGACCCTGTTATGATAAAAATGGATGATTTGACAGGCCCTGTAAAAATATTGTGTTCTTCAATTTTCTGGGTTAATTCTAATAATGAACTTGTCAATAAACTGAAGAGACAATTTCCGGACAGATTGGAAATCACCGTTAAATCTCTTGACAGCAATGTAAATTAGGTGAGATAATCAATGTATGTTTAAATATTACGGGAAGCTTACACCATATCTGTTTTTAATACCGGCGGGAGTGGTTTTAATCATATTCTTTTTTATCCCGTTTTTTCAAACAATATTACTGAGTTTTCAGGATTATACAAACAGTATTTATTCGCCTGCGATGGTCGGGTTGGACAATTATATAAAATTATTCCAAAATCCGATTTTTTATAAGGTTTTATGGAATACTTTTATATATCTGGTTGTTGCGGTTCCTGTACTCGCAACAGTTCCGCTTGTGCTTGCAATATTGATTAACCAGCAGATAAGATTTGCCAATTTGTATAAAATTTTAATTTACCTGCCCGTAATAGTTTCAATAGTCGTTGCGGCAATAGCTTTTAAATGGCTATACGCAGATCAGGGAATTCTAAATTATATAGTTACAAGTATGGGATTAGACAGTATCGGCTGGCTTACCGATCCGGATTTTGCATTGTATTCGGTAATTTTTGTCACAATCTGGAAGGGTATCGGGTATTACATGATAATATATCTTGCAGCGCTGATGAGTGTCCCGAAAGAACTGTATGAGGCCTGCGATATTGACGGAGCTAATTTTGTTACCAAACATTTGACGGTCACAATACCGCATATTATGCCGACAATCGCACTTGTCACAACAATAAGTTCCATTTCCGCTATGAAAGTTTTTGCGGAAATCTACGTTATGACAAAAGGCGGGCCGCTGGATGCAAGTAAAACTATCGTTTATTACATTTATGAACGCGCATTTGAAAACCTTGATTTAGGATTTGCATCTGCCATGGCCGTTGTGCTTTTGATAATTGTAATGGCGTTCTCATTTATAAATATATTTTGTTTTGAAAGGAATAAGTATCAGATATGATGAAAAAACTGATAAAAAAATTCTCCATACATTTTATATTGATAATCACATCATTGTTATCAATATTTCCGTTTATCTGGCTTATTTCCACATCATTGAAGGGGAACGCGGAAAATATTTTCGCATACCCGCCGCAATTAATCCCGACAGATTTTACATGGGCAAATTATACAGGTGTTTGGAAACGGGTAGATTTTATCGCTTATTTCGTAAACAGTATGATAGTTGCACTCGGAACTGTTGTGCTTAATTTGCTGCTGTCAGCTCTTGCAGGTTACCCGCTTGCAAGAATGGAATTTAAAGGAAAGAAAATAGTATTTTTTGCAATCCTTGCAACCATTATGATTCCGTTTCAGGCGATAATGCTCCCTGTGTATTTGATTACAATTAAACTGCATTTAATGGACAGCGTAAATAATTTTGCGGGTTTTGTCGGTCTTATTATGCCGTTTGCGGTTAATGCATTCGGAATATTTTTAATGAGGCAGGCTTTTTTAGGAATCCCCAGAGAAATGGAAGAGGCTGCTATAGTCGACGGATGTAACGTTGTGCAATTATTTTTTAAAATACTTCTCCCTATGGTAAAACCATCGCTGGCAGTCCTTGCGATATTTACATTTATAGGTTCGTGGGGAGAATTTTTGTGGCCGAGTATTGTATTAACTAAAGAGGCAATGTACACGCTCCCTGTTGGAATTAACAATCT
>CALUVN010000023.1 GCA_944324235.1 Candidatus Gastranaerophilales bacterium
TCAAATAACTGTTCTTATATTTATGAGTAAAAAAAAATAAGAACAATTATTTTCGGTACACGCTCCCACTCTGTTTCCGCTATCGTCCTCAAATAACTGTTCTTATATTTATGAGTAAAAAAAAATAAGAACAATTATTTTCGGCACACGCTCCCACTCTGTTTCCGCTGTCATCTTCAAATAACTGTTCTTATATTTATGAGTTAAAAATTGGTGTGAAATTTTTTGATGGCAGAATATTTTTGATTTTGCATTAAAAAAGAGCCCTGAAAAATCAGAGCCCTTTTTAAAGTTTTTGGTTTATCAATAAAATTATTCAATAATTTTATCAACAACACCGGCACCAACTGTACGTCCGCCTTCACGAATAGCGAATCTCATACCTTCTTCAATAGCTACAGGAGCGATAAGTTCAACTTCCATAACTACGTTGTCACCAGGCATAACCATTTGACCGTCAAATTTGATTGAACCTGTTACGTCAGTTGTACGGATGTAGAACTGAGGTCTGTAACCAGGGAAGAATGGAGTGTGACGTCCGCCTTCTTCTTTAGTCAATACGTAAACGTTAGCTGTGAATTTAGTGTGCGGGTGGATTGAACCAGGTTTAGCAAGAACTTGACCGCGTTGGATTTCAGTTTTATCGATACCACGGAGCAAAGCACCAATGTTATCACCAGCTTGACCTTGGTCAAGAGATTTTCTGAACATTTCAACACCGGTAACTGTAGTTTTCTTAGTTTCGCCTAAACCAACTAATTCAACTTCATCACCAACTTTAACAATACCACGTTCTACACGGCCAGTAGCAACAGTACCACGACCAGTGATAGAGAATACGTCTTCAACAGGCATCAAGAATGGTTTGTCCAAATCACGTTCAGGAGTTGGGAAGTAAGTATCAACTGCATCCATCAATTCCCAGATTTTGTCAACCCATTTATCTTCGCCGCGTTGGATTTTCGGATTAGCTTGAACAGCTTCAAGAGCTTTCAAAGCAGAACCGTGGATGAATGGAATGTTGTCACCGTCGAATTCATAAGAAGTAAGAAGTTCTCTAACTTCCATTTCAACCAATTCTAACAATTCCGGATCATCAACCATATCGCATTTGTTAAGGAATACAACGAGGTTAGGAACACCAACTTGGCGGGCAAGCAGGATGTGTTCACGAGTTTGAGGCATTGCACCGTCAGTAGCAGCAACTACGAGGATAGCGCCGTCCATTTGAGCAGCACCTGTAATCATGTTTTTAACATAGTCAGCGTGGCCCGGGCAGTCAACGTGAGCATAGTGTCTAGAATCTGTTTCATACTCAACGTGAGCAGTAGAGATGGTAATACCTCTTGCTTTTTCTTCCGGAGCAGCGTCGATTTCATCGAATTTTTTAGCTTGAGCTTTACCAGCTGCAGCCATAACACCTGTAATCGCAGCGGTCAACGTTGTTTTACCGTGGTCTACGTGGCCAATGGTACCAATGTTAACGTGCGGTTTGGTACGTTCATACTTTTCTCTTGCCATGAGAATAATCTCCTTTTCTCTTTACTAATTATACTACTTACTAATTTGGTATTTTAAGCCATAATTTAATGATAGTTGCTCAATTTTTTTTGTCAATAAGTAGTAATTTATAAAGGAAAGGATGTATCAGGCAAATTTTACTTCCTCTTCAGGTTTTGAAAAGTTTACACTCTCGAACAGCGCACCGTATATATAAAGCGGGATAGAATGTTTATCTTTTAAAGTATTCAGAAAATATTCATTGTCGAGACTTTTTGAAACTACCTCTGAGATTTGTGGGCGCGTCGTTGGAGAATTTGCAGGCTGAACTTTTTTTAGGCCTTTTGAAAGCATTTTAGCAGGGATGATACTAATTGCAGCCGTACCTGCACCAGCTCCGATTTGTTCCCAAGCTTTTAATTTTTCATATTTGTTTTCTGCTTTATTAAGGTTGGAAAGTCCGCCGTAAGCTGTGTATCCACCCCAGCCAAGTCCGAGTCCTGTCAACATTTTAGAGACTGTTGAGGCTTTAACATAACCTGATGCTACCGCAGCACGGTTTCCCACTGCAAAAAGTGAGGCTGTCAGTGCAAGGCTACCAATCTTTTTCCAGCTTAATTCATTATTATCGAAAATTAAATCTTTAAGCATATTTTTTGCACCGCGCAGCATCGAAGAGCATTTTTCACTGGTTGTGAGTGCAGAATTTATGTTGTACTGTGGCAATTGTACAGATTTTTCTACTTTCATATAAATTTCCCCTAAAGACCTTGTGTTATTTATATAAAGTTATTTAAGAATCGAAAATTTACACTAAGCTTGCAATATGTAAAGAATTGTTAAAATGAGTTTTAAAGCCTTGAAACCCTCTCATAATGCCTCATAGCATAGCATAGCATAGCATGCGAGGCGAGGTGTAAAGTTTTGTTTTGTGGTTGCCGATAAATACTTTAAGCGAACAAACACGAAAGGATTTCTATGGGCGGCATCGAAAAAGGACTTAATTTTATCTTGAGCCTGGCAAATAAAAACGGGCAAAAAATTGATCTGAACTCATTTACAGGTGAAGGTGTCACCAAAAATGATATGAATAAGTCTGTTTTTGAAAAATTTGACCTGAATAATGACGGCAAAATAGATAAAAATGAAGCAAAAGCAATGAAGGCTTTTTTAAAGAATCGTGCCGGAGATGATAATATTTTATCGCATAAAGAAATTCAACAGTCCGGATTATGGGGAAATCAAAAAGACCAGACGGCATTTTTTAATGCTTTATATGATTTATATACCCAGCAGGCATCCAATGATGCGGCGGCAGAGCAGACACCAGCAAATACACCTGCTGCACAGTCTTCAACTCCTGCACCGGCATCGGTTTCTACACAGCCTGTAGAAATCCCTGCGGAAGAACCGGAAGTTGAAGAAACTCCTCAGCCGAGTGTAGAAACTCCAGCGGAAGAACCTCAAGAAAATCAAAATAAAACTTATAATTATGAAGTTAATTATAAAGATACATGGTACGGTATTGTACAGGCCAAATACGGCATAACCGACCATAAGCAGACAATGGAAATCGTTCGGCAGCTAAAAGCGCAAAATAATGTTGATCCTAAAGCAACAAATATGCCTTCAAATATTACATTACCTGAAAATGTTACATTAAAAGATGGCACAGAGGTCAAAATGGCTGATATAGATGCGGCTGTTGACCAGTCTCACTGGGGTTATAAAACTACAAGCGAAACGGGAAGATACACTATTACACAGAATGGCAAGACCAGATATTACGCTGCAGACGGTACAGAGCTTAAACAAAGTTATTACGAAGCAAAAGAAGCCTCAGAAGATAAACGCCAAATGGCAGAAAGCGGTTCCGGCAGATATTCATACACTGCAGAAAACGGCGAAACCTGGTATTTTGCCGCAGACGGTACTGCAATTAAAAAAGAGTATTACGAACGACGAGAAAGCGAATACACGGCAGTTAATGCACAAAAAGAAACACTTAGCAATGCAAGAGATGCTTTTGAGCAGCAGAAAGCTTCTGACGGCTGGGCAGGAAAAACCGCTGATGCTGTGAGCGTGTTATGGAATTCCGACAACCGTGCTGTAAAAGTTGAAGAAGATTTACAAACCTACGAAACCCAAATAAAAGAACTTCAACAGGCACAATCAAAAGGGGCGGCTGAATTCAGTGCAAAATTCAAAGAAATTTACGGGGTTGATTACAATCCTGCAAATATTGCAGCATATGAACAAAATCCGACGGAAGAAAACTACAAAAAAGCTTACGGAACTAAAAATGATATCCATAAGCGTGTAATGGATTACAATAAATCCCAGCAAGAGGGCGCTGCTGCAGTTAAAACAACCGTAGTTGCAGGTGCGACTGTTGCAGCCGCAGTCGCAACAGGTGGGGCTTCACTGGCAGCGACGGCCGCAATTGCAGGCGCATCAACAATGGCAGCAAGAGCAGCAGTCGAGGTTTCAGATTTAGCCACAAATGCTATAGATGGAGATGTTAATTCTGAAAATCTTAATAATATAGCAAAAGAGGCCATGGTTGAGGGTGCAATATCTGCAGTAACAGCCGGAGCGGTTAAAGGTGCAGCCGGTATGCTGGGTAAGGCAGCTCCTAAAGCTGCTCCTAAGGCTACATCTGAAACCGGGCTTGCAAGAGTTCAACCCAAAGGCACTTCGTCAGTCGCAAACACTGAAAAAATGCCGGTTAAAGGTTCAACAGGTGGCCCAGGTTCGCCTGGCGGTGCCGGTTCAACTTCATCTGCCGGTGCATCTGCTTCTTCAAAAGGTGCGTCTGGTTCCGCACAAGGCGCATCAAGTTCGGCTGAAAATGCAGGAGCAAGAGGAGCTTCCGCTGCTGAAGATACTGCTAAAGCCGCTTCTGCTTCAACCGGTTCATCATCAAATCTTACTTTTGTAAAGAGTATGTCGTCTAAAATTGCAAATCGCGGCGGATTATCTAATCTGTCTTCGGCAGAAAAATCCCAGCTCAGCAATCTTATTGGTAAATCTGTTGATGATATTGCACAAATGCCTAAGACTGAGTTCCGGCAATTACTTTTGAAATTCCACCCTGATAAAAATCCGGGTAATGAGGAATTTTGTCAGGAAGTATTTTCTATGATTAATAATTTGAGAGTTGCAGCTTAGATAAAAAAGAGACCCTGTAGGGTCTCTTTTTAGTTTTGGATTTGTTTATTTTATTAAACCTCTTCGTCATCGGAAGATTCTTCTACAGCTTCTTCGTGCTGGATATCCTCTTCGTCATAGGCTTGCTGGTTCATTTCTTCTTCAATTTCCTGTTGAAGTTCGTCATCTTCTTCAACTTCTTCTACAGGTTCTTCTTCGTAGTTTTGGAAGTTAGCTGCTTCTGCTTTTTCCATTTGAGAAACGCTCTTGATGTCTATTTTCCAGCCTGTTAATTTATGTGCAAGTCTTACGTTTTGACCTTCGCGGCCGATAGCAAGGCTTAATTGATCGTCTGGCACAACAACCATTGCTTCGTGAGAGTAGTCGTCGTCTGCCAGAATATCAACAGACACAACTCTTGCAGGTGAAAGTGCGTTAACGATATATTCTACAGGGTCTTCAGAATATCTTACGATATCAATTTTTTCATTTTTCAACTCACCTACGATAGTCTGAATTCTTGAGCCTCTAGGACCTATGCAAGCGCCTACTGAATCAACTTCAGGGTCATTTGACCATACGGCAATTTTAGTTCTGTAGCCTGCTTCACGTGAAATTGATTTAATTTCAACGATTCCGTCTTCAATTTCCGGAACTTCAAGTTCAAAGAGTTCTCTTACTATTTCCGCGTGAGCGTGGGAAACGATTACCTGCGGC
The DNA here is from genome assembly GCA_944324235.1 of Candidatus Gastranaerophilales bacterium. Classification (GTDB taxonomy): domain Bacteria; phylum Cyanobacteriota; class Vampirovibrionia; order Gastranaerophilales; family Gastranaerophilaceae; genus CALUVN01. The sequence goes on from CALUVN010000023.1 coordinate 5,368, forward strand.
AGTCTTGTTGTTTCTTTTACGTTAAGAACGAAAACTCTGATTCTGTTGCCCGGTTTGTAGTATTCACCAGGAATTTGTTCTTTTTGAGGCATAATCGCATCGGTTTTACCGATATTAACGATAACGTTTCTGTTTTCAACACGTTGGATTATACCTGTAACAAGCGTTCCTTTTTTGTCCAGAAATTCTTGTAAGACGAGATTTCTTTCGGCTTCACGAATTCTTTGAGTGATGACCTGTTTAGCTGATTGGGCAGCTATTCTGCCGAATTGTTCCGGTGTTACTTCTATTTTAACTTCGTCATCAACTTCAACGTCTTCGTCGATTTCTTTTGCGTCAGAAAGTGAAATTTGCAAATCAGGGTCTTCAACGTTTTCAACAACTGTTTTTGTGCTGAAAACACCGATTTCGCCTGATTGTTCGTCGAGAATTGCTTCAATATTTGCAGCTTCTTTAATTCTCATGTGTTTTTTGTAAGCTGCAACCATAGCATCGCAAAGTGATGCTATAAGTACATCTTTTGATATACCGCGTTCTCTTTCCAACTCTTCGCATGCTTCAAATAATGCTGTTCCGATTTTAATCATTTTTATATGTTTCCTTTCTATGTAGTTTTCAAGTTTAAGACGTTAAGTTTTTATTAATCAATATACAATTTAGCGGACTGGATGTTGCTTCTCGGTATGAGCAGCTCTTTTCCGTCATCAAAACGGAAGAAACTCAGTCCTTCGTTTTCGTCAAAGTCGAGAATTTCGCCTTTGAAAATTTTTTCTTCTTCACCTTCCAGCGGCGTTTTTAGTTTAATACTTACGTTTCTGCCTTTGAATATGATGAATTCTTTGTCGGATTTGAACTTCCTCTCCAGCCCCGGTGAGGAAACTTCAAGGTAATATTTGACCGGTATAAGTTCATCAAGAAAGTCATTCAGGCTGCGTGTAACCTTTTCGCAATCATCAAGCGTTATGTCACGCTCTTTTGAATATAGGAATATACGCAAAAACCATCTGTGATTTTCTTTAGAAAAATCAATCTCGATAGGAATAAGATTGAAACGCATAGCGGTATTTTCAATTAACGGAGTTATGGCCTCGATAATTTCATGCCGGTTAATATCCTGTTTCATTTTTATACCCTCTTGATTACCCTTCTATTACCGAAAAAAGAACGGGGTGTCCCGTTCTTTTTTTCTGTGACAATACTGTCTATGTTATGTATTATAAACTAATATTTTTTTGAAGTAAAGTTTATGTAAAGTTTATGTTAAGTTTGCTCCGAATGCATCTGCCAGCAGTTTACGTACTTCAGTTTCTGATGCGGGTTTTCCGTCTATTGTAAACTGTCCGTTTGAATATTGTATATCGTGTCCTTGTGCAGACATTTTACCATTCGAGCGTGAAGAGTCTTTCAATATATTTATTTCATTGTTGATATCAAATTGTGAATCATTTTTTGGTGTTTCGGTTGCGGCGGCTACTTTGCTGTCATTAGAACTTTGCATTGCGCCAACAAGACTTTTTGTCTCAGGTGACCAACTATTCCTAGCATTATCTTCAATTTCTTTCAGTTGAGCATCAATGCTAGCATCCATTTTATCTCGTTGAGCTTTATTGTAATCATCACGCTGCTCATAGACTGTTCGTGAATCTGTTGCATTGTCACCAATTGCCTTACCGGCAAATCCTTCAAGTGTAGTATTTGCAGCTGTTTCATTAAATTCAGCGCATGTTTTGTCATATTTGTCTTTAAGTTTTGCTTTTTTGCCTTCGTCCTTTTCTGCATCCATTTTATTTTTCAGATCGTAGGCTTCTTTTTCAAGTTTGGTCAATTCTTTTTGTTCTTTTTGTTCTAGTTTTTGCTGTTTTTCATCAGCAGTTGTTTCAACTTCTTGCAGATCCTCAAACTTGCCTTTCATTTCTTTAAGTTCATTCTGCATTGTAGTTGCTTCGGTGCTCATATCACCTACAGCCTTTTTCGCAGTGTCCAGTTCCTTTAATTGAATTTCCAACTTAGATTTTTGTTCATTAGCTTTATCTAATTGAGTTTGAAGTGTAGATGTATCCAGCCCTTGTGCTTGTGCAGTAGCAATTTCACCCTCTAATCGCTCAATAGTCATAGTCGTGGCTGTTAGAGTACCCTTAACTTCACCGCTCTTGGTTGTTATTTTAGCTGTACTGCCCTCTAATGTTTTAGCAAAGGCATCTACAGATTCCATTTTTTGTGTAATACTTGATATTACCTGTGAAGTATCCTCGGTATTTACCTGAATCTTGCCTAAGGCAGAGGTATCAAGAGTAACTCCGACTTCTTTCAGCACATCTGCCAATGTCTTGTCACTGCCATCGACGCCTATAGAACCATCTAATTTTGCATTTATACTTTCACTCATATCAAGCTTAGATAATTCATTGGTCAGGTTACCTCTGATTTCATCAGCGGCTTGTTTTGCATTATAAACATCGGCTGACGTATCGGCATTTTTAACTGCAGATTTCACACCAGAAGCAGATGTCAAGTCCGCAGGTGTTTTTACACTTGAGGCTGACCTTGAAGAACTCAAATCACTCAAGGACATGTCACTGTATACGTTATCCTTACCGCCGATGTTGCCAAGATTATTAAGGAAGTTCACTGTGGCTGTACCAACTTGCTTACCGATTTGAGCTCCCATTTGGGCTTTATACATGTTATTAAGCTGCGCATACATATTTGCTTGCGCATTATTACCTGATACAATTACCGGCGGTCGTTGACCTCCAGCTAAGTTGCGCCATCCATTTCCGGCCAAACCAGGTTTAAATGTAGAATAATCTACATTTTTAGGTACTCCGTATTGCCATTTATCATTACCGCGTACAGCTCCTCCTGTACCGTTGCGTATTGCATCACTTATACTGTAATGTTGAGAAAGTTTACTTTCTGTTCTGGTTGCTCTGGTATTTTCTGCAGATGCAGCAGATGCAGTACGTACACCTTCAGACGCTCTTGTTTTGACCGTAGATGTAGGCGTAGTTGAACCTCCGTCGCGGCTTACTGCCGTTTTTTTGACGGGGTTTTTCTTGATATTTGCAGCTACTGCTGTTTGTACACCAGGTAATGCCACCATAATTTACTCTCTCTTGTTTTTTGCTTCTTGTATATATAAACAATTTTCAATTTGAGAAATTTCATTCTTTAAATTATTTGTTACATTTGTTAACATTCTATTGAATACTCCGTCCCTAAAAGATTTTCAGAATCCCTTACGGTTATTATGCCCTGTTTGAAAGCTTTTTTAACATTTTTAATTTTTTTATTACAAAAGTGTTACACGGGCTGAAAATGTCCTGTTGAAGAGTTCTTTCGGATTATGCAAGTGTTTTATATATTAACTTTACAAAAATTTAGTAAACTTTTTGAAAAAGCTCATTTTTCCCTTGCCGAGCCGTTTTTTATAAAATTTAAAAATTTTATTGTAAAAAGATTGGCATGGATGGCTTTATTTTGGTTTCATTTTTCCAAATTTGTTCTATGATGAATATACAAATCTTGGGAGCGGGGATTTGTAAGAGGTGATTATAAAAATATCGTCCCTTATCAATCCTTTCTTAGATTTTTATCCATCTAAAGAGCGATTAAACAGCGTTTAACATCGTTTAAAATGAGGATATAAGACGAAATCAGTAAAGTTTATGTTTGGAGGAATCAGAAGTGTTAGAGCATGGGTATATACAAATTTACACGGGAGACGGTAAAGGAAAGACAACAGCATCTCTCGGCTTAGCACTTAGAGCTTTGGGTCATGGTTGGAAAGTTTTGATTATTCAGTTTACAAAAGGTGACAGTGCAACATCTTACGGTGAAATTGTTACATCATCCAAGTTTTTGCCTAATTTGGAAGTTGTTCAATTTGGTATGGACAGAGTTTGCTATTCACACAATGTATGCATGGATGATTTTAAAGAAGCTAAAAAAGGCTGGGAATTTGCAAAACAGGCGATTAATTCCGGTAAATACCAGCTTATTATTTTGGACGAGATTAATATTTGTACTGCAATGAACATGATTAAGGTTAGTGATGTCAAGGATGTTTTGATGCACAAGCCTGAAAATCTTGAAATTGTTCTCACTGGACGTTATGCCCACCCTGAATTGAAGGCAATGGCACATCTTGTGACAGAAATGAAACCTATTAAACACTATTTCGATATGGGTGTTATGGCAAGACAGGGTATTGAATATTAGTAAAAGAATCCTTTTTGTTTCATAAATTAAGGACATTCAATTTATAGAATGTCCTTTTTATTGTGGTTATTAATCAAGAAATATTTAATAGTTATTGTTGTTTAGCGGATATTTTGTGTATGTAACCTGCAGTACAAGCAAAAACGCAACTTAGTGCTGCATTTTTTAGAGTAGATTTTTTCATAACATCCACGCTTTTTACTGCAGTTTTATTTAAATTATTCAAAAATCTGTTTTTTGAAATTATTTCTAAAATTGCAAATGCACCTGTTCCTGTAAGTAGTGCTGAATCTATAGGGGCAATTTTTTCTGACTTTTGATTATTGTTTTGAGATAATAGTTTATGGATAGTACTTATACTGACACCTAAGACAATACCGGCAGCAATATTTTTTAATGTTGAATATTTTAGTATGTTTTTTGTTTTATCCAGATTATTTTTTGAAAATTCTGCAATATCAAATTTATTAAAACATTCACCGAGACCTATTGTTGTCAAACCGGAACAAGCACCAGTCACTGCTAAATTTGAATTTAGCCTTGTTTTGTGACTGGTATCCTCTTGCGTAGATTTAAATGTTATGTTTGCAATTTTATTTATCATATAAGCTCCTGAATATTATTTAAGTAATAAGTCTGTAATTTTGCTTGCGCTGTTTATTAAACTTTGCTGTGTAATATTTAATGTATTTAAATCTTTTTTGTTTGCTTTCTCATTTTCAATGAGTTTAGTTAATGTAAGAAATGGTGTAATATAGGATAAATCAAATATATGTTCCGATATATCATTATCAAAGACAAGTTCAATATTTTTAATTTGTTGAGTTGATTTATGAAAAATTGTTTCTATCTGCTTAGCAGTTTGAGAAGATTGATCTATATTGTATAAATTACATAGCTCCTCTTTAAGTTTTTGAGGTATGTTTGTATTCTCTTTATTCTCTAAGTTGATTTTATTTGCATACTCAAAGATAATTGTTTTAGCTTGTTTTTCTTTTGGATTATTATTAATTTTTCCTGTAAAAGTTGGTGAATCAGGTGTATCGGAGTCATTTAATGAATCTTTTAAATTGTTACCATTTTTTTTATATTTATCAAGAATTTTTTTTGTTATTTTTTGATTTTCATCAATAGCACCTAATTTTCGTTGTGCTTCTAGTAAACCAACTATAGACCAACCAGTCGCTTCATGTAGCATAAATGTAGAGACTGCATTCGCAGCATTTCCAACTCCTGGAATCCAAGAACAACATTTCATCGCTAAATCAACTCCAAATTGTTTTCCGACGGCTATTGTTGCAATTGATGTCCCTAATGTACTAGAGCCTGAAACATTATATATTCTACATAATCCAATAGCCATACCAGTTGTGATTGCTGTTAATGTTGCAGTGTCAGCACCTGGCGTTTGAGCCATTGCGAATGCCGCAAAAGCGGCTCCTGAAGCAGCAGAATGTATAATTCCATTTGCTTTTAATAATCTTCTTTTTTTATCCTTATCAATATCTCCGCTAAAGCAGACACTATCACTTTTATTCATATTATGCAAATTTAATGCAGTACTGAATTTTGATGAATTGATATTGTTGTATTTATAGTTGCTATTTAAATATATTGGTATAGCTGCTATTTTCATTTTTCTACTTTCTTAATCTAGATTTAAAATGTTTTTAATAACATCACTTATCTGTTCTAAAATTGGGTAGTGTGCATCTGATGAATCAACTAGTTGTTCGGATAAATTATGAGTGATATTATCATTGCTTAAATCTGCTCCTTGTAATAATGAAGATTCCATCAATGTTTGTGCTTTATTTAGCCCTGCACCATCTTCGTTAATAGTTTTAACTAAATTTAATAATTCATTATTATCATCTGGCAATTGCTCAAGTATATCATTAGATGGTTGTGTTTTATTAATTATTGGTCGTCCACTATAAGGATGACCGTATGGTCCATTAATGTTATCTAAAGTTTTTTCAGTTGATTTAACAAAGATATCTTTTTCTGTGGTAATATTAGCAAACTTAACTCTACTTTTGTTATTAATTTTTACAGGTATAAAACCTGATAATTTATTTACTTTATTAATTGTACTCATTTAAAACCCCACTTGTTACGTTGATTTTAGATGAAACTTTAGTCAATATCAATATATTTAATTGTAAAAATTTACAAAAATTAATTTTTTAGCAAATTTTATTTCATTTGTTTTTATATAAAGTTATGTTAAATAATGTTAGTGTACAAAATAAAGTTAATTTTACCGCAGGATTAAGAAATTCTTATTATAAAGAATTTTCACAAATTTCAGTAAATCAAATAGAAAAATATTTTCTTTCCAATTATAATGTACAAACTAATTTTTTAAATAATAAACAACTTGCAATTGGAAATTTTTTAATTCTACGGATTTATGAAAAACTTAATAAGAGATATCCGACAGTATTTAGAGTATTAACTCCAAATGTTTATGTTTTTGAGAATAATGAACTTATAAATCCAAATGCAACTAATGCATTTTGTATACCTGATATAAAACGAGTCTTAAAAAAATATCCTCCATTTGAAATGCGTTCAATATTTTTTCGACAAAATTCTTATACTATTAAAGATATTGATGATATCTCAGAAGTAAACTATAATAATAAATCAACATGTTCAGCTCATTTTTTATCTTCTTTTTTGCATGAATGGATACATAATACCCATTTAGATTTGTTATATAGAAAATACGGTTATGATGGAAACAGTCTTTTAGGAAAAAGACTATATAATAAAAAAAAGGATAATGTATCATATAATAAAGTTAAGGCTTTATTTAACACTACCTTTACTGATAAAGAGCAGGAACTAATTAAAAATTATGTAGGAGAATATGCAACCTTAAATCCATTTGAATTTTTTGCAGAAACTTTAACAAAATTCATATGTGATTCATTAGGTAATAATTTATTACCTAATGAATCAATATTCGAAAAATTTAATAATTATCCCGACGTATTTACTAGAATATTTACAAAATGTTTGTAAATATTGTTCTATTCATTGTGCAGGGCTTTTTTGAGGGTCTTGCAGGTGAGATAGAAGGCTGCTTTGACAGGCGGCGTCTCGGACAGTCCGTTCAGCATCATTGAATCATGGATTGTACCGTTTATACGTACATTCATTACGTTTACCCCTGCTTCCGTCAGTTTTCTGCCGTATTCTTCTCCTTCGTCTCGCAGAACATCGTTTTCGTTTGTAATGATTAATGCGGGCGGCAAACCCTTAAGCTCTTCCGGTTCTGCATAAATCGGCGAGACGTAGATATCTTTTTCAAGATTCTTGTCATTCAAGTATGCGTTCCAAAAATATTCCATAGATTTTTTTGTCAGCCACGGACCGTTTTCAAATTCTTTATATGAATCGGATTTCATTTTTGCATCGGTTACCGGATATAACAGTGTCTGGAATTTAATTGAAGGGCCTTTTTCGTTTTTTGATTTGAGTGCGATTGCTGCAGCCATATTACCGCCTGCGCTGTCACCTGCTATTGCAACTTTGGAATTATCAATATTGAATTCTGTCGGGTTATTATATATATATTGGATTATTGAATAAATCTGGTTTATCGCATGCGGATAAACAGTTTCCGGTGAGGGGGTGTATTCCGGAAAGATAACAACAGATTTTGTGTGCAGCGCAAGTTTTTTTATCAGATTCTCGTGGGTGACTTTGTCGCCCATCACCCAGCCGCCTCCATGTATATATATTATTGCGGGAAGTTTTTCTTTGTTTCCAGGAGGCCTGACTATTCTGAGCGTGATTGTATCCGCGTTGGCGGTTGAAATTTCAGTATCTGTAACATCTGCTTCAAGTTTATAATCATATATTTGCTGAACTTCTTGTAAAAACGCACGTGCCTCATCAGGCTTCATTTCGTAAAGAGGTGTTTTACCAAGGCTGTCTATGTTTTTAAGAAAATTTTTTGTCTTGATATCAAGGTTTGGATTTTTAGAATTAGGCTTGTTCATTTTTATCTCCTTTTTTTTGTTAATCAATACCAGATTAATTAGCGGAAAACTTTCTTTCATTGTCGTAAATGGGTAGTTTTTGGGATATAATAAAATTATGGAAAACGTATATTCTCAAAAAGCAAGAAAATTATTTAAAGACGGCTACAATTGTGCTCAATCTGTATTTTGTACATTTTGCGATGAAACCGGCATGGATTTTGAAACTGCATTGAAGCTTGCATCTTCATTCGGCGGGGGGATGGGACGCCTCAGGGAAGTTTGCGGTGCTGTTAGTGCTATGTTTATGATTGCAGGTTTAAAGTCCGGTTATACACAGCCTAACAATGATGAAGTTAAAGGCGAACACTACACACGTGTTCAAAAGCTTGCGGAGGAATTCAAAAAGAAACACGACACCATTATCTGTCGTGAACTTCTCGGACTTCCTGAAGGGCCGGATTCTCCTATTCCATCTAAAAGAACCGATGAATATTACCACAAACGCCCGTGCGAAGAATTTATCGCTGATGCTGCCGAAATTATTGCAAAAGAATTAAAGCTGATTTGATATTTAAAAGAATTTTAATGGATATTTAAGTCTGAGGAGATAATACTGATGCAAACATTATGTTTGCCTGAAGCCTTTAATAACTATTCTGCCGTTTGACTTGAGAGATTCTTTTTCGCGAACTTCTTTTAATGCGTTATTAAGGTCTTCGTTTGTAATTGCTACTGTTTTCATATCTTCTGATTTGAAAGTACCTTTCCGCATTTTATCAAAGATTCCCGAACGTCTGCGGGCAATTCTCTGCGCTCTTTCTACCGTGCCTGCTATTGTGGCGAAGTTGACTTTCATTCCGTAAAGTTTCCCTGCTAATTCATCTAAGTCTAAGTCAGGTGCTGTTTGTTTATCCCTGAGGTAAAGTTCTAGAGTTTCCTTGCAGTCTTCTTTATCCGGCAAATCTATCGGAATAATTATACCGAAACGTCCGTCACGTGTAATTGCAGGGTCTAGTGATTCCAGTTTATTGGTAGCCATTATAACAAATACATTATCATCACTTTTTTCCAGATTACTCATCAGTGTTAAAATCTGGTTAACTGTTTTGTTATCATAACGTGCGTTGCTGGAGTCATCACGACTTTGAGCTACAGATTCGCCTTCATCTATAAATATAATACTCGGTGCTTCATCTGCGGCTTTTTTAAATAAATTGCGCCATCTGGCTTCGGTTTCGCCTACTGCCGATGTGTTAAGCGAGGTTCCGTCTATATTAAAAAATTTTATTTCAGTACCTGTAATGTTTGAAATTTCATTTGCAAGAGCTCTTGCCAGATGTGTTTTACCTGTCCCCGGAGGTCCTGTCAGAATTGCACCTTTATTCATCGCGTGGCCCAAATCTTCTTTGTACACCAGTGGAAATACAATATCTTCTTCCAGTTGTTCTATGGCTTTTTTATGTCCTGCAACATCAGAAAAATTCGGGTGTAAATTTCCTCCTTGCATTATATATTTATCCGGTGTTGTAACTCTTGTATTTATGATAGATTCTGAGTCATTTTCAACGTCAGTCTCAGCATTATCATAGTAAAATTTTGATATGCTTATTTCATTAATATATCGTTGCCCGTCATTATATGTAATATCAGGATTCAGACGAACCATGTCAACATTATTATTAAATACAATTTTATCATTGTAGTTTAAAAGATATGAATCATTCATTGTGACAATTTCGACCAATTCATCGTTTTCGTTATATATTTCACAATGACTATCTGCAACTATAGTAAATGGAAAATCTTCATCTTCGTAATCCGGTGCAATAAAAACAGGGCTGTCAAATCTGCTGTCTACTATCAGTTTGACTTTTTGCGGTTGATTATCCAAAATTTTATTATCTAAAATTAATTTAAGAAGTTTTGACGTTTTACCTAATTCAAGATTTGAAATTATTACAAGTTCATTATGGTGTAAAGTATTCAATGCATAATTTACTGCTTTTCCGAGTTTGTGAGTGTCACTTTCTCTATCAGGTATTGTCATGTAATCGTTTACATTAGCCTCAGGCTTAATTATTGAGGTAAAACTTACTGCAGGCATATAGTTTAAATTATTGTTTGATAGTGACGGCTGTGTCATTGAGCTTTGAACTGTTTGACTATTTATGTTGTTATTTTGTCTTCCGATAGGCTTAAAATATGGGGGATTGATGATACCTGAAACTTTCATAATTTGACTCCGTAAATTTGTATAGTTATAGTAAAGCCTTGCAGAATTTTTTTTGCTATCTGCAAGGCTTTTTGTAACAATGATTTTACAAAGCTAAATAAGTATTACAGCAGAAATTGTGTTCCTAAAAGTATTCTGTGTGAATCTTCCGTGTTATCATTCTGGCAGAATACATAGTTTAGTATAACTCTCATACCTTGACCTTTAATAAAATAGTTCAGTCCTGCTGTGTATTCACGACGGTTGTTATGGTCTATTGTCGTATCAGGATCAAACTGGTCATATCTCGCAAGTATTTGGACTTTAGGGGTTATTTTGTATGCTACGGAGGTGTAAAAACCGCTTGCTTTTTTTGTGCTTACGCCTGCTGCTCCGTTATAACCATCAGCGTGCGCCCATTCAAAACTTGTTGTGAATTTTTTGTATTCATATCTGACGTATGCTCCTGATACAAAGTAATCAGTGTATCTTTTACCCGCAGAAATGCCGCCGCCGGTTATGAGTTTTCCGTATTTCCCGTCGGTTTTACCGAGCGGTTTTAAATTTACCCACCCGTCAAATTCAAGTCCCGGGAAAAGGTCTTGAAAGTAAGTGTCAGAGCTGTAACCGCCAAAGTCATAATCAACAAGGCTGTAATTTCCTTGAACTCTTACACCGGCTTTTCTGACATTTGCAAAGGTTCTTGATATTTGAGAACGGTTTATAAATGGCAGTGTGTAAGGGCTTTGTGCGCCTTCATAACCAACTCCAGGTCTGGAATTACCGACTAAAATTCTGTGGTGCGGTATCCTGTTTGTTGCAATGTATGCATCCTGAAGCAGCTGCGACATAAAACCTCTGTTATGCTGAGGTGTCGGGTCTAACATAATTCTGAAATCTTCTTTTTTGCCTTTAAATTGACCGTCGATGTTGATGTTTATCAGTCCGACTCCATAAGTAGTATCCGTATCGGAGTTTTCCGGCATATCAACTGTTCCGTGGCTTTGGACTGCAGCCCAAACATGTAAGTTATCAAGCGGACCTTCATCAAATTTTACTGTTGTAATTTTTGCCAGCAGCGGGTTAATTACATTAGTGTCATTGTATTCTGTTTCATATATCTCTTGAATTTTTTTAGCAAGCGTTTTATCTGATTCGTCTGTTGATATATGAAGTTTTTTTGTTCCGTCAGCTTCTCTGTAATGGTGAGTAAAGTGTAATTTAGGATGTTCAAGCTGGATTTCTTCCAGAACTTCGCCTGATTGCTGCTGCGCTTCTTCAACAGATACTTCTTCCACTGCATAAGCAGCGGAAGATAGTACTGTAAACATCACCAATAATTCAAATATTTCTAATAATTTTTTCATAAGGGTATCTTTTCGATTTGTCTGATAGTCTTCTCTCTTTACCCCTTATGCATTTTTGTGGTCATCTCTTAAGTATGCTGTCCAGAATAAGAGAACAACAAATACAAATGCACCTACGATGTTTCCTAAAGTTACAGGAAGAAGGTTGCTTAATAAGAATGACTTAACCGTTAAAGTTGAAAGCTGGTCAGGAGTCAAACCTGAAGCGGCTACAACTGCCGGAATGTTTTTCAGGAACAATCCGTTTGAAATGAAGTACATATTAGCAATACTGTGTTCGTAGCCTGATGCAACGAAGGTCATAATCGGGAAGAATATTGCAAATATTTTACCGATTACGTGTCTTGAAGATGACGCCATCCATATTGCAAGACATACTAACCAGTTACAAAGAATACCTCTTGTGAAAGCTTCTACTACAGTCAAATTAACTTTTGCATAAGCTGTAGTCAGTCCCATAGCACCGAGTGCATCGTGTGCGTTATGAGAACATCCGGAATAGTAAATTAATGCGGCTAAAATTATTGAACCAACAAAGTTTCCGCAATATACGATTGACCAGTTGCGTAAAAGTTTCCAGATGCTTGTTTTCTTTTCAATAACAGAAAATGTCATCATAACGTTGCCTGTGAAAAGTTCTGCACCGGTTAAAACTACCATCATCAAACCTGTGGCAAATGTCATAGCTCCAATCATTTTTGCAAGTCCCCAGCTGAGGTTTTCTGCTGTTCCTGTCATAACTGTCAGAGAAACTTGCGCACCGAATGCAATCAAAGCACCTGCTGCAATTGCCAGTACAAATGTTTTACTTTTTCTGTAAGCTGCTTTTGCAGGCATAACTGATTCACTGAGTTCGTGTGCTACATCAATAGGGTTAATGCAATCTTTTGTGTCTAATTTTTGGGTTTCTGTAATCATATCTTCCTCTCTTTTTTCTATTCAAACCGAAAAACTTCAATTACTCGTTTGTAATTGAAAAAATTGTCGGCTATTGTGTCGGCTAAATTCTTAAATTGTAAAATAACAATGACGAAACTTTTCGTCTGCCGTTGAAAATTTTATATCGAAAATTTTTAAATTCAAGAGGGGCAAACATCATAATTTTATTTCAATCAGAAAGTTACAGTTTATCAGAAGTTCTTATGTTTATTTATATAAGCCGCTACTTTAATGTCAATTAAAGTTTTTCGAAAGCCATACAACAGGCGTGTTTTTGAAAGTTGAGAAGTAATGTTGATGCAAATATCATGTCTATTGTAAAGAAATATAAAGATGACTTTAAAAAGGCTGAAATTCTGTCATAATGCCTCATAGGATAGGATAGGATAGGATAGGATAGGATGCGGGGCGGGGTGTAAATTTTGTATTTCAAAATTTGTTTATATAGACAACGGGGAAATTAATTTTACTGAGACAGTTATTTAAAATACAGAAAGGGGAAAAACATGTCAGGATTAAAAGTTGAGTCATCATCACAACCGATTTATGAAAAAAAATCAATAATTGTGGAACCGGAAACTAAAGCACAAATTAATATTGGAGCTGCATTGCGCATGGTTCATAACAATCTCAACAACGGTATGAAAGCAGGAGTCGGAGGCGAAATCGGAGTAGAAAAGAATTTTAATTTAGGAGAAAAAAGTTATTTAAATACCGGTGCAGATTTAGGAGTATATTCAAATGCTCTTCAGGCAAAAATGGAAATGAATTGGAAACAAAAAAAACAAAATTTCACGCCAGTATTGGGAGCGGAAGTTCAATATACAACAGGACCTAAACAAAAAATAACACATGGCTTCTCTGTTGACGGTAATGTTGCCCAAAATCTTATAAAATATTCAGAACAACATTTTGATGTAAACGGTAAATTGGGCATTGAGGCAAGAACAAATAATCAGAAATTTACGTTCGGTTCAGGCTTAAAATTAGGTTATACAGTTGCTGATGACGGTTTCATGTCAAAGCTTAAAATAAATCAGCAATTAAAAGAGTCTTATACTGATGAGTTTGGCAATGTATCTGAAATAGTAACCAATAAAGAATATGTAGACATATATGGATATAAACCATATAAAGGACTAAACGCAGGCGTATACGCCGATGCTGAACTCAAACTGAATAAAGGGCTTTCATTAAAGGCAGCAGGAGAATATTCAAACAGTAATAAAGCTGCAACTCTTGGAGTTAAGTATACATTTTAAGGGTATTAAAAATTTAACTTAAAAACAGATAGTCTTATTAGACTATCTGTTTTTGCAAATTAACCATTTCATCAAAATACAGTTTATCTTTTGCTTCATAAAAGTCTATTATAACAAAAGAAAATAGCTCAATCCTTTCAATTGGTGTTGAATGTCTTATAGCCTGTTGTTATCAGTCGGGCAATTTGTGGTGGAAACTTTTGCAATCAGAGTATTTTAGCCTGTTTCTAAACTTTGTGCTTGACTTTTTATTTTGTTAGATTTAAAACGTTGTTTGTGATTTTTACATTATTGGAAATATAGAGAGTCATGGAGATTTATTTTATTGCACTACTTGCCCCGATAGCGGGCGGACTTATGTCATTGTTCGTGAAAGAAAATTTTAAACTCAAAGTAGTTTCATTCTTTTCATTTATATCAATGATACTTTGTTTAATACCGGCAATGCATGTTTTGCTGAACGGTGAAAGTTTGAGTATGAGCCCGATTACGGATACTATGTTTGGAGCGCTGACTTTTGTGATTGATCCTCTGGCAGCGTTTTTTATTTGCGTAATTTCCGTAATGGGATTTATGGCAGCATTATATTCTAACGGATATATGACGCCTTATCTGAATAAAGGAATGAATATTTCCTCACACGGTTTATTCTTTTCTTTATTATTATCATCAATGCTTGCGGTTGTGACAATTCAGAACGCATTTTATTTTCTTGTTGCGTGGGAAATTATGTCACTTTCGTCTTTCTTCCTTGTAATATTTGAGGACAATAAGAAAGAGGTTTTGAATGCCGGCATTAAATATTTGATTTATATGCACATATCAGTGTTGTTTATAATTTTAACTTTCGCGCTGTTGTGTATAAATTCAGGCAGTATGAATTTCGGAATGTTCCGTGAAGTTTTACAGAATAATGTTCAATTTGCAAATCTGATATTTATTCTGGGATTTATAGGTTTTGGAATCAAGGCGGGCTTTGTACCGTTCCACAACTGGCTTCCGGAAGCTCACCCTGCAGCACCTAGTCATGTATCAGGCGTTATGTCAGGGGTTATGATTAAGACAGGTATCTACGGTATTTTGAGAATTTTATGTCTTATCGGAATTCCTTCTTTATTTATTTCTTATTTTGTCTTAATTGTATCTGTTATATCTGCTCTGTACGGCGTGCTTTATGCGATAACACAGCACGATATGAAAAGACTGCTTGCTTATCACAGTATTGAAAATATAGGTATAATCGGTATCGGTATCGGAACCGGAATGCTTGGACTTGCTTACGATTGTATTCCTGTAGCGGTTCTGGGATTTGCCGGCGGTATTTTACATATTCTGAACCACTCTATCTTCAAAGAACTTTTATTCTTCGGTGCAGGTGCTGTTTATAAACAAACTCACACCCGCGATGTTGAAGTTCTTGGCGGATTAATTAAGGCTATGCCTTACACGGCATTCTTTTTCCTTGTAGGTTCCGTTGCAATTTGCGGATTGCCGCCTTTTAACGGTTTTATCAGCGAATTCTTAATTTACTTCGGAATGCTTCAGGGACTTGCTGTTAACAGTTTGGGAATGCTTATTGTTTTAATTCTTTCAATAGCAGGTCTTGCTTTAGTCGGAACTATGGCTATTCTTTGTTTTACAAAGGTTTTCAGTATTTGTTTCCTCGGTATGCCGAGAAGTGATAAGGCTGAAAATGTCAATAGTGATGTTTCGATTTCTATGGTATTCCCTATGGGAATTCTGGCATTATTTACACTGTTGATTGGTATATTCCCGCATCAGATTATAAAGGCTTTGTTTGCACCAGTTGGTATGTTTGTAAATAATACTCCGATGCCGGCAGCTGTAAGTTTGATGCAGAATATTGCTATTGTTTGTCTTGCTTTTATTATGTTTATGGCGCTTCTTGTTATTGTCAAATGCGTTGCAAACAGAAAAGCACCTCTCCATTGTACATGGGGCTGCGGTTATGACAAACCGAATAATCATATTCAATATACGGCATCTTCTTATGCAAGCCCGTTTTTATCAATGCTGACACCTTTATTCAAGAAAGTATTTGACATTAAAAAGCCAAAGGAATTATTCCCGAAAGATTCACATTTCAGTCTGCATATTGAAGATGTTGAGGAGGCTTATTTCCTTACACCTTTTGTACGCAGTGTTGAAAAATTCCTTTCAAAATTTGAAAGAATTCAAAACGGTAATATTCAACAATATATTCTTTACGGATTGGTGTTCCTGATAATAACATTAATCGGAGTAGTATTTTTAGGATAGATAAATAGGTAGTAAAAATGATTTTGAGTTTGATAAATTTAATAATACTATTATTCGCGCCTTTCCTTGTGATAGGAGTGATTAAAAAGACAAAAGCTTTCTGGGCAGGCCGCAAAGGTGTTTCTATCTGGCAGCCGTTGAGAGATTTTGTCAGATTAATGAGAAAAGATTACGTAATCAGCGAAACTACTTCGTGGATATTCAAATTTTCACCGATGGTTACGTTTGCAACGGTAATTTTTGCAGGACTTTTTGTTCCTATGGTTCAAGGGTATTCTGTTATAAATATGCCGGGCGGATTTATTCTTTTTTCATACATACTGGGTTTGGGAAAATTCTTCTCACTGATTGCGGCAATGGATACCGGAAGCAGTTTTGAAGGTATGGGCGCAAGCCGTGAAGCTTGTTTTACAACTATAGTCGAACCCGCATTTTTCATTATTATGGCATCAATAATTGCTCTGACAGGTAATTTTACATTCCACGGATTATCTCAGGTGATTGCTAATGCAGGCGGGCTTGGTGTTTTGATAATTGTTCTTGCGGTGCTCGCTTTATTTGTAATGCTGCTTACAGAATGCTGCCGTGTTCCTGTTGACGATCCGACAACCCACCTTGAATTAACTATGATTCACGAAGTTATGATTCTTGATAATTCAGGACAGGATTTGGGATTAATTACTTGGGCTGCAGGAATTAAGATGGTTATACTTGAATCTTTGATTGCGGCTTTAATTATTCCGATGAATTTAAGTTTAGGTTATTCACTTCTTGCTTTTCTCGGGGTGATTTTCGGACTGGCTGTTGTTATTGGAACTCTTGAATCCGGTATTGCAAGACTCAGAATGTCACATGTGTTTGAATTCATTTTTTCAATGTCTTCATTTGCTTTGATTATTCTTGCTCTTGTTGCGATTAAAATTTATGGAAATTAGGTAGAAAATATGGAAAATGCATTAATAATTTTATTCGGACTAACAATGTTATATATGGCAGCTACAAGCAGGCTTATGGCTCACATAAGAATTCTTGCCGTTCAGGGAATTTTATTGTTCCTTATCTGCTATTTCGGAACAGAAAAAACAGATTTGTTTAATTTCCTGTTTCTGGCATTTGAAACTTTGATAGTCAAGGCGCTTGTGATTCCGCTGTTTTTGAATCACATAGTCAAAAAAACTCATGAATATAGAGATATGGAAGCTAATATTCCGCATTTTTATTGTTTATTTATATCGAGCATAATCTTATTTGGCGGATTTTTGATTTCGGATATTAATTTCCCTGCGATGAAGATGATTAACCCTGTTTATTTCGGGGTTTCCATTGCAGTAATAATTATCAGCCTGTTGTTGATTACTATAAAACATAAGATTTTGACAAACGTTGTTGAATTTATCACAATGGAAAACGGTATTTTCCTGCTTTCTTTATCAGTTGCAAAAGAAATGCCGGTTATTGTTAATCTCGGAGTTTTACTTGATATATTTATTGCCGTGTTTATTCTCGGTCTGCTTGTCAGACAAATTAACAAAGAATTTGACGGTATTGAAGTCTCACATTTATCAGATTTGAAGGATTGTGAATATGATGATTAATATGATTTTACTTTTCCCTGTTATAGCGTGTTTAATTCTTTGCATATTTAAATGCAAATGGATGAATAATTTGATGATTACATTGTATGCGCTTTTGCATTTCTGTGTATCTGCATACTATTGCGCTGTCGGTGTTCCTCAGCAGAGTATAGATAAATATTTCGGAGTTGATTCTTCAAATATTGTATTTCTTGCAGTTTTATCCGTTGTATTTCTAGCGGTTGCAATTTATAACAACGGGTATATGAAACATGAGCAGACAGAGCCTCGAAGATTGCGCCATTATGCTTATATGGTTTTGATATTTGTTTTATCAATGACAGGCGCAATTTTGAGTAACAACCTTGGTTTGTCGTGGGTATTTATTGAGGCAACAACTCTTGCAAGTGCGTATTTGATTTATTTTAACAAGACTAAAAATTCAATTGAAGCCGCTTGGAAATATGTTTATATATGTTCAATAGGTATTGCGCTGGCTTTTGTCGGAATTATACTTTTGACAGTTTCAACAGGAAATTTGAACTCGCTTGCTTATAACGAATTATATGCAAACGCTTCGGGATTTAACGATTTCTGGCTGAAACTTTCGTTTGTATTCATTTTATTCGGTATCGGAACAAAAATGGGGCTTGCACCTGTACATTTCTGGCTGCCTGATGCCCACTCTGAATCTCCGTCGCCTATTTCGGCATTACTTTCCGCTGCGTTATTAAATTCAGCTTTTCTTGTTATTTTGAAAGTTTTCAAAATAACGGTGCTTGCAGGGTGTGAAGATTATGCAAGAACTATGATGCTTGTGATGGGATTTTTGTCTTTGTTTATTACTGCGGTATTTTTGTATCACATAAACAATTACAAACGTATGCTCGCGTATTCTTCCGTTGAAAATATGGGTATCCTTGCTATCGGTACAGCTATCGGCGGAATCGGTGTTTATGCGGCTATTTTGCATATGATAGGACATTCTTTGATTAAGTCATCTTTCTTTATGACTTCCGGTAATGTTCTTGAAATTTTTAAAACCAAGAAAATTAAATCGGTTACAGGTATTTTAAAAACAGATAAAAAAACTGGCTGGCTGTGGGTGCTTTCTTTTGTCGGAATTGTTGCACTGCCGCCTTCAGTTTTGTTTGTCAGTGAGTTTTTGATGATTAAAGCTATGTTTTATTTCCATCAATATGCACTTTGCGTTTTGTTTGTTATTTTGCTGACAGTTATTATGTTCGGTCTGGCTAAAGCGGTTATTAAAATGAGTTTTGGTCTGCCGCATTCTGACAAAGAAGAAGAGTTCAAACAAAATGCTAAAACTTTATCTTTCGGTATGTATTTCCCGCAAGTTGTTTTATTGATTATGGCATTTGTGCTCGGGCTTTATATTCCGAAGTTTTTGAATGTGTTAATTAACGGTACTATCACGGGAATTGTGGGGTAGAAATTTATGAATTGGATTATTACGGAAAACAACAAACCAATCAACCTTTATGATATTCCTTGTCTTAATATAAATGATTTGAGAAGTGAAATTATTAATCTGGATAAAAGGGTTGTCGGATTTTTCGGACAAAAAGTCAGTGACGGTGTAAAATTATTTGTTGTGATGGCAGATGATAGCGAGGGTAAACTTTATGTTTCATCGGCTCATTTTGCATCAGGTGAAAAATCTTACGAGTCTTTAACCCAGACAATTCCTGCTTTCCACATGTTTGAACGCGAGTTTTTTGAAGATTTCGGAATTGAACCGCTTCATCACCCGTGGTTAAAACCTGTGCGCGACCACAAAAAAGAATATCCGTTCTTTGAAATTGAAGGGGAAGAAATTCACCAGGTCGGTGTAGGTCCTATTCACGCAGGTGTTATTGAACCCGGACATTTCAGATTTATGTGTAACGGTGAAAAGGTTTATGATTTGGAAATCCGTCTCGGATATCAATCAAGAGGGGTTGAAGAATTGTTCATCTCTTCTCCGTCAAACCAGCTTGCTGAATCTGTATGCGGTGATAGCGTAATTGCTTACAATCTGGCTTATTCCAAAGCAATAGAAGCACTTGAGGGGATTGAAGTTTCAAATCGTGCACAAATCATTAGAACCATTGCACTTGAGATGGAGCGTGCCGCAATCCATATTGGTGATTTGGGCGCTATTGCAGGTGACACTGCTTATTTAATGGGGGCATCCATTTTCGGTGCAACAAGAACTCTTGTAATTAATACAATGCTTGAAATTTGCGGAAGCCGTTTCGGGCGAGGACTTATCACGGTTGGCGGAGTTAATTATGATATCGACGAAGAACTTTCTGCAGGGATGCTGAAAACTTTTGATAAAGTCGTGAAGGATGTAAAACGTACTACTGAAACAATGCTTAAGTCTCCGACAGTTATTTCAAGACTTGAAAGAACCGGTGTTGTAAGTCAGGAACAGGCAAAATCTCTCGGGCTTGTCGGAATGGCTGCAAAAGCTTCCGGTATCGGGCTTGATACAAGATTTGATTTCCCTGATAAATGGTATGCGGAATTTGAAGATAAAAAATTCAAAGCCACAGGCGACGTTTATTCAAGAACAAGAGTCAGATATAAAGAGATTATGCAGTCTTTCCATATTATAAGAAAACTTCTTGCCAAATTGCCTGAATACAAAAATGAACCGCTTTGTGTTTCACAAAATGCAAAAAGCGCTGATAAATTTGTTGTATCAATGACAGAAGGCTGGCGCGGAGAAGTTATTCATACGGTTATTACGGATAATAACGGTAATATCTCACGTTATAAAATTAAAGACCCGTCATTCAATAACTGGTATGGATTGGCTATTGCGGTCAGAAATAACGGGATTTCAGACTTCCCGCTGTGTAACAAGAGTTTTAACCTCTCATACTGCGGAAATGATTTATAAGGATAGAGAAAAATGTTAGAAACTTTAAGATTAAGATATTTTCAAGGTAATCAGTTTATAAAAGATATAGAAAATGCACCGATGAGAAAACAATTCAGAGGGTTTCCTGTGTTAAACCCTAATGAAGATGCCTCAGCTTGCGAAGGTGTTTGTCCTACGGGGGCATTGAATTTGAATCCTCTTTCAATAGATATGGGCAAATGTACATTCTGCGGTGCATGTGCAAGAGCTTGCAAAGCTGTTGAATTCACAAACGGCTACAAGCTGGCATCAACTGACAGAGAAAAACTTGTCGTAACACCTGATATGACTTATGAAGATTATCAGAAAACTGCCGTTGAGGTTAGAGATGAAATTCATAGGATTTTCGGGCACTCTTTAAAATTAAGACAGGTGTCTGCAGCAGGCTGTAACGGATGCGAAATGGAATTGAATGCCTGCTCAAACGTAAACTTTGATATGGGAAGATTCGGGATTGATTTTGTCGCATCTCCAAGGCACGCTGACGGTATTGTGATTACAGGGCCAATTTCTGAAAACATGGCTTATGCACTGGAAGATTGTTACAAGTCTACTCCTGATCCGAAAATTGTTATACTTTGCGGCGCTTGCGCAATCAGCGGCGGTGTCTTCCAAAATGCAGGTAAGTTGAACAGAGAATTTCTGGAAAAATATCCGATTGATTTGTATATTCCTGGCTGCCCTGTTCATCCTCTTACTTTTATTAATGCCGTATTGAGTTTTATTAAAAAATAGTTTATTATTCTGTACATGGAAGATTATAAATCTCTTTTTTATAAGGCTCTTGATTGTAAGAAAAATAATCGTTCCCGTGAGGCGCGTGAACTTTATTTGAAAGTTCTTGAATTAAAGCCTGACTTGACGGAAGCTTATTTTAATCTTGCAACTATTTATTACGATGACAATGAATGTCAGAAAGCCGTCGATTGCTATAAAAAAATTCTTGAACTTAATCCTGAGGATACGGAAGTAAAATATTTTCTGTCACTCGCGTATTTTAAAATGAAAAATTACGAAGAAGGGGAAAAGTATTTTGAAAATCGTTTGTGCAGAAAAAGCAGTATTATGTCACAGATGAAAACTTACCCGAATCTTACAAAATCTGCTTCTGTCTACAACGGAGAGTATGCACCTGATAAAACGGTTTACACATACTATGAAGCGGGTTTTGGAGATATGATAATGTATGCTCGCTATCTGCCTTTGTTGAAAGAACGTGTCGGGAAAGTTATTTTCAAACCTCAGAGGGAACTTTTTAATTTGTTCAAGGAGAATAATTTCGGTTGTGAGATTATGGGGAATTTTTTACCTGAAGATAAAATCCATTTTGATTTTCACATTCCGATAATGAGCCTGCCTTTCGCTCTCGGACTCTTCGGAGAAAAGATATTTAACCTTCGCGGCGGTTATATGAAAGCAAATCCCGAAAAAGCACGCGAATATAAAGAAAAATATTTTAATAATAATTGTTTCAAAATAGGTATAAAATGGCAAGGAAACACAATGTACGACAGGGGGCGGGTTATTACCGTCGAATCTTTCTTTAAACTTTTTGATATCCCGAATACAAAATTTTATTCCTGCCAGACATTTGATGGCTCTGAAGAAATTGAAAAAATTAAATCTAAATATGATATTGTTGATTTAGGTTCAACTTTTAAAGATTTTTCCGATACAGCGGGCGCTCTTGATAATCTTGATTTAATTATCAGTAACGATTCTTCACTTGCTCACCTTGCCGGTGCTATGGGAAAAAGATGTGTTGTCTTGCTCCCTTATGTCTATAACTGGCGCTGGCATACTGATTTAAATATTTGCGACTGGTATGAGTCTGTTAAAATTTTCCGTCAAAAAACTCCCGATGATTGGACGGGAGCTTTTGATGATGTTTATGAAACTTTAATTAATGGTGTTTAAATACAGTTCCTTTTATGTGGATAATAAGCGGAGGAGTTGCCGGATCTGTACTTTTGAAGTGGGAGTAAATAAGAGTCCTCGGCAGCCTGATTTCAAAAATGTTCCGGAAAAAGTTGTTTTCTCCAACATAATCTTCAAAGAAATATTTGTAAAAAAGTCTGTCGGTATCATTTATAAGTATATAAGTTTGTTTTTTGAAAAATGGTTTGTAAAGTGTAATTTCATTATTTTTAAATTGTGAAACTTTTATTATTTCTGCCCCCGGAAAATGCGCTTTGATTTTTTCATCACTTATCGGCTGGCGTATAAACTGAGTGCCGTCAAAGTGTAATCTATAAAGCTGCAGCTTGTGAATGTTACATCCGATTAATCTGTTATGGCATAAGAATTCAAAATTTGTATCGGTTTCATATTGAGGTTTTTCTTTTTCTCTGGGTAATTTCTCTTCTGGAGTCATAGTAGCTGCATTTGGATCCTGTTTTACGTCCTGTTCAGGTTTTACCTCGGGTTCCGGCGGATTTTCCAGCTCATATAGAGAAAAACCTCCTGAGCCTGTGGTCCAGTGTTTTGTAAATATTAAATCCGCATCAGAAAGTTCCTTCGACCATTTTTTTGTTTCTTTTTTATATCCTACCTGATCTCCTTCGCCTATTATATTTGATGTCATATCGTTAAGACGGTATTCGGTATTGCTGGTGGCATACGCACAATTCAATGTTAATATCGCAAGTATAAGCAATATAATCTTTTTCATATAATCTCCTTAATTTCTTTTTTTTATTATATAAATTATATTAGATTTTTGTAAAGTGTTTAACATTTGTTTGAAGTATAATTCAATTTATGATAAATTAAATATTGTAGGGTAGATTTTTTATTAACAGGGGTATTTATTTATGAAGAAAATAATTTTAGCAGTTTGTTTATTTGTCGGTGTACTTCCGGTACTTGCAGCTGATTCTCAAAGTGCGGAATCTATTAGATATTACAACTCATCAGGTGCATTTGATAAACAAATAAATTATTACGGGTTAAATAAAACGACAAACCCTGTTGACGATGAGTCGGAAGTTCTGCTCGACCCTCCTGCTAAAGCTCCAAAACGTGTAGTAAAGCAGATTAAAGTTAATGATGAAGACGAGGATATTTCAACCTCCCGCAAATATGAAGAAGCCATGGATAAGCGTACACCGATGACTTATGAACAATTCCCTAAAAATTACGATAGCAGCAACAGTATGATGATGATGCAAGGTGGCATGGGCGGAATGATGCCGGGTATGTTCTAATCTTCTGCCGGAACTTCCGTACACATGCAGTGAATTCCTCCCTGATATATCTGCAGGTTTTCGCTCATTGTATGGTTGTCGCCTGATACAAAGTAGATATTTTCTTCCTTGATATACGGCTTTAACGATTCAATGAAACTTTTTTCAACACTGAATCCTGTCTGTTTTTCTATTTCCGGTGTAATCCAGAATACCTCTTCGTCTATATTTGACTTGTTTGTTATATAGACAAGTTCACCATTTTTATTCGGCAGAACATTTGCGTTCATAAAGTTAAACAATTGAATCAAAAACACTCCGTTTTTCAGGTCGCTTTGTCTTGTTTCATACAATCTGCCCGGTACTCGGATAACTTCGTACCCTGCATTTTGCAAAACTTTTTCTACCTCATCTGTTTGCGCGAAGTTGTTGCTTTTAATTATATTTTCAAGCTCCAGAGCATAACTGCCTGTTAGTATGAATGGGGTTATGAGTGCTAATGCTTCTTGCTTCTTATTTTCTTTTTGTAACTGAATTCTTGTTTTGTCTATCTTTTCAAACCCTTTAGCGAGCATTTGCTGTGTCAGTTTATCGTCGGTAAGCAGTATTCTCCCCTTATCAAGCGGGCGCATAAACATATCAATATGATAGTCCATTTGCGGAATAAAAATGACATTTTCTGTGCCAAGCATTTGCTTTATCTGTTCGGGTGTGAAATTATCCAGTTCATTTTTGCCTACAAGGGCTGTTTCTTTACCGGAGGTGTTTTTTGCAAGATAGTAGTTCCCGCCTGGAATATGGGTGTTCTGCAATGTATTTTTTAAAGTTTGTGATAGCTTTTCATATTCTGATATAACAAAATTTTCAGGCAGGATGTTTAGTTCTCCTGTTTGCGGGTCAGCCAGAAGATAGCCGCTTCCTGCAGGAAGGTCAACTCTTGGCATATTAACAATTGTATTCAGCATTTGATAATATTGCGGAATATTTTTGTTTTTGCGAATTTCATTCTGGGCTTTATCGTAAATGAGGTTAAATTTTTCTGATATTGCATCGGACTGCGTACTGTTTTCAAATGTCAGCAGTTTCTTACCGATGATGCTCCACAAATCCTGCGGCCAGCCGCCGATACGTTCTTCTGCAGGTTGTTTTTTATTTTTACTAATTTCAAAGGTATCACTTTCAGGCTGTCGTTCCATAAAATAAACGTTAAACCCTTCTTTTTGTCCGATATCAATCATTTCATTAGCAATATTTCCGTGGTTTGATTTCATTACAAACCCGTCCAGCTTTCTTGCGTCGTATCCTGTAAAACTTATATTATTCTTTATCATTATTCCTTTTCCGGTACTTCTGCACACATACTGTGAATTCCTTTGCTGTCGTTCACAAGGGTGTCAGTGATGGAATTATTATTACCTGCAATAGTATAAATGCGAATTGGACCAACCTGTTTTTTCAGCGCATCTAAAAAACTTTTTTGCATACTAAAACCTGTAAGTTTTTCTATATCTTTCGTTATACCGAGTGTTACACGGTCAAAGATACTGTCATTAGTTATGTAAACAAGTTCATTATCTTTGTTTAACAGTACATTTGCGTTCATAAAGTTAAAGAATTGTGTCAACTTGTTAGGATTATCATTGTCAGGTGAGTACAATCTGCCTGGAACTCTTATAACTTCATATCCGGCATCTTCAAGAACTTTTGCAGTTTCATCAGTTTGTGCATATCTGTTTGCTGCAACTACATTGTCAAATGCACTTAACATGGTGGAAAGTGTAGTATATGAGCGGCGAAGAAGTTCCAATGAAGCATAGTTACCCATAGTTGCCTGTTCATGTGCGGATTTCAAGGTCTTTTTTAGGCCTTCCTTAATAGTTTGTTTTGTCATATTGTCGTCCGCAATCAATATTCTGCCGTTATTCAGCGGTCTTATGAACAAGTCCAAATCTTTATCCATTTGCGGTATTACCCTTACCGTTTGGACTGAAAACATATGTTTAATCTGGTCTTTATCGAACTTTTTCAGTTCATCTGCACCGATTATAAGTTCATCTTCACCGGATTTATTTTTGGTAATGAAATAATTCCCGCCTCTTATGTGTGTTTTATCAAGCATTGTTTCCAGAGCATTTTTGTTTGTTGCAAACTTTGTTATGAATTCGTCTTCTCCCATAGGAATGGTTTTCTTTGTATTGGCATCTGTATAAAAATAAACTTTTTCTCCATTGATTGTTTGGGTCGGCAGGTTCATTAATTCTGAAAGTTTTGTTTTTACTTCGTGTATTGGAAATTTTTTGCAGGCTTGTACTTCCTTGCGGTCTCTTTTTAAATCAAAGTGATGTTTTACTGTATCTATTATACGGTCGTCTTCAAAAGAAGTTAGTAATTTGTTTTTGCGAATCCCCATTGCATCCTGTGTGTATTCCAGAGGTGGGAAATTTTCTTCCTCAAGTTTTTTGTTTTGAGTTATTTCAAAGGTATCTGAATTTGTATAGTTCGAAAAATAGATGTTAAAACCCTCAATCTGTCCAATTTGTGTCATTGCGTTAGCAACATTTCCGTAGTTAGAAGTCATAACAAATCCGTCTAATTTTCTAGCGTCGTATCCTGTAAAGTTTATGTTGTTTATTCTCATTAGTTTCTCTCCGGTTTATCTATTGTTTCATTAAATATATCCACCATATCTTCAATAATAAAAGCGGTTTCTTCGTTGTTAGCCTCTTCAGGAATAGTTTCTTTATATGTTTTTGGTTTTACGTCATAGACATAATTGTGTGTCTGCTGTGCCGCTTTTACCAGCTCGATAAAATGATGTTCTTTTGAATTGAATTGTACAAGCCCGCAGGCTATTAACATGTCAAGCGGGTGTGCTCTTTGTATGGTAATTTGCATATCGCCGGCGTTATTTGATTCTATGACAAAATCCATATCAGGCATATAACTTGCCATATCCCTTACAACATTGATTTTTTCTCTGTTTGCGGGCTTTAAGTTTGTTACTGAACTTGATATAAGTAATGAAGTAAATGATTGTTTTGTGTGTATATTATTTATTCTCATGTCTGCTTTAAACCGTGTGAAAAATTTTTTTGCGTATTTAGATGATTAATGTAACAAAAATTAAAAATTTATTTCTTGACATAGAGCTAACTCAAGGTTATATGATATAAAAAATAATATATAGGAGGAAGTTCAGATGTCAAAGAGAGTGTTAATATTATCTGCAAGTCCGCGTAAAGGAGGAAATTCCGATACATTATGCGATGAATTCGCAAAGGGGGCAAAAGAAGCAGGAAATGATGTTGAAAAAATATTTTTAAGAGATAAAAAGATTAATTATTGTCTAGGCTGCGGTTTGTGTACCAATAATGATTACAGCGACTGTTCACAGCAGGATGATATGACTGAAATTCTGGAGAAAATGATTTCGGCTGATGTTATAGTAATGGCAAGTCCTGTTTATTTTTACACGCTCGACGCTCAGATGAAAACTCTGATAGACAGATGCTGCGCTAAATATACGAAAATTATCAATAAAGAGTTCTATTTAATCGCAACAGCAGCAGATTCTGCAGAACCGGCACTTGACAGAACAATCGAATGCTTTAGAGGATTTCTGGATTGTCTTGAAGGTGCTCAGGAAAAAGGTGTAATACGAGCTGCAGGAGTATGGATGAAAGGTGAAATTAACGGTACTTCATATATTTCAAAGGCTTATAATATGGGGAAAGGTGTTTAAAAATGAAAATTTCTGAAGTAAGTAAAAAGTATGATATTTCTATAGACACTTTGCGGTATTACGAAAAAGAAGGGTTGCTTCCCAACATAACAAAAAACGCAAGCGGTGTCAGGGATTATTCTGAAACAGATTGCGCCCGTATTGAATTTATCAAGTGTATGAGATCTGCAGGAATGCCGGTTGAACGTTTGAGTAAATACATAAGTCTTTGTGTACAGGGTGAAGGCACGGAAGAAGAACGCCGTAATATGCTTATCAAACAACGCGATGAATTGCTGGAAAAACGTGATGCAATTCAGCGTTCGATTGATAAATTAGAATATAAAATCGATATATATTATAATATTTTGCTGGATAAAGAAAAGGCATTCCGATCAGGGAACTAGAACTGGATAAAAAGAGAGGAGTTTTATGAAAAAATTAGCAATTATTTGTTTATCACTGGCATTAATGGTTACCGCAGCGGGCTTATCCGTACAGGCAAAAGAAAGGAAAGGTACAGAAATGAAGCAGATAGAAGTTTTTAAAAACGGTTCAATTCCATCGGCAAAAGGGCCGGCTGAGTGGTTTACGGGGCCGGTAAGGGTTGATTCAGTGATGCCGAACGGGCATGAGTCTAACATTTCGCTCGGGCTTGTAACATTTGAACCCGGTTCAAGAACCGCATGGCACACACATTCTAAAGGTCAACTGGTTTTGATAACTTCAGGAATCGGACTTGTTCAGCAGGAAGGCGGCGAGATTATAGAAGTTCATCCGGGTGATGCTGTCTGGTTTCCTGCAAATGTCAAACACTGGCACGGAGCGTCAAAAGATGTCGGTATGACACATTATTCAATTATTAACTTGAACGAGAATAATTCTGTCGAATGGCTTGAACACGTGACAGATAAAGAATATAGCAACAAATAAATTTTTAAGCCGTATGATTTTTATCATACGGCTTTT
>CALUVN010000024.1 GCA_944324235.1 Candidatus Gastranaerophilales bacterium
GCATGTGGTGGAATGGTAGACACGCTAGTCTTAGGAACTAGTGCTAACGCGTGGGAGTTCGAGTCTCTTCATGCCCACCATAAAAAGAGGGTGGGAAATATCCTGTCCTCTTTTTATTTTGCAAGACAAAAGATTTTTACAAAATTTAATCTGTACTTGCATATATTTTTTTTTTACATTAATATTGAAATACCGATTAATGTCGGGGAGTATTTTATTGTTTGAAATATAAGTAGAATAAGAATATAAAGGAAAAGGAAAATGAACCCTATTATTAACGAATTAGAAAAACCATTCACGGAAAAAGAACTTCCTCAAGTAAATCCAGGCGATACAGTAAAAGTATTCGTAAGAATTATTGAAGGTAACAAAGAAAGAACTCAGGCTTTTGAAGGTACTGTTATTAAAATGCATGGTTCAGGCATCAACAAAACAATGACTGTTAGAAAAGTATTCCAAGGTGTTGGTGTTGAACGTGTATTCTTGATGTACTCTCCAAGAATCGAAAAAATCAATGTATTGAGACGCGGTGACGTTAGACGTTCTAAACTTTACTATCTGAGAGAACGTTCAGGTAAAGCAACCCGTATTAAGGAAAAAATTGAAAAAAGATAAGCTCCATATACACTGGTATCCAGGTCATATTGCGAAAGCAGAAAAAAAACTGAAAGAACAGCTTTCACTAGTGGATGCAGTTATAGAAGTTATGGATGCGAGATTACCTTTATCAAGCAGTTATGATAATATTGCGCGGCTTTTAAACGAAAAGCCGCGTTTAATATTGTTGAACAAAGCAGATTTAACTGATAAAAACGAATTAAAAAAATGGATTTCTTATCTGGAAGATAAAACCGGTTATCCGGTTTTGCCGACTGATGCCAAAAACTCTAAAGACCTTAATATAATCGTAAAAAAAGCAGTAGAATTATCAGAACCGAGAATTCAGGCAATAATGAAAAAAGGTCTTCTTCGCCGCCCTGCAAGAGTCATGGTTGTAGGAATGCCAAATGTCGGAAAATCAAGTATAATCAACAAATTAACAAAATCGTCCAAGACAAAAATAGGTGCAAAAGCAGGCGTCACAAGACAGCAGCAATGGGTAAGAATTAATCCGCAGCTTGATTTGCTTGATACCCCAGGTATTATACCGATGAAACAGGAAAATCAATCCAGAGCACAAAAATTGGCGTTTGTTAACTCCATTTCAGAAAATGCATACTCTAATGAGCCTGTTGCCCGAGCATTATTAATGCTTCTTGATGAAAAATATCCTGAAGAAACAAGAAACTATTATAAGGTCGAAGATGATTTGACAATCGAAAATATATCTAAGGCAAGAAACTGGATTAAATCAGGAGGAGAAGCTGATATTGAACGAACTGCAATTTATATATTAAGAGATTTTAGAGAGGGAAAAATCGGCAAATTTATACTTGATGATTTTGAGGAGTAAAATGCCTGTAACAGAATTATTTGATTTTGACAAAAAACAAAACAGCCTAATTATCGGAACAGACGAAGCCGGCAGAGGTCCTGCAGCAGGAGGCGTTTTTGCAAGTGCGGTATTTTTTCCTGAAATCAATTCGAAGCTGATAACAGAACTTGCAATCCTCAACGACAGCAAAAAATTAACCCGCAAAAAACGCGAAAGTATATATGACGTTATAAAAGAAAACACTATCAATTCTACAGTCTGCATAGAAGTTGAAGAAATCGAAGAAATAAATATCCTGAATGCTTCACTCAAAGCAATGAAAACAGCCTGCCAAAATGTAATTCAACAAGCCGGAGCTAAAAATTTTCTTGTCCTTGTTGACGGGAACAAATTAATAAAAGAATTCACAGTTCCACAAAAATACGTAATAAAAGGGGACAGTAAATCCGCATCAATCGCAGCAGCAAGTATTCTGGCAAAAGTAACAAGAGACAGATATATGGATGAATTAGATAAAATATGCCCGCAATACGGCTGGTCAAAAAACGCAGGATACCTCACAAAAGAACATATAGAAGCAATAGACAAATACGGATTGACAAAGTATCACCGCCCGTCATTTCTAAAAAAACACTTTGAAAAACAGCTTGCTTTGTTTTAAATTTTCTTTCTTACTTCTTTAATCAACATTCTGATAGAAGCCAAATGTTCCTTTTGCTCAGGAGTAGGCGGGTAAGAGGATTGTGAAGCTGCTATATTATATACAGTTTCATAACAACTTAAAGCCTTTGATGGCATAGGTTTTGTACCGATACCTTTTTCATACAGTTCAGCCAGCTGTAAAATCAAATCCTCTGTTTTTTTAATATCAGCAAGGTGCTTAGTCCACTTAAATAAATCTTCAGGAACATATCCGGAATCTGAATTATATAATGAAACAATTTGGTATTGAGCTTCTTCATTGCCGCGTTCAGCACGCTGAACAAGTTTTGTATAGCCTTTGCCCACCATGAAGCTTTTGCCCTCTTTATCTTGCACCATCTCAGTTTCAGTATTCCAGAACTTTTGCATCATTCTAAACATTAATAGTCTCTCCTATGCCTCAAATAACTTATGCAATCGAGCTTTCACATCACTTTCATCTAAATCATCAGTAATCTTATTCAAATCAATAGCCATCTGGTAATAATTAGCTGCATCATTAATAAACCCCATAGCCTGACTTGCACGACCTGCATTGAAGTAAGCAAGAGTATAACTCGGATTAAGTTCAATAGCTGTTTCAAAATACTCAAGAGCTTCTTCAGCATCACCCAAACCGTCAAGATAGAGAATGCCAAGATTATTTTGTGCAAACTCGTTTTCAGGGTTCAACTCAACAGCTTTATGGTAAGAAACAAGAGCTTCCTCCAGATAATCTTTTTCCCACAAAGCAATACCGGCCTTCATATAACCGCGATAATCCTCTGGATTTAAAGTAATAGCATCGCAATAAGATTTTATAGCTTTCTCTAAATCGTATTCAGCCATATGAATATCCCCGAGAGCAAGATATAAATCATAATTGTTTGGATCAAGAATTATACCGGCCTGATATGTTGCAACAGCAGCTTCAATGTTACCTTTAACCTCAGCATAAATTGCACCGAGAGCCTGACAGACAATAGAAGTCCATTCATTATCAGGGTTAATAGCTATTGCTTTTTGATAATATTCAATGGCATCATCATAAAGTTCTGCTTTTGAAAAAGCATACCCTAAAGAATTGTTGTAGAAAGGATTATCCAAATCATGCTCAAGTGCAAGCTTGAATGCACTGATTGAATTAATTTTATCTTCTTTGCGCAGGTACAAATGACCTAATTCATAATAAATTTGAGCCTTGTTAGGATGAACTTCGAGCAGTTTTTCATAACAATCAATAGTTTCTTCAATTCGTTCAGGGAAATAAGTTTGGAGAACTGTAGCAAGCTTAACAAGAGCGTCCGGATTCAACGGGTTTGACTCAAGAACTTTCTGGTAGCAGTCAACGCACAAATCCAAATCTTTATTTTTAAGCGCCAAATCACCTATTTTATCGTAAAATATGTCACTATGCGCAGTTTCCATAAGAGCTTTGCGATAAATATCGGCGGCAGCAGGATACATTTTGAATTTTTCCAGAAATTTACCTATTGAATTGAACGTAAACACTGAAAAATCATCTGACATATTTTTGTAGAACATCTTCAATGAAGGGCTGTCCCATGCAATCATTAAACTTCCGGAAAGAAAATAGTACAGGAAATTCATATAATCAGAAGCTTTTGCGTTATTTGAATTAATCTTTTGCAAAATCGTCTGAGAAAGAACAAGCCGAGGTCTTGCAGATTTAAGACGTGAAGACTTGATAGCTTCTTTAAACTCCTTTTCAGCGGCTTTATAATCTTCAGCAACTTTCATAAAATACCCTGCATAAAGGTGTGCATTCATATTATCAGGAGCAAGCGCCACTGCCGTTTTACACTGTTCAATAGCCGTACTGACACTAATCTGCCCCTGTTCCCACATAAGGCTTGCAAGACGATAGTAGCTTTCCGGCAAACTAGGGTCATATTTTACAGCGTCAATGTAATTAGAAATAGCCATTTCCAAATCATTATTATTTTTTCTGATTAAATATCTTTCATGTGCTTCTCTGGCTTTTTCTAAAGAATACTTTGCTTTTTCTTTATTATCGTTAATAGCAACGGTATTTATAATAATCTGTTCTGACATCGTGAGCTCCAAATAAAATGTGTCATAATATTAATCGGTATAATTCAAATAATTCTTTATTATAGATGACAAAATATCCTCCAAATGAATTAGATAACTATACAAAAATTAAGACAATTCTTGAGAAATGAATATTAAAACTTCTTTGTACTATAATATAGCTATGGATTATGTGAATAATAAATTTGATTGTATAGTCGTAGGAGCAGGTCACGCAGGATGTGAGGCCGCAATAGCCTGTGCAAGACTGGGTGCTAAGGTTTTATTGTGTACGCTGAATATTGACAATATCGCACTAATGCCTTGTAAT
Organism: Candidatus Gastranaerophilales bacterium; assembly: GCA_944324235.1. GTDB lineage: Bacteria > Cyanobacteriota > Vampirovibrionia > Gastranaerophilales > Gastranaerophilaceae > CALUVN01. Next base: position 4,503 of record CALUVN010000024.1, read on the forward strand.
CCGGCAATCGGAGGCCCAGCAAAGTCTACACTTGTCAGAGAAATTGACGCCCTCGGCGGAGTTATGGGAGAAGCAGCAGATGCTACTTACATACAAATGAAAATGCTTAATTCCTCAAAAGGTCCTGCCGTACGAGCACTCCGTGCGCAATCAGATAAGCGGCTCTATATGGATTATATGAGAAATATAATCGAAAGCACAGAAAATATTTACCTTAAACAATGCTGCATCACAGAAATAAAAGTTGAAAACGGAGAAATTACAGGCGCAATAGATGAATTCGGTATTGAATATCAAACACGTGCAATCGTACTTACAACAGGAACTTCCCTTGAAGGACGTATTTTTGTAGGTCTGCAATCATACAGTGCCGGCAGACTCGGTGAAAAAGCCGCTATCGGCCTTTCAGAATCTCTAAGACAACACGGAATTCAAACAAAAAAATTAAAAACAGGAACACCTTGTCGTGTGGATAAAAGAACTATTGATTATTCAAAAATGACAATTCAACCGGGGGATGAAGAATTAAACTTCTATTCATTCAAACCAAACAGACCCGTACGTCCGCAGTATCCGTGCTACCTCACCAGAACAACCGAAGAAACTCATAAAATTATCAGAGCAAATCTTGATAAATCACCTATGTACAGAGGACTGATTCACGGTGTAGGTCCGCGCTACTGTCCTTCTATAGAAGACAAAGTAGTAAGATTCAGCGAAAATCCTTCACACCATATTTTTATTGAACCTGAAGGACTTGGAACTTATGAAGTTTACATTCAAGGATTTTCTTCAAGTCTTCCGGCGGATGTCTATACGCAAATGCTGCGTACTATGCCGGGATTAGAGCATGCGCATATTATCAAACCTGCCTATGCGGTTGAATATGATTATGTTCCTGCCGTACAAACAACGCATTCACTAATGTCAAAACAAATAAAAGGTCTGTTCTTAGGCGGTCAAATAAACGGCACAAGCGGTTACGAAGAAGCTGCGGCACAAGGTTTAATTGCAGGTATAAATGCATATAACTACCTGAACAATTCAGAAATGCTTGAACTTTCAAGAAGTTCTTCCTACATCGGAACACTGATTGATGATTTAGTAACAAAAGACATAGACGACCCGTACAGAATGCTTACATCGCGATCAGAATACAGGCTGCTTCTGAGACAGGACAATGCAGACGCAAGATTAACCCCAACAGGACACAAAATAGGTCTGGTTGATGATGCTCAGTTCAAAATTTTTACCGAAAAGCAGGAACTCATAGAAAAAGAAAAACAAAGATTAATGGAAACAAAACTGCCTGCAACAGACGAAGTTAATGCAATACTGGCAAAATACGGTGAACACATTGAACGAGGAATGAAACTCGGAGAAATCCTTAAACGCCCTAATGTTTCATACAAAATTCTGAAAGAAGTTGATAATGAAACAAACGCTCTGAACATTCCAAGAGATGTATATGAACAGGTGGAAGTTCTTATAAAATATGACGGATATTTGAAACGTCAGGAATTTCAGGTAGAACAGTCAGGAAAACTTGATAAATACAAAATTCCTGATGACATAGATTATACAAAACTTGACCACATATCATCAGAAACTAAAGAAAAATTAAACAAAATCCGGCCAAAAACACTTGCGCAAGCCTCAAGAATCGGAGGGGTTAAACCTGCAGACATATCGATATTAATGGTTCTTCTGGAACGCAACGAAATAGCAAGAAAAGTACTGTCTTAAAAATCTCCTAGCCGCTTATATTTGATGTTAGCGTTTTTCAAAATAGTTTCAATAATGTGATTTCTGTCATCTTTTGTAGTAATTTCAACAGTATCGAACACATTTGTGTTACGTATTCTTGTAAATGTATAGCGCGCATTATCTATCCAGAAATTACTCATTAGCATACCTAAAGTAAAAACCTGCGAACGTGATTCAGCTGATGATGTATCAATCTGGTATCTTGCGTTAAAATTAGGGGTATATGAATTTACACGATTAATCTGCACTTATAAAAACCTCCGGTTACTATTCTATCAAAGCTGCTGAAAAATAAAATTGCTCAAATTATTTATAAACTTAATAAAAATTAACCTTTTGATTTATTTATATAAATTTCGTACAAATCAGGACGTCTCTGTCTGGTACGTTCAAGCCTGCAGCGTTGACGGAATTCCGCAATCTCTTTATGATTTCCGTTTAAAAGAACTTCAGGAACATGCAACCCTCTAAATTCACGCGGTTTTGTATACTGCGGGTATTCAAGCAAACCGTCTGCAAAACTGTCCTCGTCAGCAGATTCAATCTTTCCTAAAGTACCTTCAATTTTTCTGCTGACAGCATCAATAACACAAAGTGCAGGAAGCTCGCCTCCAGTCAGCACAAAATCTCCGATTGAAATTTCTCTTGGCTTAATCACCTCGCGGATTCTTTCGTCAAACCCTTCGTAATGCCCGCACAGCATTATTATCTGATTAAAAGCTGCTAATTCATTGACTGTTTTGTCGCAAAAAGGTTCTCCCTGAGGTGAAAGCATTATTGTCACAGAATTTTCGCATTTATCAATACTATCATACGCATCAACATAAGGCTGCGGCATCAAAACCATTCCTGCACCACCGCCGTAAGGAGTATCATCGACTTTTTTATGCTTATCAAGCGTAAAATCGCGGGGATTGATTGTATTTACCTTTATAATATTATTTTCTAAAGCCCTCTTTAAAATACTGAAATTACAAGCATTTTCAATCATTTCCGGAAACAGGGTCATCACATCAAAAATCATTCTTCAACCAGCCCCTCCAGATTATTTATAACGACTTTTTTATCCTTTATGCTAACGTGTGTAACAATAGCCTTTACAAAAGGCACAAGCGAAACTTTTTTTGACTTAGTTTTTACAGAAAGCAAATCAGTAGCACCGTTATTTGATACGCCGATAATAAAACCTATTTTTCTGTCATTTGTATCAAAAACCTCAAGTCCGACAAGCTCATCTATAAGGAATTCATCTTCATCAAGAGATTCACGTATTGTTTCCTCCTGAACAAACAGGAGTGAATTTTTGTACGGCAAAATATCATTTATAGAATTAATGCCCTCAAATTTGACAATAGCAAAGGATTTATTTAACCTGCAGGATTTAATCTTTAAGGGAACGTACTCGTGTTCCGAAAGCACAAAAACTTCTTTCAAAGAACAAAAGAAATCCTGTTGATTCTTTGAATAACCGACTTTTGCCTCGCCTTGTATCCCATGGAAATTTAAAATCTTCCCTACAGAAATATATTTACTCATGACTCAGGAGTTTCTTCGGTCTTTTTAGGTTTTCTGCCGCGTTTTGGTTTTTCTTCAGCTGTTTTTTCATCTTTAGCACGAGCAGCCTTTGCTTCTTCAGCAGCTTTAGCCTCCTGTGCTGCTTTTCTGAATTCTTCCGGAGCATCTTCTCTTTCCTGATTCCAACGCTGAAGCCCCATTTGAGAGCGGATTAAACCAATACCGACATGAACACGCCACTCATCCATTTTTAACTGAGCCGCAATAATCTTATGGCAACCTATAGGAGGAAGCGGAAGAAGCGGTTCATAAAGATTTTTTATAGCGAAAAGCTGATCCGGAGAAATAGCCAGTTTACGTTTAGGGAATGGAAGTTTAGGGAGCATCATTTTTTGTCTTACAAGATTGATGCCGAAAAATACTTTTCTTGGTTCTAAACCGATTTTTTCACCGATAACTTCGTGGCAATCAGGATTTGGCAGCGGAAGCATAGCCTTGTACAGCAATTCAATTTGTTCCAATTGCTCCTTGCTTACTAAAAGCTGCTTAGGTCCTCTGCTTTTAGCAGGACGTTTGCCGCCGAATCTGTTATTTTGTGCTCTGTTAAAACCGCCTGATCTGTTGTTATTAAAACGATTGTTCTGAGGTCTGTTATAGCCGCCCTGCGGTCTGTTGTTTCCGTAACCGCCACGGTTGTAGCCGCCTGAACGATTATCGCGATTTTGATTATTATATCTGTTATTAGAATAACCGCCTCTATTATTATAACTGCCGGCGCGATTATCACGTCTGTAACCGTCATTGTTGTATTGTCTTTGTTGAGGTCTGTTATTAGAATAACCTGCGTTGTAAGAACCTCTGTTATCTCCGCCGCTTGAATAACTGCTATAGAATTGAGGCTGTTCTTCTGTGCTGTAACCTCTTAACGGTTGCTGTGCTTCTGCCTGTTGCATATCAGGGGCAGCTGGTGTTTGTGAGTCAGCATCTACAGACGAAGCTGATATCATCATTTTTTTATCAGGATACAAACAATCCGGACAGATAACTCTTTTGGGGTTTTTTGTCTCAAATTCACGACCGCATTTGGTACACTTGTTTACATACATATTTGAAAGCCTCTTAATTTAAAATAAAATTATAACAACAAAAAATTTTTAATCTCTGAAATTCCCACTTAATTAATAAAATCAATTTTTCATAGTACTACTATTTATATTTTATATAATAACATATAAATTATAATTTTGCAATAGTTTTTACAAAATATTAAAAACCGGAATGCAGAAAAGTTGCACATTCCGGTTAATTTGTGGATATAGAAACAAAGTAAAACTTAGACCATTCCTTCTTTTACGGCCTTAACCGCAGCTTGAACCCTGTCATTTACGCACATTTTTTGGAGTATGGAGCAGACATGGGCTTTTGCGGTATGAACACTTACAATAAGCTCTTTAGCGATTTCTGTATTGCTTTTGCCTGTTACAAGGTGTTTAAGAACCTCAAATTCACGTTCGGTAAGCGGAACACGACCTTCACCCTGTGACTTATTCGGCAAAAAGCCTATGTTATCAAGCTTAGGGAAAGAATTTAACGCAGCCTGTGCAACAACCGGATCAATCCAGCAGACACCTGAGGCAACATCTCTTACAACATCAGCAAGTTTTTGCGGATCTATATCTTTGAGACAATAAGCATTTGCTCCGGACCCAAGTGCGGCTATAACTTCTTCATCTCTGTCATGCGAGGTTAAGGCAATTATTTTTATATCCGGAGCAAATTCCTTTACCTTAATAGTAGCCTCGATACCGTTCATATGAGGAAGACCCAAATCCATAAGAATTACATCAGGATGCAGACGCTCTATCAGTTTTAATCCTTCAATAGCATCCTCAGATTCTGCAACGACCTCCATATCCGGATTACTGTTTAAGGCGCATCTTAGACCCACTCTGGTTAGCTTAAAATCTTCTACAATTGCGATTCTGATTTTTTTAGTATTCTTTTCTTCTGTACTGTTTGACATATAAAACCCTCTACCAATTTTGTGTACTCCATAAAAATAGAATAGGCGGATTTAATAATCCATTACCAACATGGGCAGTATTGTAAAAATTGTTTATTTAAAAGAAATTTTAAATCAGGCTTATGGTATAATTTTATTGAGATAATAGTTTACGGGAGTGTGTCATGCTAGAATTTTTATTTGGCTCAAAAAAGAAAACAGCTGATAAATACATCAGACTAAATGAAATATATTCAGCCCTCAGAGAGAAATATAATCCTGACGGAATATCCGAAGAAAAGAAAACAACCTTAAAAAAGCAAATAGAAAAATACGGTTATCTCCCGATGCCGCACATCAAAGCACTGGAAGAACTTTCCTGTGCCGAAGTGCTGTACGGTCTTGAATTAAAATGGGAAAAGTGCGGCATATTTAAAAACGGCAAATTTTGCTTTGAAAATGACAAAATAAGTGCACTTGCACGCGGCGGAGTAAAAAATTCCGACTGGATAAAACGTGAAGGACACAACGTAAAACTTATTAACCTTGCCGGTCTTGGCAATGGAAACAAAACAAAAACGCCTGGCAAATTTATGGATTGGCTGTATCAGCTTTTGATACTCCCGACAGGCGCAGAAAAAAATAACATTTTAAATACAACAGTATATCTGATACCGTTTCACCCGAGAGAATTCGGCTGCGCATATCTTCCTAAAAGCAGTGAAGTCAGCGAAGCACTTTTAGACAAAGATTTGGAAGAACTTACGGGTATGAACGCCAAAGAACAGGTACAAACCTTCATTATGCTTGCGCAGCTTGCAGGTCACCCCGTTATTTATGATATTCTTCCGCAAACCGGAAGATTTTCAAAAGCAGTTCTTGCAAATCCTGCGATTGCACGCTGGTTTGATATTGAAGAATTAATAAAATCTCTAAAAGCCAAAATTGACGACGCCGTAGAAGAATTATCAAAAGAATTTGATTCTGATGATGTTGAAGTTGTAAAAGACATATATAAACAGGCTTTAAAAAACGGTGCAGGAGATTTAACAGAACATTATCAGACAATTTATAACAAAATGGAAGAAGTTTTACTTCCTGCAAAAAAAGAACTCTCCAATAATATGCTGAAAAAATCCAATCAAATTCAAATTCACAAACGCGTTAAAACAATAGTATCGGACATACACGGATTTAAAGGTAATAAATCAATTGATGAAAACGATATTACAAAACAAATTGACGTAATTCAGGAATTAATAAAAACAGGTCTTTGGCCTGCTCCCGGCGGCGCATGGTGCTCTGCAGGCGTGCCTGTATTTGACAAAATGAGCGAATGCGGAGGATATCCTACATTTAGACATTTTGACTACAAAGGCGATGACGTCACAAACTTTGCAAACCTCGACTGCCAGACACCTTATTATTTTGCATTTTTGGAAGACGGAACCTTTAACAAACCCGTAATTGACTACTTTATAAACTACATGAAACAAATTCAAAAAGATTACAACTTTGACGGGTTCAGAGTTGACCATATTGACCATATCGTAGATACTGTCTCGGAAAAAGACGGAAAGCCTATTAGCTACCGCGCTCCGCGTTATGTATTAGGAAGGCTGAATTCAGCTATGAAAGAAGAAGTTCCGTACTTTGCAACACTTGCTGAATACATGCTCTGGGACGGATTTTTGAAAGAATACCATCAGGATATGAATTTTGATATTCTCTGGGGTAACGATATAATTTCTCAATCTGACAAAACGCCTGAAAAGATTACAGAAGATAACCAGAACCTTACAAATTATAATGTAGGTATCGAAAATAAAAAATATCTTTCCATCTTAAAAACATACAACAATCAGGACGGAGAATTCAGATGTATAGACCAATATCCTGGACAGCTGGGAGAAAAAGGAGCTCTATACAAATGGTTTAAGTACAAATTTTTACCGGGAGGCAAATTTGCACAACGCTCTATGCTCTATGTTGACGGAGACGAAAGTTACACACAAAAAGGCATTGAACACGTAATCGGCGAAGAAGTTTCAATGGAACGTGAACAAAATTATAAATTCTACGCACAGTTTGATGCTATAGACAGATTCGTCAAAAATAACGAAATAATCGTAGACGGCGAAGCTCAAATTATCACGCAGGACGATGACGGGTTTGCGGTATGGCTAATCACGCGAGAACCTTTGAAAAAAGCTTATCTTGTCGTTTCAAATTACAATTATCCGATAGAAAGAAAAGAAGTTAAAGATGAAAATGATGAATGCCGCAGAGACTGGGTTGAAGGCTCTTCAGTTTATAAAAAAACATTCCGGCTTCCGGGGGACTACACTGTTGAAGCAAAACTGGAATTCGACGGAGAAAATTATATAGAAAAACCATTTTCATCAGCTGACGGCAACTTTGAGTTTGATGAACTCAAACCATCGGAATTCAGAGTATTCATATTAAGAAAACAATAAAATATTGCCCGTTTACTGATTTTGGGATATCCTGAAAGTATGATAAAACAGTTAAAACTTAAAGATTATATATTAATTGATGAATTAACTGCCAATTTTGATGCAGGGTTAAATGTCATAACAGGGGAAACCGGCTCAGGTAAAAGTATCCTGATTAGCGCGATTGACCTTGCTTTTGCCCCACGCGTATCAAAAGAAGTCATAAAAACCGGCTGCGAAAAAGCTGTCATTGAACTTGTTATAGATAATCAAAAACACGATTTAAGCAAATTGTTTGAAGAAAACGGAATTGATGACTGCGGAAACGAAATAATTTTGACTAAAGAAATTACACAAAACGCAGTTCGCACACGTGTTAACGGGACACTGGTCAATCAGGATTTCATAAAACATTTACGCGCACTGTTTTTGGATATACATTCACAGCATCAGACTTATTCATTTTTACAGCCTAAATACCATATTGTATTGCTTGATGAATATGCAAAAGAGCTGTACGGTAAAGAACTTACCGAATACCGCGAAAAGTATTCAGCATACAAAAAACTGCAAGAACAACTTGAAAATGCTAAAAATTCCGCAAATATGACAGAATCCCAGCTTGAATTTTTACAATTTCAGGTGAACGAAATTGATTCCGCACAAATTCAAGGAGAAGATGAAGACGAAAAACTCAGCGCGGAACTTGAAGTTCTGGAAAATGCCGAAAAACTGAAAGAATTAACAGGGGCATCCTACTGGGCACTAAATAGTGATGATGGTTCAATACTTGAAGCGATCACAAAGATTAAGCAAAATGTCTCAAAAGCAGCCTCATTCGATTCCAGTCTGGAACAGCTTGAGCAAAACCTTCTGGACGCTATGGAAAACCTGAAAGACATCAGTTCGGAACTTCGAGACTACAGTCAGAATCTCGATAATGATACGGAAAGATTGAATGCTATTCAGGAAAGATTATTCCTGCTGGATAAACTTAAACGCAAATACGGCGGGACTCTTGCAGAGGTACTGACAACGTTTGAAAAATTATCGGCAGAATTATCCTCTATTGAGTTTTCTACCCAAAATATCGAAGAGCTTGAAGAAAAAATCGCTCAATCAAAAGCCGAACTTGAAAAAATCGCGGCTGATATCAGTGAAAAACGTCAAAATTACGCAAAAGTGCTTTCAGTATACATTCAGGAAAAACTTGAAAAATTGGAACTGCCTAAATCCAGATTTGAAATATCCGTTAAACCTAAAGAACTTTCATCTGACGGATGTGATGATGTTGAATTTCTGATATCCACAAATGTATCGGAAGACTTGAAGCCGCTTGCAAAAGTTGCATCCGGCGGTGAAATTTCCCGCGTTATGCTTGCTATCAAGTCTATTTTTGCCCAAACCGACAATATTGATACCGTAATTTTTGATGAAATTGATACAGGGATTTCAGGCAGAGCATCACAAAGCGTTGCAGATGAAATCGTTGAACTTGCAAAATATCATCAGATTATACTTATCACCCATCAGGCTATAATTGCATCAAAAGCCGATAAACACTTCTACGTCAAAAAATCACAGACTGATGAAACAAAAGTGGAAGTCTACGTACTCAAAGATGACAACAGAATTAAGGCACTTGCAGAACTTGCAGGCGGCGATATAAATGATACATCCATGGAATTTGCACGTTCTCTTATTGCAGGGCAAACGTAAAGTTAACATCAAAAGTAAGGAAGTGTTAATAGTCAAGTTACTATGATAAAAACTATTGCCACTTGATTGTAGCCTAGACTTAATCTTAAAAAAATAAGGTATGTAAATATTTTACATACCTTGTTTTTCGGGTTTAATTAATCCTCAATAAAATCCTTAAAATGTAAAAACTCTTCTTTTTCGCGTAATTTTTTCAACGCCAAATCCTCCAGCTGCCTTATACGTTCTTTAGAATAACCCATAATCTGCCCGAGCTGTTCCAGAGTTTTCGGCTGTTCTCCATTAATCCCGAAACGGCTTGATATAATTTTCTGTTCGCGCTCGTTTAGCGTTTCCAGTAATTTTCTTATACCGTTTTTCATATCCTTATTCTTCGTTTGATTTTCAGGAGAAGCAGTTGTTTTATCCTGAATATAATCGCCTATATTCAAATCGTCAGTCACAGGAGTTTCAAGACTAACAGGCTCTTTAATAATTGATTTTTTAATGGCAGCTATCTTTTTCAGCGGCAAGCAAAGACGGGTCGCAATTTCTTGCTCAGTTGGTTCTCTTCCCAGTTCAAAAGACAAACTTGTCAACGCTCGCTTATATTTTCGGATTTTATCAGCCATATGCACAGGAATTCTGATTGCTCTGGAATTATTTGAAATTGCCCTTATTATCGTCTGTTTTATCCACCAGGTTGCATAAGTGGAAAATTTAAAATTCTTTGAATAGTCAAATTTTTCTGCGGCTTTAATCAATCCCAATGACCCCTCCTGCACTAAATCCATAAATAACACGCCCTGCCCTATGTACTTTTTCGCAATGCTGACAACAAGGCGTAAATTAGCCTGTATAAGTTTTCGTTTTGCAATATCAGCTTTATGTTTTTCGCCTTCCTTAATTTCTCTTCCGAGAGCCTTTTCCTCGCGTCCGGAAAGCAATTTAATTTTTCCGATATCTTTGAGATACATTTGTAAAATATCGTCATCATTAGCAATAGAATTAAAAAATTTAGGCGGACATTCTTCTGAAAACTCAACTTCTTCAGTATTGGTATATTCATCATCAGTGTCAATAATTGATGAAACTCTGCTAAAATCTTTATACAACGTATTATCAAGTATTTCTTCCCCATATTTTACACACTCAGACATAAATTCTCCCTCTCATTCCTAAATCTCCTTTAAGCCATACGGCTAATTTATGCTACTTTTTAGTATGTAGACGAAAGAGTGATATTTTTGTTTCAAAATGGGGATGATTATTTTTTAGAAAGAATATCTTTTATTTCGTTTATAGAAAAATCAAGAGCTCCGCGGCTGGTTTCAAAAATCTTTTTACAATCGGAACAGCACAGAGTATAGTAATCATCGTCAGACAAAAGTTTACGCATCTGCGCTTCAAGTTCATCAACATTATTTGCAACAGAACCTGCATTTGTAAGTAGTATGTATTTATATATATCTTTAAAATTAAATTTAACAGGGCCTGTAATAACTGGTTTATTAAAAATCAACGCTTCCAGAGGATTATGTCCGCCTGTATTGTTGAAACTTCCGCCGATAAAGGCAAAGTGGCAGATTGTATAAATTTTGCCAAGTTCGCCCATTGTATCAAGAATAATTATATCGTTATCAATAAAATTATCATCGTTTGAACGAAGCCCGAAAGACATACCAAAATCGGTTACAACCTTCTCAACATCCTTAATCCTGTCATTGTGACGAGGCGCAATGAGTAATTTTATATCCGGAAACTCAGCTTTAAGTTTTTTAAACGCGGTCAAAATAATCTCTTCCTCACCGGAATGAGTACTGCCGGCAATTATAATTCTGTTATTGTCATTTTTAATATTAATATCAAAGTGTTTAGGCTCAATATCGAATTTTAAATTTCCCATTACTTTTGTAGTCTTGGGATTTGCACCCAGTGCAACCAGTTTATCCATATCAGCCTTGCTTTGAGTAAGATTAGCCGTATATTTTTCAAGAATAGGTTTAATAAAAAACTTCAACAATTTATAACTTTTAAAAGTACTGTCAGAAATTCTTGCGTTTACGGAACAGACAGGAATATGTCTTTTGTAAGCCTCGTTAGTAAAAACAGGCCACAGTTCAGTTTCTGCAATCACGACAAGCGACGGATTTATCTTGTCAAAAAACTTCTTCACACAAAAAGGAATATCAAAAGGATAGTATGTTATAAATTTACATACATCGCCTAATTTTTTATGAGCAATTTCCTGCCCTGTTCGTGTCCCTGTCGTTAAAACAATATCGTACTCGGGAAATTCCTTCGCAGCTCTCGCAACAAGATGCTCAACAGCATTCACTTCCCCAACCGAAATTGCATGAAAATGAATAACTTTATCGGATAAAACAGGCGCTTCAAACAACCCCAATTTTTCCCTGTAAGCGTAGCCCAATTTCGGGTTAAAACGGCTTGCTGCATACCAGAATGGCAGAATTACTATAAAAAATAAAGTTACTATTATATAGTAAATTGTAAACATTGTATATTCCTCACTACACTAATTTTATCATAAATCATATTTTGTGTATAATTATGAAAAAGATTAGGGGGTATAAATTGGTTAATAGAATTTTTGCACTAATATTATCGTTGCTGCTTATAGTAAATCCAATGCTTATTACGCCAGTATTTGCAGAAGATACACCCCGGAATATAGAAGCCAATAATCCAGATTCGGAAATACTGAAAGAGACAAATACAATCGTATCTCCGCAAATAGAAAAAGAACTAAAAGAGCATATAAGCAAAGTATATGGTGATGATAAATCAGATGAAATTTATGAAAATGTATTAAAAATAATAGAAGAGACTAAAAACCAGCGTCCGCAAACACTGGTTAATGAAGACTTCAACAGAAGTTCTGACTGGTATAAAGATGAAATTGTTTATATGTTTTACGCTGATCAATTCGGTGTAAATGACAATAATCAGCCGTCAACATTCAAAAATACAATCAAAATGCTGGATTATTTAAAGACTCTCGGTGTAACCACTATTTATATACTGCCGTTTGCGGATTCCCCTATGAATGACTCGGGTTTTGACGTTCGCAACCCCCGCAATGTCCGCGAAAATTTAGGAGGAATGAAGGAATTTAAAGAATTTTTAGATGCAGCGCATCAGTACGGGTTTAAAGTTAAGGCCGACTTGGTGTTAAACCACCTTTCCGACCAGCACCAGTGGTTTCAGGATGCGCTAAAAGGAGATGTCAGCAAACTTGATAACTTCGTAGTAAAAGAAAAAATGCCTGAATATACAACATATAAAGATGAAAAATTAGGTTTTGTTGCAGAATACAAAGAAGAAGACGGTTCGATTTCCAAAAGAAGAATTATATTCCCTGAAATTTCTGATTCGCATTACAGAAAAGTAACAATCAACGGCAGAGATTACTATTTGTACCATACCTTTTATCCTTTTCAGCTTGATATCAACTGGGAAAATCCCGAAGTTATGTATTATGCCCTTGGAACGGTTGCATACTGGGCCAATTTAGGCATAGATATTTTCAGATTTGATGCAATACCGTATCTTATAAAAGAAAACGGGACAAACGCAGAAAATTTGCCTAAAACACATGAAATAATTAAGATTATAAGTTTATTTATACAAGCGACAGCTCCACGTTCGGTTATACAGGCAGAAGCTTGCCAGACCCCGAAAAATATCCTGCCATACTTCGGAACAGAAAGAAAACTTGTTACTAATATCAACGGAAAAGAAAAAGAATTTATCAGAACAGATGAATTCCAAATTGCATATCACTTTCCGTATATGCCGGCAATATGGGCATCACTCGTATCTGCAGACAACAAATATTTTTGGAAAGCGCACAAACAAACACCTGAAATTCCTGACACTGCTACATGGGCAATATTTTTACGAGTACACGATGAATTAACACTTGAAATGGTAAACGAAAAAACAAGAGAATTGATTTATGACGATCTTGAACCAAAAGGCGCTGAATTCAGGAAAGGATTTGGCGTTAGCGGAAGAATGGCAAATTTTCTTGATAATAATACCGACAGAATTGGAATGGCTTTTTCCATACTATTGTCACTGCCAGGAATTCCAATAATATACTATGGTGACGAAATTGGCAGTCAAAACAACTATACTTACGCTCAAAGATTTGCAAAACTTAGAGAGCTTAAGCAGCGCGCAAAAAATAAAGATAAAAACAAAGTTGAAATGCTAAGCTATTTTGACAGCCGAGATATAAACAGGGGTGCTATTAAAAGAAGAACTTTCTATAACGCAACACGTGCGGAAAATTCTTTTGAGGGGAGAGTATTCAAAAAAGTTAAGCAGCTGATTGAAGTAAGGAAAAAATATCCTGTAATTGCCCGCGGAGATTTCACTCAAATAAAGACTAACGCTCCGGAAATTTTCGCATATATGAGAACGCTGGGAGATGAACAGATTATCATTATCAATAACCTGTCTGATCACAGAACCGTTGCCGAATTAAATATTCCTAATATTCCGTGGTGGAAAAAAGATGATGATGTTTATCTCTTAGACTTGCTGAACAACAGAAAAAGACGGGTAAACTACTCAAAACCTGCAAAAAATTTAATCATGAGGCTTAAACCTTATGATTCTGTATGGTTTAAAGTCGAAAAACTTTCAGCCGTCGAAAATAGCAAAGAAAATTAATTAGTCTGTCCTGCTCTGTAACCGCACCAGGCTGCAACTACAGGAAGAATATTTTCTATTTTGACATGCTGAAGCCATGATGCAGTTTTTCTGCTTGTAGTTTCTACAGCTTCACCAACAGCGCCGGCTTTTTTAGGCTTTAGTATTACAAAAACGCCCAGCGCATCATCAATATTTGCAAGAGCATCTTTGAACCCGAGTTTTCTGTCCGTAACTTTATTGTGAGGGTCTGTAATTTTATTTGTAAGATTAGAAGCTAGCTGCATGCCGAGTAACAGACCAACAACAGTCATAGAACCTTTAACTATAGGGGTATTATATTTAGCGCTGGATGAAAGCATTTTTATACCACCTGTAACCAGAGCTGCAGGGAGCGCAGAGTTTAAGAATTGGAATAAGCCTTCAGCGCGTTTTTCTTTCTTATCTTCTTTAGAAGCACCGATACTGCCGACCGCAACACCGCCTGTAATAGCTGAAGCCGCAAGCCCTATAAGTTCTCCTAGTCCGTATTCAATATTCCAAGGTTTGACATGCTGTTTTTTTGCCATGACAGCAACAGCGGCAGTAGCTCCGAGAGCAGCACCGACAACAGCTTTAGTTTTGGTAAATGTATCAGATTTTACCTTGTTGTGGTAACGGAACGTTCTCTTCGTTTTCGGGTCACTTTGACAAAAAGGTAAAAAGACATTTGGGATATTTGGACTAAGATTGTTTACTATTAATGTCATATAAGTATTATAACCCAAACAAAAAATTTTTTGCCATAGGGTTGACAGGGAAAATTTATTTGATAGGATAATAAATGTGGCAAGGGCGTTTAGCTCAGTTGGTAGAGCGTCTCCCTTACAAGGAGAGGGTCAGAAGTTCGAGTCTTCTAACGCCCACCATAAAATACCAGATGACATTTGTTATCTGGTATTTTATTATGCGTCTTGATGATGAGAAGCTTATAGCCATAGCATCAATTGGGTTAGCCCCTAAAGGGGCATAAAATCAAGTTTCAAGCTTGTCTCAACGAATTTTGCAGCCAGTTCAGGATGACAAAAATTTTGGTTCGCTTTGTCAAACAAGTTCAGCATGACAGTTTATTTTATTTTCTTATGCGATATACGTTTGTTTAAAAAGGATATAGCGTTCTAAAAGCAAGACTGTGTCTGATTTTTTGAGTTCTTCAATCAACTCTTTTATACAAGTTAAAAAGTTTGAACTTCGACGCTTTACCTCCACCATAAAAAGAGGTTAGGATATTTCCAAGCCTCTTTTTATTTTGCAAAATAATTATTTTTTATATATTTGTTTTGCTCGTTTAACTATACTGTTATATTCAGGTTTTAATAAAGTTGCAATTCTGTGCCAATTATGAGCCATTTTGGCACAAAAACAAGCCAAACCGTAAGATATCATCAAATTAGGCAGTTGATGATTTTTTGCATTGCTTACCCCTATTACAAAATTCATCACAGCAAGCGTACTTCCACAGAGTCTGCCCATTTTGGCTTTTTTATATTTCCTTGTAACCATAAATTTGCTGGTGTCTATTTGTCCAACTTTCATATCTTTCCTTTGTTTTTGATGTTACAGGAATATATAAAAAAGAAAAAAATTATTTTTTGTTATTTAAAAATCCCTAAATTAATAGGGATTTTAAATTATATAAAATTAACTGTATCTTTCAGTTCAAATCGCTCAAAGTGCCTTGGATTAGGTTCTGCGCCCTCTGCAGGATAACCTATAGGTAATATTGCGACAGGAATTATATTTTCAGGGAGTTCAAATTCTCTAACTACAGCCTCGGGATCGAAATGTCCTACCCATGTTGTACCAAGTCCAAGATTTGCTGTTTCAAGCATCATTTGAGTTGTAACAATTGCTGCGTCAACTGCACCCATATCATAGTTATCGTATTTACGTTTCCAGCTTACAGTATTATCGTAGCAAATTATCAAGGCTACAGGGGCATCAAAATGGTAACGTGTACAATTTTTCAGCTTATCTAAAGCGTCTTTGCTTTTAAGTACTCAAATTCTTTGGGGCTGGAAATTAACAGCAGTAGGTGCAACGCGGCCGGCTTCAAGAATTTGGTTTAACTTATCATCCTCTACCGGCTTGTCACTAAACATTCTTACAGAATAACGCGCTTTTAATAAATTCATCAAATCCATATAAATCTCTCCTTATTTTTTATAATTATAGCATAATTTTATGTTATTATGCACTTATGAAGCAAGACGATGAACTTACAGTAACAATAGAAGGATTTTCCAATCTCGGATACGGAATTGCCCGCGATAACGGGTTTGTAATTTTTGTTGAAAATTCCTGTCCGCAAGATGTCGTAAAAATTAAGCTGACAAAAGTTACTAAAAATTATGCAAATGCCGATGTCACAGAAATAATTACGCCATCCCCATACAGAGTAAAACCTTTCTGTGCGTTGCAAAAAGTCTGCGGTGCATGCCAGCTTCAGTTTATAGATTATGATTATCAGCTTGAACTCAAAAGACAAATAACAGAAGAAGCTATTCATCATATCGCAGGGCTGGATATAGAAATTCCCCTAACAATCGCAAGCCCGCAAATAAAAGAATACCGTCATAAAGTCCAATACCCTGTTGCGGAAACAAAAGTTTCTAAAAGACTTCTTGCCGGTTACTACAAACAAAAAACACACGAAATAGTAAATATAAAATACTGTCCTATTCAACCTGTAATTTGTGATGAAATTATTGAATTTATACGAGAAAATGCGCCGAAATTTTGTGTATCAGGCTATAACGAAAAGAAACATACAGGCGACCTGCGCCACGTTGTTTTAAGATGCTCGGCATCTACAGGTAAAGTACTCGTAACACTTGTCGTTAATTCAACAAAAGTTTTTGAAAATTTGAAAAACTTTGCAAACATAATTTATGAACAAATTCCGCAAGTTGTCGGCGTTTGCGTAAACTTTAACCCGCAAAAAACAAATGTAATTCTTGGTAAAAAATCAGAATGCATCTGCGGAGAAGACTTCGTTGAAGAAAATATTCTGGATAAAACTTTCAAAATCGGGTCTAACACTTTCTTTCAAGTTAACCCGAAAAGCGCTGAAAATATCTTTCGCTATGTGAAAGATTATATTAAAAATAATCTGCAAGATGCCGTTGTTTTAGATGCTTATGCAGGTGTGACATCTTTTGGAATTTGTATTTCTGATGTTTGTAAACAGATTGTGAGCGTAGAAGAAAATTCTGAATCAGTGCGGCTCGGAGAAAAAATTGCAAAAGAAAACGGGATTACAAATATAGAATTTCACAGCGGAGATGCTGCCGAATTTTTCAAAAACGAAACCAGAAAATTCGATGCAGTAATCCTTGATCCGCCGAGAAAAGGATGCACTAAAGAATCTTTAGACGAAGCTTTCAGGCTTTCTAAAGGGCTTATTATTTATGTAAGCTGCAACCCTGCGACATTAGCCAGAGATTTAAAAATCCTTACAGAAAAAGGCTGCCGCGTTAAAAGCATCCAGCCTTTTGATATGTTCTGCCATACTTATCATGTGGAAAATGTTGCGATTATATCTAAATAACTATTTCTCGCCAAATTTTTCAATAGTAGCTTTCAACATTTCCTGTGCTTTTGCAATAGTTGAAATATCTTCTGCTTCCATTACATCTAATCTATCCATATAAAAACGCTTACGCTCTTTTATTTCATCAGAAGTTATGGTTTTATCATCACGTAACTTATATTCATTTGATTGTTCAATTAAATTTTTAACATACTCATCAGATTTAAATTTTTGTCTAGCGTCTTTATAGTATAGAGGAATTTTTTGTCTGATACCTGACATATACCCGTCTAGCATTTCACTATGCATTTTACTAATTACAACAGGAAGTTTTTCTTCGCCTCTGAGTTTGGCATCTGCAATGTAAGCATTCATAAATAACGGTTTTGAGATGTCTTCCCGCAATCTTGTTTTTATCACATCAACATTATTTGCAATTCTTCTTCCCGGAGTTTTTTCCGGATACATCTTCTTTGTATCAATATGCAATTTACCCATCGTTCTGGCAATATTGTATACATATTTAGATTCAAGTTCTTTTGCTTTTGCATAATGCGGACCGTATAGAATTATCAATTCTAACGGCTGTCTGTTTTCTTTTTTACCAATTTTATTTGAGGGTACAAATCTCATCTGATAATCAGAATATGTGCTGCTGCGTGGTTTTGAAATTTCAGCTTTGCTCAAAAAAGGCCCCAAAATTTCTAAATCTTCGGGTGTAATACCGTTTTGGCGGATTTCTAAATCAGGTTTTCTTACCCACTTGCCGGTTTCAGGATTTAAAGTTTTAATTACCGCTATTTCATAGCCTTCATCTTTCATCGTATCAATAAATTTTTTAAATGATTGAATATTCTGTTGATCAGTCCAGTAAACCGTACCTCGCACTGCATCCTGAACATATCCCTGTCTTTCTAATTTATCAATAAAAGATGCACGTGATTTTACAGGATGCTTACTGTTATAAACTTCATCATAAACAAATCCCTCATCAGAAAGTTTTTCACATGCATTTTTTAAACCTATATGAAAATTTTTGGCAGACTCAATAAATTTACCTACCTGTGAAAGATATGACTGTTGTATTGCTTCTGCAATAACATTTGTAGACTCTTTGGTATTTTTTCTTGCAGTAAATGATACTGTATCTGCGCTTAATCCGTTTAGATTTGAGTGCTGAGTACATCTGCTGTTTGTATTATATTTTTGTCTGCTTGCTAAAATTTGGAAATTAGGGGTAATAGTAAGATTCATAATATTTTCTCCATGAAGATAACCGTTTATATAACACCCGTGAATTTAAAATTTTACGCAAAAAATAAAAAAACAACAGTAATCTTTACAATAATTTACAAATAAAAAATTTTGGCTGATTTTTTGTCAAAATCGTATGTTTGTATTATCATGCAAGGGTATAGTTACAATTAAGTAATAGCGCATATTTAAATAAGGAGGTCAGTTAATTATGCCAGGAAAAACAATAACAGTTGACGGTAACTACGCCGCAGCGCATATTGCTTATGCACTGAGTGAAGTTTCCGCAATTTATCCTATCACTCCTTCATCTACTATGGGTGAATGGATTGATGAATGGGCGTCTCAAGGTAAGAAAAATATCTGGGGCAAAGAAGTAAAAGTTGCAGAAATGCAATCAGAAGCAGGTGCTGCAGGTGCAGTTCACGGCTCATTGGCTGCAGGTTCTTTAACTTCAACTTACACAGCTTCTCAAGGCTTACTCTTGATGATTCCTGTAATGCACAAAGCTGCAGGTGAAATGTTACCTCACGTAATTCACGTATCTGCTCGTGCTTTGGCTGCACAATCATTGGCAATCTTCGGCGATCACTCTGACGTTATGGGATGCCGTAACACAGGTTATGCAATGCTTGCCGCTAACTCTGTTCAGGAAGAAATGGATTTGGCTCTTGTAGCTCACCTTGCTACTTACAAAGCTAAAGTTCCGTTCTTGCAATTCTTCGACGGTTTCAGAACTTCTCACGAAGTACACAAAATCGAAGAAATCTCTTACGAAGATATTGCTAAATTAGTTGAACCTAAATATATCGAAGAGTTCAGAAAAAGAGCTTTAAGACCTGAAGCTCCTGTATGTAAAGTCGGTGCTCAAAACACAGACGTTTACTTCCAAGGTCGTGAAACAGTTAATAAATACTATGATATGGTTCCTGATATCGTTCAGGAATACATGGATAAAGTTGCTGCAGTAACAGGAAGACAATATCATCCGTTTGATTACGTTGGTGCTCCTGATGCTACAGACGTTATCGTTGCTATCGGTTCAGGCTGCGAAACTATTGAAGAAACTATTGAATACCTCAATGCAAAACGCGGTACTAAATACGGTTTAGTTAAAGTAAGACTTTACAGACCGTTTGACGTTAAACGCTTCAACGCAGTTCTTCCTAAATCAGTTAAACGTATCGCTGTTCTCGACAGAACAAAAGAACCGGGTGCTATCGGCGAACCGCTTTATATGGACGTTGTTGCAGCTCTTGATAACAAAGACATCAGAGTTATCGGCGGACGTTACGGATTGTCTTCAAAAGAATTCACTCCGTCAATGGTTTACGCTGTTTACAAACATTCTGAAAACAACGGATTCCACGGATTTACAGTTGGTATCGAAGATGACGTAACTCACAAATCATTGAAAGTTACAGAACACATCGTTACAGAACCGGAAGGCACTACAAACTGCATGTTCTGGGGTCTTGGTTCTGACGGTACAGTTGGTGCTAACAAAAACTCTATTAAAATTATCGGTCAATATACAAACAAAGATGCACAAGCATACTTTGCTTATGACTCTAAAAAATCTTTCGGTGTAACTGTATCTCACTTGAGATTCGGCGACAAACCGATTAAATCTACATACCTTATCACAGCTCCTGACTTTGTATCATGCTCAGCTCATGCATACATCGGCAGATATGACCTGTTGAAAGGTATCAAAGAAGGCGGCACATTCCTGCTCAACTCTCCTTATACTAAAGAAGAAGCTTTCGCTCACCTTACAAGAGATATGCAGGAAACTATCATCAATAAGAAAATCAAATTCTACAACGTTGATGCTGAAGCTCTTATTGAAAAACAACCGGGCTTGCGCGGTAAAGGTGCAAATACAGTTATGATGGTTGCCTACTTCAAAGTTTCAGGAATCATACCGTTTGAACAAGCTCTCGAAGGTATGAGAGAAATGACTAAGAAAACATTCAAGAAAAAAGGCGATGATGTTGTTAACATGAACCTTGCATTGATTGATGCGGCCGTTGATGCTTGTGAAGAAGTACCAGTACCTTCATCACTTGCCGGTGTTGCTCACGCTGATGACATCAAACTTATTCCGGATGATGCCTCTGACTTTGCAAAGAAAATCATTGAACCTTCAATGAGACAAAAAGGAGACGATATTCCTGTTTCAGCAATGTCAAATGACGGTGTTATTCCTACAGGAACAGCTTGTCTTGAAAAACGTGGTATTGCACCTAGAGTTCCTAAATGGAATCCTGAAAATTGTATTCAATGCGGCATTTGTGCATCAGCTTGCCCTCACGCTGCAATCAGAACTAAATTGATGGAACCTGAAAATCTGAAAGATGCTCCGGCTTCATTCACAACTCTTGATGCTAAACCAAATGATCACGGTGAAAAATTCAAAGTACAGGTTTATTGCAAAGATTGTACAGGCTGCGGCGTATGTATAGACCAATGCCCTATGGCTAAAAACCCTGAAAAAGCAGCTCTTACCTGGTCATCTATCGAAAAAGAAGAAGCTGCTGGTGAAATGGCAAATGAAGAATTCTTCGATGCATTACCTGATAATGTAATGGGCAAAAACACAACAAAAACAATCAAAGGCGCTATGCTCAGAAAACCGTTGTTTGAATTCTCCGGCGCTTGCGCAGGCTGCGGTGAAACTCCTTACGTTAAATTGGTATCTCAATTGTTCGGAGAAAACGCAATCGTTGCAAACGCAACCGGATGTTCTTCAATTTACTCAGGTACATTCCCTACTATTCCTTACACAACTAACAAGGATGGCAGAGGACCTGCTTGGGCTAACTCACTGTTTGAAGACAACGCAGAATTCGGTTTCGGTATGAGACTCGCTGTTGATCAAAACAGAAGCACTTTGAAAACTTATGTTGAAAAAGTTCTTGAAAATGAAAAAACTCCTGCCGACTTGAAAGCAGCTCTTGAAGGCGCTATGGCTCACTTCGACAACTCAAAAACAGAAGAAGCGATTGCTGCTCAGGAAAATGCTAAGAAAGTTCTTGCAAAATATGCAGACGTTCAATGCCCTGATTTGGCAAAAGTAAGAGAACTTCAAGATTACTTCACTGATAAATCAGTATGGATTATCGGTGGTGACGGATGGGCTAACGATATCGGCTACGGCGGTATCGACCACGTTCTGGCTCAAAACCAAAACGTAAACATACTCGTTCTTGATACAGAAGTTTACTCTAACACCGGTGGTCAAGCTTCTAAATCAACACCTACAGGTGCTGTTGCGAAGTTTGCTACAGGCGGTAAGAAAACTTACAAGAAAAACATGGGCTTGATGAGTATGTCTTACGGTTACGTATACGTAGCATCAGTTGCACTCGGTGCTGACAGAGCTCAAACTCTGAAAGCATTCCAGGAAGCTGAAGCTTATGACGGACCATCTATCATCTTCGCTTATGCACCTTGTATCGCTCACGGTATTGATATGTCTAAAACTCAGACAGAACAAAAACGTGCAGTTGAAGCAGGTTACTTCCCGCTTTACAGATACAATCCGGCAAATCCTGAAGCTCCGTTCACATGGGATGCTAAAGAACCTAAAGAAAGCTATCAGGACTTCATTAAATCAGAAGGTCGTTACAAATCATTGCTGAAAACGAACCCTGAACATGCCGATGAACTGTATGCACAAGCAGAAGAAGATGCTGCTAAACGTATGGCTGTTTACAAAGCAGTCGGCGAATTGATGAAGTAATAACTTAATCAATACAGCAAAATTTAACGAGTCCGAAGAAATTCGGACTCGTTTTTTATTTTAATAATGAAGATTTACGGGCATATTTCAGTATAAAATAGCCATCTTCAGTATCTATATCAACAAACTAATTAATACCTTCCAGATTCCAATTTTTGTAATTTTTCAGGAAGTATTTCTGACCTGCTTCGTGATTTAAACCGCCGTATAAAAAATCTAAAGCGCCTGATTCATAAGCATTTTGTAATTTCCCGCTGTTATGAAGGGCAGTGACATGTTTATTTACAATATCAATAATCTGCTGCTGTTCTTGGGTAAGTTGAGTTTTACCCTGTTCAGGCTTAACAACAGTGGTAATATCTTTCAACAGTCCCTCTTTCAACTGGTCGTGGGTAACAGGTGCAGAGAAACCTGCAGGAGTAAAAGTTTGTTGATTACCAAAAGATACTTTTTTAGGTGCTGACATTGCATAACTAATAGCACTGATGTTCATATTATTAACTATTTCCTTTCTATTTCTACCACAGAGAAACTAAAACGCCTAAATTTGAAAAATTGCTTTTATTAAATCAAGATAAAATTTACAATTCTTTACTTAAGACGCGCTATCAACATCAGCACGGGCAGCCGCAAGCTGCTGTTCTTTCAGCTCATTATAATTATTTCTGAATTTATTTTCAAAATTAGCATTGTTTGCAATAGAACCAGCAACGGAGCTAAAAATAACACCGGTTGTGGCATAAGCTAATATATTTTTAATACGGTTTTGAGCTTTTTCCGAGAATTTACCGGCAAGATTGTTATATCCGTTTGAAATTGCTTTTACCAGTCTGTTATTGTTGAAAGCATCGCCGTGTTTCGTAATTGTATTAAACATTTTTTCTATAGTTTCAGGTTTCATTCTATCCATAATAGCACCGGCACCTTTTTTAGCGCCAACAACCAGCGCTATAGCACCGGCAACAACACCGAGCCAGTTAATCATACTGTTATTTTCTCTGAATTCTTTATATTTTTCTGATTTTTCAGCAACTTTACGGGATGCACCGGAAACTAAAAGACCCGCTACAAGATAAGATGCAAGATTGCCAAAACCTTTCAGACCGTTTAAAGAACGTGCAGCTGCACCTTTTATATATGGAAGATTGCCATTTACATGATTAACTATGTTTTGCCCGAATCTTTCACTATTTAAAATTGCCGTATTATTTATAGATAACTTCGGGCTGTTAACCATCGCAGCAACGCCTTCAATAACAGGAGTTGCAAGAATAGCGCCCTGAATAATTTTATTGCGCCTGTTGTAATGAGAATCCTGCTCTGCCTTTGCAGCAGCAATATTACGGATGGCAGATTCATTATAATTATTTACATCTACTTTCATACAAAGACCTTTCACACTTTTACGCAATAATTATATATAATTTAAAACAAAAAGTAAAAAAATTTGCGTTTTTCTATACTTTTGTGTAGAAATATTTACAATAATTCTGCTTTTATATATGATACAGAAATGAAAAGATTTTACATCCATACAATGGGCTGTAAAGCCAACCAGTTTGAAAGCTCAATTATAGAAGAAAATTTAGCGGCAGCAGGTATAGAAAAAACGAATTCAATAGATGATGCGGATTATTACATATTGAATTCCTGTACTGTAACGCATAAAAGTGACAACGAAGCTTTGTACCACCTTCGGGCGGCAAAACACAAAAATCCTGAGATAAAAACAGTTTTAACAGGCTGTCTTGCACAGATAGAAAAAGAAAAATTATTAGAAAATACTTTTGTAGATATAGTTGTCGGTAACGATGAAAAATTAAATCTTTCCAAAATCCTGCAGGAAGCTCAAAATTCACAAACCTGCATGGCCACTGATATTATGGAACTTTCAGAATTCCATAAAGCAGTACTTATTGATACAACCAAAACCCGCGCAAGTCTAAAAATTCAAGACGGGTGTGACAACAGATGCGCATACTGTATAATTCCTTTTGCCAGAGGAAAAAGCCGCAGTGCGGATATACCGTTTATACTGGAACAGATAAATAATTTTGTAGTCCACGGATTTAAAGAGATTGTTTTTACAGGAATTCACATAGGTTTGTGGGGACGCGAAAATGGAATGACGCTTCTGGACTTATTAAAAGAAGTAGAAGAAAAAACAAATATTCCACGCTACAGATTAGGCTCACTGAATCCGCTTGAGATTACGGATGAAATGCTTGAATTTTTACAAAAATCAGAAAAATTCTGTCCGCATTTTCACCTGTCACTGCAATCAGCCTGCAACAAAACACTAAAATCAATGAACAGATTTTACACAGTAGAAAAATACCTTGAGCAGATTGATAAAATTAATGAGTTATTTGATTTGCCGTTTTTAGGAAGCGATATCATAACAGGTTTTGCAGGTGAGAGTAACGAAGATTTTGAAATCACACGCAAAAACCTTGAAAAATCCGGTTTGTCACAAATCCATACATTTCCTTACTCTATAAGAAAAGGAACTGTTGGGGCTTCTTTACCTAATCAGGTTGATGACAAAGAGAAAGAAAGACGCGCCTCAGTAGTTAAAGAGATTTCAGCCCGTAAACTCGCAGAATTTATAAATAAAAATATAGGTACCGAACGCGAAATTCTGATTGAAAAACATCCTGACAAAAAAACAGGTTTCCTCAAAGGTGTAACAAAAAATTATTTGACGGTACTTATAAATTCAAAAAATGAAAATTTACTGAACACTTTAGCAAAAGTAAAAATCACAAAATATCAGGACGGCAAAATTTATGCCGAACTTGTGTAGCTATATTTTAAGAAAATAAAAACGAAAGGAGTATATTATGCAAATCAGATCTGTATCACCCTCATTCAAAGGGTTTGTCGAGGTAAATTGCAGACGGCAATACGATGGCTTCAATGCGCCATTTACATTCAACACAAATTCTATATCCTACTCTCCAAGACCGTACTGTTCGGATCCATTAGCCGACTACAATAGTACTGAAATTAAATGTGGTAGCGATACATATATTGCAGACTGCCCTTATGATACATTTCAGAAAGCTTGTTTACAATCAGACAGACCTGAGATGAAAGGAAAATTAGTAAAAATAATTTTTAAAACTATATCATACTGAGCGTTAGCGAAGTATCTCAATAAAAAAAGTCTTCGTGTCAAAGTCCTCAGTGTTCAGTAAATTAATTTTTTGTTACACATTTGAGGAAACCTGATTTTTGTTAGGATGCTTTTCTTTTAAAAAGCTCCTTTTTAAAAAGGAGCTTTTTTATAATTAATTTCTGCTGTTTAATTTTGCTAGCAAACGAAGTATTTCAAGATACAACCATACAAGTGTGACCATAAGCCCGAATGCACCGTACCACTCATATCTTTTGTCTAAAAGACGATTTGCACCTTGCTCTATAAAATCAAAATCAAGAATCAAGTTAATTGCAGCTATTGCAACAACAATAATACTAAATCCTATACCTACAGGACTTGCTGTAAAGATTTGCGGGATACCTCTGCCAAAAAATGAGGCCACAAACTGTATAAGATAAATAACTGCAACAGACCAAGTAGAAATGAAAAGTACAGAACGTAATTTTTCAGTAGCTCTTATCACATTTAGCCTATACAATAAAAGCATTGAAACCATCGCCGCAAACGTAGCAGTAACAGCCTGAATAACAATTCCTGACCATGTCCCCTCAAATATTGCTGAAAGACCGCCTACAAAGAATCCTTCAGCTACAGCGTATGCAGGTGCAAAAAACTTTATTCCGCGTGCATTTGAAAAAACAATAATCATTGCAAGAATAAACCCTGCAATCGCACCGCCATAACACAAAATAACGGCTTTATCAATGAAACCGTCCATCATCAGGCTCCATGTATACATTGCTGCTAACAGCAGACAACCAAATAATATAAATGTCTTATTAATTGCACCATTTACCGTCATCGGTTCGGCTATAAATGCTTGCTCTTGATATCTGTTGATATCCTCATTATTTCTTGCAGCGCTGTCCTCTGCAACCGGTTCTGCATAGTGGACTTTTTCTTTATCAAGAAACCTTTTATTTAATATCGGATTTGACATATAGCTTTCCCTCCTTTACCATGATTATATATTATATTATAAAATTATGCATGATTATTAATAATTAATTAATAATGAGTAAGGGATAGAATGAAATTTGAAAATGTCCGGAAATTTGTAAAATATTTTGCTCAAGGCAGAAAAATAAAAATGTGCGGATTTTTTGTACTGTCGTCAATAGCCGCTTTCATGGAATTTGCAGGAATTGCGCTCATCTACCCTGTTATACTGCTAATGGTTAACAAAGAAAAGTTTGCAAACACTCACGTGTACCACTCTATAGAAAATATAACCAATATACACGACCCGTTTTTAAATGCGTTACTCATAGGTTCTATAGTGATAATGGTTTTTATTTTAAAAAACATCTTTATGATTTGGTTTATGAAAATGCAGTGGAAATTCATAACTTACTGGAAACGCGATATTAGAAAAATATTTCTCCAATATTTTCTATACGCGAACTACAACGATAACCTTAAAATATCAACCGCTGATAAATTATATGAAACGAATACCGTCATAAATAATACGATGGATTCATTTGTCCTTAAATGTTTTACCATGCTCACAAATATCATAATAATTTTTGTAATCATAGGGCTTCTGCTTATAAAATTTCCGCTTGCAGCCTGTACGGCAATGTGCTTTATAGTAATCAGTCTGTACCTACAAAACAAATTTTTTAAGCAAAAAACTCTTCTCATCGGAAAAAAATATAACACGATAACTAAAGCTTATACTAACGACACACATAATGTGTTCTCTAACCTTAAAGAAATTGCTATATGCTCAAAACAGGAATATTTCTTTAATAAAAACATGCAAAAAGCTGATGAACACGCTAAATTGCTGATAGACTATCAATTTTACACATCAATACCTCCGTATATAGTAGAAATACTGGTTGTAACATCACTATTTATACTTGCAGCAATCATCACAATACAAAACCCCGAAGATTCAACCGTTGTTGTTGCTTCACTGGCGATTGTTGCAGCATCAGTATTCAGAATAGCTCCGGCACTGAACCGAGTTCAGGTATCCATGTCTGCAATAAATATGGGAAGAGAATTTGTAAAACGACTAATCACAAATTACGAAAACTTTGGACTTGAAAGTTTCAAACCGGTAAAAAACAAACCGTTCAGCAGATGGAACTTCAAAAATAGTATAGAACTGAAAAATATAACTTTTGCGTATAAAGATGTAAAAGTTCTGAAAAATATTTCATTAACAATAAATAAAGGAGATTTTATAGGAATAATAGGATTATCCGGAGCAGGTAAAACGACCCTTGCAGACGTAATTATGGGGTTATTAAAACCTCAAGCGGGCGAAATATTTTTTGACGGGATTAAACTTACAACACAAAATTATCCGTCGTTCAGACAGTCAATAGCTTACGTTCCGCAAAATATAACAGTCACCGAAGGGTCATTTAAGGAAAATGTAGCATGGGGTGTTCCTAACAGTGAAATAGACGAAGAAATGGTAATACAAGCATTAAAATATGCACAACTGTATGACATTGTAATGACATATCCAGAAGGAATAAATGCCGCCCCGATAATCGGCACGGAAGGGCTTTCTCAAGGGCAAAAACAGCGACTGGCTATCGCCCGTGCTTTGTACAGAAACCCTGATATCATAATTTTTGATGAAGCAACATCTGCACTTGATGTACAAATAGAACATGACATAACAGAAATGCTTAATAAGCATCTTGCGCATGATAAAACCATGATTGCCATAGCACACAGATTATCAACATTAAAAGCATGCAACAAACTGGTATACATGAAAGATGGCGAAATAGTTGATATAGGGACATTTGCCGAGCTATCAGCCAGATATAAAGATTTTGATAATCTTGTAAAATTATCATCAATAAAATAGGAAAAAGGACTTTACAATAAAAATTTTTTATTCTATAATAATTACATAAGCCCCAACTGATTTAAGTTGCGGAAAGAATAATCCTCAGTAGCTCAATGGCGGAGCAACCGGCTGTTAACCGGTAGGTTGTTGGTTCGAGTCCAACCTGGGGAGTTTTTTCTTACAAACCAAAAGCCGGCATAAAGTCGGCTTTTGGTTTGTCTGTCAAGCCTAGTGTTTGAGAACCAACCAGCCCTCAGGGCTCTTGGTGAAGAGTCCAGCGGATTTGCGGACGGACGAC
>CALUVN010000025.1 GCA_944324235.1 Candidatus Gastranaerophilales bacterium
TTTTGATCTTCCAGTTCTTCAAGGAAAATACTTTTTGAACCGCAGGTTCTAAAGTTTTTCATAATAGCTTTGTCCAGCGCATCAGTTGCAACGATTTTCCCGTTAATATAAGTAACAGGAAGATTTTCTTCACTTTCTCTGCCTAATTCCTCAATATAACGTTTATCATCAGTATTTGCAAGAATTGTTCTTGTAACGTCATTCATAACGTCAAAAATATAGCGCTGTCTGTTCGACATACCGTCTGATGTTGTGATAAGACTGGTCGCCTTTTGCATTTCAGCAAGAGATTCCTTGTAATATCGGAGATGTCTTAACAGGATGGCAAGATTATAGTGTGCCTCATAATTCATAGGTGCAAGCTCAATAGCTTTGCAATAGTTAAGTCCCGCCTGCGCATAATCACCGTACAAATGCTGTGCCAGCGCAAGATTATACCTCGCATCATAATCTTTTTTCAGAATTTTAACCGCATGCTGGTAGGCATCAATCGCACTTTCCAAATATTTTTTCTGCTGCGCCCATTCTTCATTTAAATATATGGACTTTTGCCTGTATGCAATTCCCATATTGTACCATGCACGCCCTCTGTTAACCTTTGTGCTGAGTTTGTTACTATAAATAAACGGGATATACAAGAGCCAGCGTTTAATACTTATAATTTCCTTATATTGTCTGATTGCACCGTCAAAGTCTCCGAGTTTTTCAGCCGATACAATCCCGTAATTCATTCTTGCCATTACATATTTAGGATTATATTCAATCGCTTTTTCATAAGCATCCACTGCAGAAAAATAATCTTCATAAAGAATATAAATATTACCGAGGTTATACCACGCTCCGTAATGCTCCGGATAAAGTTTCAAACCTCTGTTGTATAAATCAATTGCCTTTTGCACTTTACCTTTGCGAAGTGCTTTATCTCCCTTATACACACAATACATGCCTTTAACTTTATCTATCTGCTTGTTTGTCCAATCAGGAAACACAAAAACAGCACAGCATACAAGAGCGACTATCAGAAAAAATGAAATTATAGAAATAATTTTACGCAAAATAAATTCCTCACAATATATTTATATCATACCTGTCAAAAATTTTGTAAGCAAGAATATTGCGGAAAATTTACGAGAATATGCACTAAAAAAACGCCTTGATATAAAATCAAAGCGTTTTTAAAAACCATATAAATTTTTAGATAGCAATTGTTTGCGGAGCAACATCCAATTCAACAGGAGTCTCATCAACAACATCACTGTCAATATATCTGGTTACATACTCCTCAGCCGCAGGAACTTTAGGAGCAGGAGGCTGAACAGGAACAGGTGCAGCAACCGGAACATTAGTTTTAACGGCAGCAACAGATTGAGCAGCCTGTTGTTTATTACGAGCATTTACAATTGCCGGATCTGATTTTAAATGATTGTAATCAGTCATAATTTTATTCACAAAACGTTTCGTTTCTTGAAACGGAGGAACAGAATTGTATTTTTTTACATTTCCTGGTCCTGCATTGTATGCAGCAAGTGCCAGTTCAACAGAGCCGAACATTTTATACATTTGCTTGTAATACATAATTCCGCCTCTGATATTGTCACTCAAAGAATAAGGATTCACACCCAATCTTCTTGCGGTAGAAGGCATAA
The DNA here is from genome assembly GCA_944324235.1 of Candidatus Gastranaerophilales bacterium. Taxonomy (GTDB): domain Bacteria; phylum Cyanobacteriota; class Vampirovibrionia; order Gastranaerophilales; family Gastranaerophilaceae; genus CALUVN01. The sequence continues at coordinate 1,647 of CALUVN010000025.1, forward strand.
GCTGATAAACGCCTATAGCACCATGTGCACTTCTGGCTTCGTGTCTGAAACCAGACTCAGTTCTTGCAATACTTAACGCAATTGCAGGATCTACACCTAACTCAATAGAATGTTTTACTATTATATCCTTTACAGTATTAACATCAGCAGCCTGAGCTTGAGCAAATAACATTAACACTAGAGTAATAGTGAATAGTAATAATTTTTTCAAAATAAAATCCTCTGGTTGTAAATTGAATAAATCCCTAAATAACATAACCATCCTCTCCCTTTTTTCCGAATGTCAGAAATTTAGGAATGTAGTTTATACAAGTATAATATTACAAAAAGATAAAATTTCAACCCTTGAAAATTTTTGTGTTACAATAAGTGAAGAATTATTATTAAAAGTTAACAGTAAAAAGGGGAAATTATGACAAACGAACAATTAGCAACAATAGGTGTTTTCGGAGGTTCTGGCTTTTACAAATTTTTAAATGACATAGAAGAAGTTAAAGTAGAAACCCCGTACGGAATGCCGAGTGATAATCTGTTAATCGGAAAAATAGGAAATCACAAGGTTGCTTTTATGCCGAGACATGGAAGAAATCACACAATACTTCCTCATCTTATTAATTATAGAGCCAATGTATGGGCAATGAAATCAGTCGGCGTTCAAAGAGTAATTTCGCCTTGTGCTGCAGGAAGTTTGCAAAAACACGTAAAACCAGGAGATTTTGTAATCTGCGACCAATTTGTAGATTGGACTGACGGCAGAAAAACAACATTCTTTGAAGGGCCTGTTGTTACCCACCCTTCGCCTGCAGAAACTTATTGCCCTGAGCTTCGAGAACTAGCAATAAAAACAGGTAAAGAACTAGGAATAACAATTCATGAAACTGGAACTGTTGTTGTAATTAACGGACCAAGATTTTCAACTAAAGCAGAATCTAAATTCTTCACTAATCAAGGATGGGAAGTTATTAACATGACAGCATTCCCTGAAGCTTACCTCGTTAAAGAAATGGATATGTGCCCGCTCAATATATCTTTAATTACAGATTATGATGCAGGACTTGTAGGCGATGTTCCTCCTGTTTCTCACCACGAAGTTATAAAAGTATTTGATTCTAACCTTTCACACCTGAAAGAATTGCTCTTTAAAATGATAGAAAATATTCCGATGGAAAGAAATCATTGTGATTGCATGAATACCAAAAAGAATTCTCAATTATAAAGGAAAAGACGATGTCAATTACAGCAGGAATCATTAATATATTCAATCTTTTTTATTTTCTGATAATACTTAGAATTTTTCTGAGCTGGATACCGTCAATCAACTGGAACGCACAGCCTTGGCGCACTATCGCAGAAGTTACTGATTTATATTTGAATCTTTTCAGAAAAATTATTCCGCCGATAGCCAACATGGACTTTTCACCGATTATAGCGCTTATAGTTTTGCAAATACTTGAAAATGTACTGCTGTATCTTGTACAGCAGCTCACGTAGGAGATTGTGATTTATGAAAATTGTCATCTATGGAGCGACCGATATAGGATGCTTGCTTGCAACGGAATTTTTTGAAGACCACGATATAACAATAATTGATAATGAAGAAAGCCTGACAGATGAATTTAACAGGCTGGATATAAGTTTCATAAAAGGTAACGCTTCAAATATTCAGGTGTTACAGGATGCGGATATAAAAAGCGCGGATGTATTTATAGCCTGCACACCTCTTGATGAAGCAAATATTGTTGCCTGCCTTACAGCAAAAAAACTCAGCGGAGTCAGAACTATTTGTTTTGTTTCAAAAGAAGAATACAAATGCACTTTAAAATTTGAAAAAGACAATGACTTTTTCGGGGATTTTTTCATAGATTACATTGTATGGCCGGAAGAACTTTTAACACAGGACATCTTCAGAATCGTTACGGTTGCGCATGCTTTGGATGTTGAATATTTTGCTGACGGACAGGCCAGACTTCTGGAGTTTAAATTAGAATCACACCATTCAATAGTTAATAAAAAAGTTAAAGACTGCGGGTTCACTGACGGGACTTTAATTGTAGGAATAACAAGAAACAGTGAACTTTTTATTCCGAACGGTGATACGGTATTACAGAATGATGATAAACTTATCTTTATGGGGACATCACTTTCTCTTGACTTACTGGCCGGAGAATTTTTCTACGACAAAAGCAATGTAAAATCTGTCGCAATAATCGGCGGCGGCAATGTGGGTTTAATGCTTGCGCAAGCTCTTGAATCGCTTAAAATTAAAACAAAAGTCATTGAAAAAGATTATGAACGGTGTGAATGTATATCACAATACCTAAAAAACACACTGGTTATAAATGGCGACGGCACAAACCTTTCCCTGCTGTCTGAAGAAGAAATAGGTGACTGCGATGTTGCAATAAGTGTAACCAACAACGACGAACGAAATTTGTTATGTTCGTTATTGTGCAAACAGCTTGGAGTAAAAAGAGTAATAGCAAGAGTTGCAAAAGTTTTAAATATTCCTCTGTTTGAAAAAGTAGGAATAGATATCGCGATATCGCCAAAGAATTCCGCAATCAGCGAAGTAAAAAACGACCTTGCTGAAACAAATGTAGGTATTTTAGCTACAGTAGAACAAGGGCAGGGTGAAGTTTTAGAAATTGAAATGCCTCAAGATTTTGATAACAAAAAAGTTATGGAATTAAAATTTCCTGCAAATGCTATCATCGGTGTTATTCAAAGAAAACACGGCATAATCATCCCAAAAGGTAACACTGTAATCAATAAAGGCGATATTTTAATTATATTTACAAAAGCTGATGATGCTGATGCAATTAAAAATTTTTTCAAGGTGAATAAATAATGAGACTAAACTATCTTGCTAATGCAATCGGACTAATAATGATTTATATAGGTATAGTAATACTGGCACCTATATTAATAGCATTAATCACACACGATACCTATTCAATAATGCCGTTTTTAACCGCAGGCATTATATCAACAACAATAGGACTTTGTCTCAGAAAATTTTTTCCAAACGCATCATCCGTTGAAAACTTAAATGACATCAAAAAAACTGAAGCACTCTTTGTAGTCGCAATATCATGGATAATCTTCGGTTTGATATCCGGCATTCCATATTTATTTTATGGCATAACCCCTGTAGATGCAATGTTTGAAGCGACATCAGGCATAACAACAACAGGCGCAACAATTTTCACGACATTTGATTATCCGAAAGCACTGTTTTTCTGGAGATCACTAACACAGTGGCTTGGCGGCTTAGGAATAATCGTATTGTTCATTGCAGTACTTCCGCAATTTGCAGTAGCCGGCAGACAAATGTTTTTTGCGGAAGCACCCGGGCCTACTGAAGATAAGATTACACCAAGAATAAGAAACACAGCATCAACGCTGTGGGGAATTTATTTGATATTTACAATAATCCAAACCGTGCTATTAATGCTTGCAGGTATGCCTCTGTTTGATGCGATATGTAATTCATTTTCAACACTTGCAGCCGGAGGTTTTTCACCGAAAGCCAACAGCACCTTTGATTATCATTCAAATTTAATAACCTGGATTATGACAATATTTATGTTCATAGCAGGCAGTAACTTTATACTATGGATAAGAGCATTTAATCAAAAAAAGCCGTCTTTATTTATAAAAAATGAAGAATTCAGATTGTACTTAAATTTGACAGTAATTTTTTCATTATTTATAGCGGCAAGCCTGATATATTCAAGCGGTTACAGCCCGTTCGAAGCGTTAACACACGCTTTTTATCAGGTCGCATCCATTTCAACATCTACAGGGAGTGCAAGTGTAGATTTTATAAAATGGGATTATACATCACAGATAATTCTGTTTATAGTAATGTTTATGGGCGCCTGTTCAAGTTCAGCAGGCGGAGGTATAAAACTTACGAGATGGCTCATCGTTTTTAAAACAATGAAAAGCGAGCTTATAAGAATTCTGCACCCGAATGCAGTCTTTAACGTAAAAATAGATAATACAATCGTACCGAAAGAAGTTATCAGACAAATTATAGTATTTGTATTCTACTATTTTGCAATTTTTATAATCGGTGCGATATTAATAAGTATAATAGAACAAAATATTATAGTTGGCTTAAGCACATCAATCACAACACTAGGCAACATCGGCCCCGGATTTGCGCTGGCCGTTGGACCTATGGGAAATTTTGACAGCCTGCATATTATCACAAAAATTATCTGCATAATTTATATGCTTGTCGGCAGACTTGAAATTATACCGTTTTTGGTGATGTTTCAACGCGACTTCTGGTCTATAAAAGAATCATAGTAAAAAAATTTTAATGTTTATAAATGATTAAAATGAACAAATAATATGTTTTAATCGTTGTATATATGTAAAAATAACCCAATCAAATGAGGATACTCCACATTGTCATTACGCAGGAAAATAATTGGCTTAGTAATATGTATTGCTCTAAATTTAGGGCTTTGCAGCTTTGCATTAGAAGCCTCTGTTCAAATGATAGAAAAAGGTTCAGTCCTTTCAATGAATGATTGTCTTGAAATAGCACTGGCAAACAGCCCGCTAATAAAACGTGCGAGATACAACTACGGAGTATCAGCAAAGAGTTACAGTATCTCAAAAACCGCATATTTCCCGACAATAGGTGTAGGCACAGGATACTATGTGAATACTAACAGTTCTTCCGGCAGAGGCGGGATGTATAACAGAAATATGAGCAATAATTACTATTCTGCAGAAGCTTCATTGAATCAATTAATCTGGAACTTTGGAAAAACTAATGCGAACATTCGAATGTATAATTTTTACAGAATAGCGTCAATTTTTGACTTTGATACCATAGTACTTGATACTCTTTTTGAAGTAAAAACCAATTATTATAATGTTCTTGCTGCCAAAGCACAGGTTGAAATTAATAAAGCAAACGTACAAATTAACGAAAGAAATTACCAGAGAACAAAAGCTTATTTTGATGAAGGTATTCGTTCCAAAATAGATTTGGTAAACGCAGAAGTCTACCTCAGCGACTCAAAGGTATCACTTGTTAATTCCGAAAAAAATTACCAGAACGCCCTTGTCCAATTAAATAACTCAATGTATGTTGCATATACACCGGAATATGAGATAGAAAGCACAGAAAACTTTAAATTCAATGATAACATGGCGGAAGTAAATCTTGAAGGTATATCACAAAAAGAAGACTACTCCGCACCTCCGGAAGATGTAGAAGATGCGTTTCTCACCAGTCAAGTTGAAAAAATAGAAGTACTAACTGACTTTAAACTTAATCCTTTTCCTTATACATTTGAAGAATCACTTGAGATGGCATATGAAAACAGACCTGATTTAAAAGCCTATGATGCTACTCTCAGCGCAATGAAAGAAGCTCTTAAATACACAAAAAGAGAATATCTTCCGGAAATTAGCGGAAACGTAGGTTATGGCTACAGAGATACCTACAATACCAATTCTTTCAATGTAGGGGTTTCACTGTCTACAAATGTTAATATACTTGCAACCAAACACGAAATAGACAGCGCAAAATTGCAGGTAGAATTAGCCAAAAATGAAATTGACTTAGCAAAACAAAATATATATTTTGAAGTTCAAGATGCCTATATAAATATGATGCAGCTGGAAAAACAAATACCTCTGCTTGCAGTAAAAGTAAAACAAACCCTTGAAAATTTTGAGCTTGCTGACGGAAGATACGCTGTAGGCATAGGGGATTACATTGAGCTTCAAGATGCAAAAGTTAATTATAATAACGCACAACAATCTTATGTTGAAGCAGTATTTAATTATAACGTGGCAAGAGCAAACCTTGAAAAAGCAATAGCACTGCCGCAAGAAATAACGACAACCATAGGGGATGAAAAATGAACTTAGAAAAGAAATTTTTAATACCGCTAATAATCATAACAGGAATAATATTGCTGCTCACAATCAGAACAGTTAATAAAAACAAGGTGCGCTACGAAACCTCAAAACTTGAACGATGCACAATTACTCAAATAGTAGAGGCGTCAGGAACAATTAATCCGGTAAACACAGTCAGCGTAGGTTCAACAGTATCAGGACTAATCAAAGATATTTATGTTGACTTTAACTCGGTAGTAAAAAAAGGACAGCTGCTTGCACAAATCGACCCTGCAAATTTTGAAGCATCAGTCCAGCAGGCACAGGCTTCAATCAATAACGCACAGGCAAATCTTGCAAGACTTAATGCAGTGATGGAAATGGATAAAAAAACTTACAACCGTTATAAAAGACTTTATGCAAAAAATTTCATAGCAAAAAGTGAACTTGATCAAGCAGAAAGCACATACCTTTCTGACCTTGCTCAAATAGGGGCAGCTCAGGCACAAATTGCACAGGCGGAAGCAACATATAAAACAGCAATGACAAACCTCGGCTACACAAAAATCATAGCCCCCGTAGACGGAACTATTATCTCACGTGAAATAGACCTTGGACAACCGGTTGCCGCAAGCTTTCAAGCTCCGCAATTATTCACGATTGCGCAGGATTTAACAAAGATGCAAATTGAAGTAAATGTTTCTGAAGCAGATATCGGTAAAGTAAAAGAAGGTCAAGACGTAACTTATACTCTTGACGGATATCCAGACAGTATTTTTCACGGGAAAGTTACGCAGGTAAGAATTTCACCGACAACCGTCTCTAACGTTGTAACATATTCGGTCATTGTTGACGTTAATAATGAAGACTTAAAATTAATCCCCGGTATGACAGCAAATGTGTCAATTATAACAGATAAAAGCGAAGATATTCTCTGTGTGCCGAATATAGCCCTGAAATTTACACCGAATACGGACGGAACAAAATACAAAAATCAGGGAATCTGGATTATGCAAAAAAATAAACCAAAACGTATCGATGTCAAAACAGGTGTAAGCAATGATACTTCAACCGAACTTGAATCCCCTGTTCTTGCTGAAGGAACAGAAATTATCACAGGAATAAAAGGTAAATCAAGGACTAAATCCCAAAGACGCCGCGGTCCTGGTATGTTTTAAAGGATAAAAAATGAGCTTAATAGAAGTAAAACACGCTATAAAAACTTATCAAACAGGCGAAGACAGTTTTAACGCGCTTAATGATGTCTCGCTGAGCATAGAAAGGGGTGAATTTGTTGCGATAATGGGCGCGTCAGGTTCAGGCAAGTCAACTTTTATGAATATGCTCGGCACACTCGACAAACCAAACTCCGGAAGCTACTTTCTTGATGGGATAGATATGCTTTCACTGGATACAAATGCGCTTGCAGAAGTAAGAAATTCCAAAATGGGATTTGTATTTCAAGGATTTAATCTTATATCAAGAACCACTGCGCTGGAGAATGTAGAACTCCCGATGATATATAAAGGTATCCCTGAAGAAGAACGGATTAAACGGGCAAAACACGCACTGCAAATAGTAGGTTTGGAAAAACGCGAAGACCATATGCCAAACCAAATGTCAGGCGGTCAGCAGCAGCGTGTTGCAATAGCGCGTGCAATAGTAAACGATCCACCCCTTATTCTGGCAGACGAACCGACAGGAAACCTTGATACAAAAACCAGTATAGAAGTTATGGAGTTTTTTGTAAGCCTTAATAAAGATATGGGCAAAACAATAGTACTTGTAACACACGAACCTGATATCGCGGCTTACTGCAAACGTGTCGTAAGATTTAAAGACGGTAACATAATTTCTGACGAAATAAATACGCACACAACAATTCCATATTAAAAGGGGAACAAATGTTAGACTTAAAATCAACAACAATAATGGCAATACGTTCATTAAAAATAAACAGAATGCGCTCAATGCTTACAAGTCTGGGCATAATCATCGGGGTTAGCGCTGTAATAATAATGCTTGCAGTCGGAACAGGAGCAAGCAAACGAATTGCAAAAGATATGGAATCAATGGGAAGCAATCTTTTAATGGTACGTTCAGCTTCTGCGACATCCGGCGGGGTAAAAATGGGACTGGGTACAAAACCTACACTAACCCTCAAAGATGCTGAAGCTATAGAAACAAACGCCCGCGGTATTCTTGCGGTCGCACCTTATTCATCAGGCACATACCAGCTGACTTACGGAAACCAGAACTGGTCAACGACGGTTGGCGGCACAACTGCATCATATCTTTATATAAGAAATTATGAAATTTTGAGCGGCAGAAATTTTCTTCCGGAAGACCTTAAAAATAATACAAAAGTCGCAATAATAGGAAACACAGTCGCTACAGAATTATTCGGAGATATGGACCCTATAAATAAAACAATGCGCGTAGGCGGTGTCCCGTTCAAAATTATCGGAACATTAAAAATCAAAGGTCAAAGCGGCATGGGGATGGATCAGGATGATTTGATATTTATTCCGATAACAACAGCGCAGAAAAAAGTTTTCGGTACTGATTTCCCGGGAACCGTAAAAATGATAAACGTTAAAGCTCAAAATGATGAAATTATCGCAACGACTTATGAAGATATTGCAGAACTACTCAGAACACGCCACCACATAGGGAAAAATCAGGAGGATGACTTCGAAATCAGAAATCTTGCAGAAATGCAGGAAACAATCAAATCCTCAGCAAGAACAATGTCAATTTTGCTCGGTGCAATCGCGTCTGTATCACTGCTTGTCGGTGGAATAGGAATTATGAACATTATGCTGGTTTCAGTCACTGAACGAACAAAGGAAATCGGAATAAGAATGGCCATAGGCGCAAAAGCTTCAGATATAAGAATTCAATTTTTGATAGAATCATTTTTGTTATCGGTAATAGGCGGCGTAATAGGAGTAACAATCGGAGTATTAGGAGCAAAAAGCATACAGTTATTCTCTGATATGAGCATATCAATAACCAGTTTCTCAATATTCTTATCGCTTGGATTTTCAGGAGCTATCGGGGTTTTATTCGGATATTACCCTGCATACAAAGCGTCTCTGCTTAACCCGATTGACGCGCTCAGGTATGAATAAGACCTTATGATAAAGCTTCCAATGCCGCAATTTTCATTTCAGCAAAATCAGGAGTTCTGCCAAACCAGATTTCCTGCGCTGATACTGCCTGATAAATCAGCATATCAAGACCGTTTATAGTCCGCAAACCGCTTTTTTCAGATTCCTTAAGCAGCAGTGTTTTTTTCGGGTTATATATAACATCATAAACAACTGCATGCTTTGGAATAGTCTGTATAGCGGCAGACTCAAGCGGCATCATATCTGCAGAACGGCCAAGCATACCGATAGGTGTAGTATTTACGACCATATCAAACATCGATAAATCACGAACACGTTCAATCTGATGAGTTTCAAAATTCACATTAGGAAACAGACGGCGCATATAATTCAATAAATCCATTGAATTAGGAATATTTCTTGTATAAAAATCAATGCCTTTCACTCCTAAATCAATTAAACCGATTGCAGCAGCCCTGCTTGCGCCACCTGTTCCCAGAATTGCAGCGCGTTTACCCGTAAGCACGATATCTGACGGTATAGCTTTTTTAAAACCTAAAACATCTGTGTTATAGCCTTTAAATATGACTTTATCATCGATTTTAACAGTATTAACCGCGCCTGCAATATCGGCAGTTCTGTCAACTTCCTGAAGGAATAGCGATATAGGGAGTTTTAACGGAATAGTAACATTAAAACCGCTGTAGTGATTGTGTTTAAAAAATTTGACTCTATCTACCAAATCCTCGGGATCAGTTTCAAGCAGTTCATAAGAAGCATCAATTCCAAGACTCTTAAATCCGGCTTTATGAATTGCCGGAGATATTGAATGTCCTAAAGGATAACCTATCAAACCGAATTTATTCATTTTCAGATATCTCCTCTGTATTCTGGTTTTCTACCGCACGTTTGTAACCGCAGTTTCTGTTTGAACACTCTACAACTTCACCTTTTTTAAGAACTTTTTTGACAAGTAAAGCTCCGCAATCAGGACAAACCTCGCCTGTCGGCTCGTTCCAGAGTGTAAAATCGCATTCCGGATACCTGTTGCAGCCGAAAAATACAGTACCTTTTTTAGATTTACGTTCAACTATATCAGCCTGTCCGCATTTAGGACATTTAACGCCTGTTGAACGACGATACGGTTTTCTGTGTTTACAGTCTGCGTTTGTACATTCCATATACTTGCCGTACGGTCCTGTTTTAAAAATCATATCTGAACCGCATTTTTCACATTTTTCTTCGCAAACTTCCTGTGGTTTTTCAGTTGTTTCCTCGTCAGACTGTTCGCTCAGCGCATTCATGGACATAACAGTTTTACATTCCGGATAACCAGAACAACCCAAAAACTGAGTTCCGAAACGGCTGTTTCTGACAATCATAGGTTTGCCGCAGTTCGGACAGGTAATCTTTGTTTCAATATTTATTTTTTTAGCAGTTTTCATAACCGCATTAACCTCGTCCATAAACGGACCGTAGAAGTCTTGCAAAACCTTATTCCAAACAGCTTTTTTATCAGCAATCTTATCCAGTTTTTCTTCCATGCCGGCAGTAAACTTGTAGTCCATAATATCCGAGAATTGGGCCACCAGTTGTTTTGAAACAGCACGTCCCAAAATAGTCGGATGTAGAGCTTTATCTTTCTTTTCAACATATTTACGAGTTTGAATAACCGTAATAATTGTTGCATAAGTAGACGGACGTCCGATACCGTATTCTTCCAGAGCTTTAACCAGAGACGCTTCGTTATATCTTGGAGGCGGCTGCGTAAAGTGCTGTTTCGGTGTAATTTTTTTACATTCGACCTTATCACCTTTTTCCAAATCAGGAATTTTAGAATCGGCTTCCTTATCATTTTCATCTTCATTATCATTATAAAGTTTGAGGAAACCGTCAAACGTAACTTTACTTGTTCCGGCTTTCAATGTGTAATCCCCTGCCGTAATCTCGATTGACTTATTTGCAATTTCGGCGTTTGACATCTGGGAAGACATAAACTTTTCCCAGATTAATTTATACAATCTGTACTGATCGTTATCCAGATATTGTTTAATACTTTCAGGAGTTCTTTCAGGATAAGAAGGACGAATGGCTTCGTGCGCATCCTGTACGTTTTGTTTACCTTTTACATAAATATTAGGGGTTTCCGGATAATATTTTTCGCCAAAATTCTTCAGGATAAAATCTTTGGCCATAGCCTGTGCATCATCCGAAACGCGGACACTGTCGGTTCTCATATACGTAATCAAACCAACTGCACCTGATTCGAGTTCAATACCTTCATAGAGTTTTTGAGCAACCTGCATTGTTTTTTGAACGCCGAATCCGAGTTTTGAACTTGCAGCTCTTTGAAGTGTTGAAGTTATAAAAGGCGCTGTTGGTTTTCTTTTGGTTGATTTATTCGTAACCTTGGAAACGTTAAAATCAGCACCTGTCAGGTAATCGACAATTTTTTGTGCTTCTTCCTGATTTTTTACAGTTTTTTCAATAGGTTTATCTTTATATTTTGCGACTTCGGCTTCAAAAATTTTATTATCTTTAGCCAAATCAGCATGGATAGACCAGTATTCCTGAGGAACGAAAGCTTCGATTTCGTCTTCCCGTTCGCAAATCATACGCAGAGCAACGGATTGAACACGACCTGCAGAGAGGTTATAATTTCCCATTTGCTTCCACAGGACAGGACTTAACTTATAACCTACAAGTTTATCCAGAATTTGTCTTGTCTGCTGTGCCTGCACCATATCCATATTAATACTGCGCGGATGCTCTACGGAGTATTTTACGGCTTTCGGTGTAATTTCGTTGAATTCAATACGCTTAATTTTATCTTCAGGCACATCAAGAATTTGTCTGACATGCCATGCAATAGCTTCCCCTTCGCGGTCGGGGTCGGAAGCTATATAGATGTTATCAAATTTTTTTGCAAGAGTATTCAGCTTTTTGACGACATCTTTTTTCCCCGGAATTATTTCGAATTTCGGTTCAAAGTTGTTGTCTACATCAAACCCCAGATTATCTGTTTTCGGGTCTTTTGTAGGTAAATTTCTTATGTGACCGTAGCTTGCTTCTATCTGGTAACTGTCACCTAGAATTTTTTTGATAGTTTTAGACTTCGCAGGAGACTCAACTATTACCAGCGATTTTTCTTTTTTAGATGTTTTTTTTGATTCAGTATTTTCCTGTGCGGCCGTCTTTGCCATAACTCCTCTGCCTTATTAATTACTAAACTTTTTTATAACGGTCTCCGCCGACTTGTTTTATTATCCCTTTAAGCTCCATCATTGTCAAGACTGTCAGCAAATTTTCAAGCGGAATTTTTGTTAATGAAATCAGTTCATCTACGCCTTTTTCTTCTAATTCTAGAGCGTTGTAAACTTTTAATTCATCCTCATCAAGTTCTGAAAAATCAAATTTTGTCTGCTCGTGAGTTTTAATTTCCCAGCCGAGAGCATTCAAAATGTCATCGGCACATGTTGCAATAGCAGCCCCCTGTTTTATCAGTTTATAAATCCCTGCCGTATTAGGATTTGTAATCAGACCGGGCACACATATTAATTCACGCCCCTGCTCAAGTGTTAAATTTGCCGTAATCAAAGCTCCGCTTTTTAATGAAGCTTCAACAACCAATGTCCCGTAAGATAGACCTGAGACAATCCTATTCCTTTGAGGAAATCTGAATTTTAGCGGCTCAAATGTCGGATAGTATTCAGTAAATATTACCCCGTTGCCGTTTTCTATTTTTTTGTACAAATCTTTGTTTGATGTCGGGTAAATATAATCAAAACCGCTTGCAATAACTCCGATTGTTTTAAGGTTATTTTTTATCGCAGCGCTGTGAGCTGTAGTATCAAGTCCTGCAGCCAGCCCTGATACGATACAAATATCAGTCCCTGAAAGTTCTGACATTATTTTATTTAAAGCTTCGCCTGCATGAAAAGTTGCTTTGCGTGAACCGACAACAGCAAGAGTTCTTTCAAAATTGCATAAATCCAAGTCGCCTTTATAATATAAAACTGCAGGCGGATTAAAAATATTTTTTAGCAGGGACGGATAATTTTCATCCTCCAGAGTTAAAAATTTAACCCCTCTGTCGACGACATCAGAATAAGCTTTATCGACATTAATTTTATCTCGAAGTTCAATAAACTTTTCGGCCTTTTTTACGCTCAAACCGTCGATATCTGACAAATCTTTTAAGCTTGAATTAAAAGCAGTCTCAATATCTCCGAAGTAATTATAAAGCCGTTGAATAAAAGCACTGTCAAGTTGTTCAACAGATGATAATGCAATCCAGTATTTACTTTTGTTCATTGTCTCTTTTCTTTTTAATGCGGTTAATCAGTTCTTTTACACTGTCAATTTCTTCCTGCGGGACATCCATTGCTATATAATCTTCAAAGTATTCTATAGCATCATCATAATCCCCTCTTGCGAGGAATAATATAGCAACCTTTTTATATGCAGGATGAAATTTATCATTAACGGCAATAGCTTTTAAATAATTTGAAATAGCTTTATCAATCTCATTATTTGCTTCGTAAGCCTGAGCCAGATAATAATAAATCCACTCATTATTTTCTTTATATTGAAGAACATTTTCCAAATTTTCAATAGCTAAATCATAATTTCCCAGCTCAAAATGAACTTTTGCAAGATCATAATACGCATCGTAATTTTCAGGCTGGGCATCAAGTATTTTTTCAAGTTCGTCAATCGCCAAATCCAATCTGGCATCTTCCATATAAAATCTTGCAAGATAATGACTCAAAATCAAATCTTCCGGCAATTCATAAATTCCGTTTGTTAAAAGATTGATACCGCTTTCAAAATTTCCCTGCTTGTAATACAAATCAGCAAGGTTAATATAAACCTGAGGGATTTTAGGATTTATGTCCAAAGATTTTAGAAAATACTGTTCCGCTTTTTCTAGATTATTCAAATTCATATAACACAATGCCATATTGTTATAAATTTCGGCATTGTCATGTTCAGTTTCCAGAACTGCGCTGAATTCATCTATAGCTTTTTCGTATTCTCTTTTTTTAAATAATTCTATTGCTTTATCAATTTTAGTTTCCATAAATCCTCTTTTACAATCCTAATCCTACATTTTCATCCTGACCGGAACCGATATTTCTGATAACTGTTCTTGTATTACCTTCTGCATGGAAATCTTTCGGATCAATTACCATCTTAATTTTATCCGCATAAATTGTTCTCAAGCCCTGCGTAATTGCGGATCGGCCAGAAAAGTAAATTTCATTCGGCTTATTCGTTTTCTTATCAGGATACACTGTAACTTTAGGTCCTTCGGCAAAATAATCCTGATACCATATTCTGACATTTCCGCTCGCAGTGAAAACTGATTTATCCTGACTGTATTCCTGATAAGTTGACTTCAGTACAAGATTTTCACCATTATCCATAGCAACTTTTGATGTTGTATTTCCGCGTGCTTTCAGCATTTTTGTTTTGGAATCATATTTGAAATTATCTGCAAAAGAATCGTTATTTTTTTCTTTTACTCTGGCGTTTCCAATCAATTCCAAATCCTGAACATCACCGTTCTTATCAGTTTTTATAATCGCTTTATCAGAGAATGTTTCAGTCTCTTTATAAACTATAGTAACAGTTCCTTCCGCAATCATGACACCTGTCTTTGTATCATATTCCTGAGTATCGGCATTGATTACGATTATAGGAGTTTTGCCGTCGTACACAATAGATTGGGTATCACCTTCCGCGCGGACAATTTTGTTTATCAATGAAACTTTTAATATATTTGCTTTAACTTCTCTTTTTTTATTCTTTTTAATTTCAAAAGCATACGGTTTGTCATAAAAAGTCGCAGTATCCAGCTGCTGGTCTTTTGTTACGTTAACATCCGCTGATTGACCGACAACTTTTAAATCTCCGATTGAAACATTAACATCTCCTTGAAATTTAATCTTGCTCTCATCTTCCGAATAGCTCTGCGTTTTTGATTCAATTACCAAATCGGCAGCATTTACTGCAATCCCTGCGGTCATTAAAAGCAACATTATAGCTAAAATTATCTTTTTCATTCTTTCTCCTTAACATCATAGATTTTAGAAACAGTATTCCCTGATATTTTAAAGGACTCAAAATCAGGACTTATGACAATTTTTTCTGCTGTTGATATAAATTCTTTGCCTTTAGAAACCTCAACATGCCCTCTGGCAACAATCGGTTTTTTACTGCCTGACCATTTCAGACAGTCTGCCTTCAAAGATATTCCGTCTTTTAAAACTATATGTGTGTCATTGTACAAAATTATCTCACTCTTTTTTGAATTATAAGTGCCTTTGGATGATTCAAAACTCATTGAGACTTCATTATTATCATCATAAAAATTACCTATAACACTGTTCAAAACAGCAATTCCGTTTTTGCTGTCATATTTACCGGTTTCACCATATATTTCCCAGTATTTTTTTTCGTTTTTGGTCTCAGTCAGAATGATGCCTTTTATCAAAGCTTCCTGCTGATCGGATGAGGTTTGAAGCTGACTGCGGTTAAAATTATGTGTAATAACACCGGCGGAAATAAATGCCCATACCATTATTCCGATAATTGTCAAAAAAGCCGATAAGTATGCCTTTTTCTTCCTGCTTAAATTTTGCCATTTTTCTATAAGTTTCATATATAAAATGTTAGCATAAACTATTAAATTTGCACAAAAAAGAATTAAATATCTTAATATTTCAAACATGAAATTTAAATTTGTTTTATAATCGTAGAAGGGATAATATAAATGAGGTTAAATTATGTCTTTAAGATTTGATGCAGGAGAAGTTATTACGGCAATGGTTACGCCGTTCAACGCAAAAAAAGAGATTGACTACGATAAAACAGAAACTCTGGTTAAGCATCTTATTTCCAAAGGCAGTGACGCAGTTCTGGTTTGCGGGACAACAGGAGAATCGCCGACACTGACTCACGAAGAAGAAATAGAACTTGTCAGCACTGCTAAACGTGCAGCTGCAAATCAGGCTAAAGTTATTATGGGGGCAGGCTCTAATTCTACAGAAACTGCTGTCAAAATGACTAAACTTGCAGAAAAAGAAGAAGCCGATGCTATTCTTTCAGTCGTGCCTTATTACAACAAACCCTCACAGCAAGGAATGATTGCCCATTTTTCTGCTATTGCGGAAAGTACATCCCTGCCGATAATTTTATACAATATTCCATCAAGAACCGGTGTTAACATGTCAGTTGATACAGTTAAATATCTGGCGCAAAAATATCAGAATATTGTAGCACTTAAACAAAGCTTTGGAGATATGGATGTCATCACGGAATTAAAACTGAATTGCCCGGACGATTTTGCAATATATTCAGGAGATGACAGCCTGACTCTACCTATGCTGTCACTTGGTGCACACGGAGTAATTTCTGTTGCATCTCACCTGTTCGGGACTGAAATTAAATCAATGATTAGAAATTTCAAAACAGGCGATGTTCTTGCTGCCAAAAATATGCATCAAAAATTATATCCTTGTTTCAAAAAATTCTTTATGGCCCCGAATCCTGTTCCTATAAAAGCAGCACTGGCATATAAAGGATTGATTGAAGATTTCGTACGACGTCCGCTTGTCGAACTTTCTCAAAGCGAACAGGCTGAATTAATTTCGGCTGTTAACAACTTCTATCACGATTAGCCCGTCAGGCTAAGAGTTATAAAAAAAGAATTAATGTAAATTATAATTAGTATTTATAAGAGGATTAAAAAAAGTGAAAAACAAAATTATGATGTTTTGGGCCATTGTAGCAATCGTTATCGTATCTACGATATTGATTATAGTTAAGCCCACAAAATTAGGATTAGATTTGGTTGGAGGGTCCAGACTGGTACTGGAAGCTCAAACTACAAAATCTATACCAAAAATTACCCCTGAAGTTATGGGGAACTTGCAATTTGCAATCGAAAATCGGGTAAACAAACTCGGTGTTGCCGAAACTGTTGTTCAACAGGTAGGTGAAAAAAAATTACTTATTGAAATTCCGGATGTTACGGACTTAGATGAAGCAAAATCTTTCCTTGGGGAAACTGCAGATCTTGAATTTAAAAGAGAAATTCAGGATGAAAACGGAGTTCACTGGGAATCAACAGGATTGAGCGGTAAAGATCTTTCAAGAGCATCATTGTCAACCGATCAGGTCGGGCAATGGGTTGTGTCTCTTGAATTCAACGCAGAAGGTGCTAAAAAATTCGCAGATTTGACAAAAGAATTAGTCGGACAAAAAATGGCTATATTCTTTGATGGAGAACTTCAATCAGATCCTGTTATCAGAGAAGTAATATATGGCGGAAAAGCACAAATTTCCGGAGGAGAAAGCGGCTTTGAACAAGCTGAAGCGCAAAGAATGGTTAACCTGTTAAATGCCGGTGCTTTACCGGTACCTGCAGTAATCGTTGAAGAAAATACTGTAGGTCCTACGCTCGGTGCTGACAGTATTGCTAAATCTAAAAAAGCAGGTATTATAGGACTTTCTGCAGTTATGATATTTATGATTGCATTCTATCACGTACCTGGATTAATTGCTGACATTGCATTAATAATATACAGTTTGATATTATTTGCTCTATTCAAAACAATCCCTGTTACTTTAACACTGGCAGGCATTGCGGGCTTTATCCTTTCAATAGGTATGGCGGTTGACGCGAACATCCTTATTTTTGAAAGAACAAAAGAAGAATTAAGAGCCGGAAGAAACCTGTTCACTGCTATTAATTCGGGATTCGACAGAGCGTTCACCAGTATTTTTGACTCAAATATGACAACAATAATAACATGTACAATCCTTTATCTTTTAGGAACAAGCGTTGTTAAAGGTTTTGCCCTGACTCTTGCATTAGGTGTCATTGTATCAATGTTCAGTGCAATTACAGTCACTAAAAACTTCATGCACTTAATCTTCGGTACAGGTGAACTTAAACATCCGGCATTATTCGGATTAAGAAAAGACGAAATCGGACAAAGCTATGAAGCTACAGAAACTAAACGTGAAAAAGCACGTTTCGGTATTTTGGACTAACATAATTCTGAAAAGATATAGAAAGGTAAAAAATTATGATAAATACAGGTAAAAAACATTTAGTTCATATTGTAAAATACAGATGGTGGTGGATGGCTCTGACCTGCCTTTTACTTGTACCGGGTATTATTGCAATGATTTATTCATCAGTAACCTATGCAAACCACGCACCGATGAAAGTCGGGATTGACTACACAGGCGGTACAATCCTGCAATACGGGCTTGAACAAAAATTGAGCAGCAATGATGTTGCGAAAACAAGAACCAATCTTGAAAATGCCGGAATTGAAAATCCGTATATTCAAATCTTGAATGTGAACACTGAACAACAAGAAAAAACTAAATCAAATATAAATTCAATAATTTCAATAAGAACAAAATTTATTGATAAAGATTCTAATACAACATCAGTTATCACAGAACAACTCAAAAAAGACTATACAAATCCGGAACTAATTTCGGTAAGTTCTGTAGGGCCAACAATGGGTAAAGAACTCTTCAAAAATTCTTTAATTGCTGTTACGCTGGCCTTTTTAGGAATAGTAGCATATTTGTCATTCAGATTCCGATTTGACTATGCGCTTGCGGCTATTCTGGGGGTACTGCACGATGTACTGTTTGTATGCGGAATATTTTCAATACTCGGTCTGTTTTATAATGTACAAATCGACGGTTTATTTATCACTGCGGTTCTGACTGTAATAGGTTTCTCCGTACACGATACAATTGTTGTATTTGACAGAATAAGAGAAAACTTAAGATATTACTCAAAGAAAATGACTTTTGGTGAAATTGTAGACGCATCAGTTAACCAAACTTTAACAAGAAGCATCAATACCTCATTAACAACATTAATTACATTACTGGCATTGTACTTCTGGGGTGGTGTTACAACAAAAGATTTCGTTCTTTGTATGATTCTTGGTATTGCAATAGGAACTTATTCAAGTATATTCTTCTGCAGTATGCTTGTTGATTTTTGGAATGACAAACAGACTAAAAGCAAACAAGTCTCAGCATAAAAATGTATATCTTGAAAATAATAAAAAGACCGTTAAAAACGGTCTTTTTATTTTGTATACGGATTAAGAGCATATTTATTTTAACTTAGCCGCAGTCTTTATACTGTCTCTAACCATCTGTGCGCCGTCAAAGTATGCTTTTTTACAAAGACTGTCAATCTTTAGAGAATCGTTCATAATATCAAGCTCTTTTTGCCAGTTAGGTCTTGTGTTTTGTAATTTCCCATCTGTAATCTTGTTGATAATATTAAAATATCTTTCAGGATCTTTTTCTTTTATTTGACCGGAAATATTTTTAATGCAAGTCTTATCATATTCTACACCATCTCTTATTGTATATGCAGCAACTCCAAGACCAACAACAGTTGCGCAAACTGCAAAGATATTAGCACATGTATCTTTATTTATACGCATATAATTTTCTCCATTATAAAACTGCTTTAATAGCCTCAATCATACCGCTTTCATCCGCAATATTTTGTCCGGCTATATCAAAAGCAGTGCCATGCCCGGGGGATGTTCTTATAATATCAAGCCCTATAGTCATATTTACTGTCTTAAGACCGGCGACGGTTTTAATCGGAATAAGTCCCTGATCATGGTAAACTGCAATATAACAGTCAAACGGAATCTTATGAGGCTTTAAATAAGCCTGTGCCGCATTATAGAACAAAGTATCCGCAGGTTGCGGCGGAGTAATATCAATACCTTTTGAAATTAATTCCATACAAGCCGGACTTAAAATTTCTTTTTCTTCAGTTCCAAGCACGCCATCTTCGCCAGCATGAGGATTAAAACCACACAGAGCAAATTTAGGATTAGGAATATTTAATTTATTTACAAAAAATTCCTGCAGCAGTTCTACTTTATTTATAACATCCTGCTTGGTAAACTTAATTTCTCTTACAGCACAATGTCTTGTCAACAGAAGTACGCGAAAATCATTAGCTAAAAATAGCATCTCTGCGTGCTGCTTATCATGAGATAAAAATTTCTGCAAAATTTCAGTCTGACCGCTGTAAAAATGTCCGGCCAGATACAGCGCAAATTTTGAAACAGGAGCTGTCACCAGAGCTTTTGGTGAAAAATTTAAAACAACCTCTGCAGCCTTTTTTAAGGACAAATACACAAAATCACCGGATTCCTTTGTGTTCTTGCCAGGCTGAATAGAACTGTCAAACGGTATTTCTATAATTCCATAATTTTTATCCGGCGTACCATAATGGTTTATTATTTTCTTATTTGATATTAATAAAACCTTATCTGCTGGCAAATCAAGTGCTTTCAATGCCTTTATTGTAATCTCCGGTCCAATACCATTTGGATCGCCTGTTGTAATTATGATTTTATCTTTTATTTTATTATTCATGATTTTCAAAGTAATTTAAAATATCAACAAGAGTATTAACCCCGCCAAGATTACCCGATTTAGTAACAATCCAATGGGCATCATGGTCAAGACAAAGAGCGATTGCAGGAGCAACTTCATCAATTAATTGAAGCTGGCTTGCCCCAATAGCACTGCAGCATTTATATGAGGTTTCTCCACCGAGGGTGATTAACAAAACATCCTTTACTTCCAAAACTCTTTTAGCAAGCTCGGCCAAAAAATCAGTAATAACCTTGGCAAGACCGGATCTTGTGAGTTCTGCATTCAGAGAATCTTCTGAAAAACCGTCAAAATCGCGCAGTAAATTTGAGGTATAAACAACTACGATATTGTTAAGACCTAAATTTAAGACTATTCTATTAACAAGTTCATCTTGAACTCCGCCAACAATAGTTTTAAGATCTAAATTAACAAACAAAGTATTTTCAAACTCATCACTTTGTTCCAACTGTTCTATTTGTTTAGCGGTAATATTTGTAGCACTGCCGGATACAATAAGTTTTGGAAGAACAGGTATTGTCTTATTAATATGCTGCAATTCCAAATCGGAATACCAGTACTCACTCAACTCGTGCGCGAATGCTGCTGTGCCTACAGGTAAAATTTTATATTCCAACTTGTTCATTGCAAGAGTAATTTGTTCGATATCAACAGTTGACACCGCATCCATAACAATAATCTTTTTACCCTCTGAAATTAGCTCCTTCAATCTCTTAATAATAGGACCAGCACCTTTCATAACGGTTTTAAGTTCAACAGAGCCTACCAAATCGGAATTTTCACCGAGCTGCATTTCCATTAAAGTAGGAACATGAGATTCAAATATAGGGGAATGCGGGTCTCTTGCCATTTCGGTTCTTTCAATAGGAACACCCTTTAACAAATGATAGCCGCCAATAGTTACTCTGCCTTCTTGAGGGAAGGCCGGAACAAGAATTGCAGCATCAAGTTCTAATGTATCAAGAACAGCCAGAACCTCAACAGCAATATTACCTCGAAGAGTAGAGTCGATTTTTTTAAAATAATAATCGGCACTTATAGTCTCGGCAAATCGTCTTGTGGCATGAATAACTTTTTCAACAGCTTCATGAGGTTCAACATTTCTTGTTTCTGTTGAAATTGCCCAAACCTGAGTACCCTTCATATTGAGAGGAGCATCAGAACTGTCATCCAGAAGGATTTGAGTATTTGCACCTTTTAAATAAAACTGCAACGCAGTATCATTAGCGCCTGTTAAATCATCTGCAATAATACAGGCTATATTTGAACTAATCATCATAAAACTTCAGCGTCTCTTTTTGATCCTAAAAGTCTAATACTGTTTGCAATGACAAGAAAATTTTCTCTATCGGAACCGGTCACTTTATCAGTCCATTTATTCTGTCCGATTCTACCGTCAACTGCAACCTGAATACCTTTTTTAACATATTCTCCGGCAAATTCAGCCTGTTTATCCCAAACATCGATATTAAACCAGTCAGCAACTTCTGACTTTGTTTTTGAATCCCAGCGATTAACCGCAACAGAAAAATTAGCTTTAACTTTGCCTGATTCAAAATATTTAATTTCCGCATCGCGGCCAACACGACCTACAAGTACGACACTATTCATTTTATACCTCTTTTCTAATTAGTGATATAAATATTTTACAACAAAAATAACATATCTCTAAGAAAAAGGCACAAGTTTAAAAAAAATTAATACAAATATATGGTGCTAGTTATAAGATTATCATTTAACATAAAAAGAAGTCAAGGAAATATCATAATGAAAAAAGAAAAAGGTTTTACGTTAGCTGAAGTATTAATAACTCTTGGTATAATCGGAGTTGTTGCGGCTATGACAATGCCGACGCTTGTAAATAACAGCAGAAATCAGGAATGTCGCGCGGGCTTAAAAACAGGTTATTCATTGATTAGTAATGCACTTACAGCAATGAGAGCAGATGAACTTTCTACACGCTCCGGAGATTATGCAAGCAGGGAATTTACATCCGTATTCAGAGATTATTTTAAACTTGGCAGTAAGGGAGGAAATTATCAGGATTGCGTTGATAATACAATTTTTATAACAACAGAAAACAGTAAAAATAACCCTAGTGATTATGACTCTGATTATCTGACTTACGACCGGAAAACAAACATCTACACAAAATTTCTGGATGACGGACAGTTTATACTGGCTAACGGTATGCTTGTTGCTATTGAAAATAAAGAACCTCCCACAATTTACATAAGCATAGATGTTAACGGGAAAATAAAAAAGCCGAATATCTGGGGAATAGATTTATTTACATTTCAACTAATGGAAAACGGGCAGCTTCTGCCAATGGGCGCGGACGGCACGGATTATGAAGATGATGAAGTCTACTGCGATCCTGACGGAGAAAGTGCGATTAACGGAATTGCATGTACTGCAAAAGCGATTTCGGATGATTCATACTGGAAAAACCTGAAGTAAGGTTAAACTTGTAATTCTGTCCTGCTGGTGATATAAATTAATTATAGCAGTTAGGGGGGTCCACCCCGGGGGCTGATGTGATTATATAAGTGTTGTTATATTTTTTACATCCGCCAAATTCCCAAAGGACAGAAGAGGATAAAATGGAAAAAAATGAATCAACTTTAGGAGTGCTCCGCCACTCAACTTCACACATTATGGCACAGGCTGTTCAAAAGCTGTTTCCACAAGCAAAGTTAGCTATCGGACCGGCTACTGACACAGGTTTTTACTATGACTTTGATATGACTGACGGCCACGCTTTTACTGAAGAAGATTTAACAAAAATCGAAGAAGAAATGAAAAACATCATCAAACAAAATCTCTCGTTTGAAAAGTATGAGATTAAAGATGTTGATGCTCAAATCGCGGAATTCAAATCTCAAGGAGAAATTTACAAAGCTGAACTTCTTGAAGAACACAGAAATGACAATCCTACATTGTATTTGACTAAAGACAAAGACGGTAATGTGCTTTTTAATGACCTTTGCGCAGGTCCGCACATCCCAAACACTTCATATATAAAAGGAAATGCAATTAAATTGCTGAAAGTCGCAGGTGCATACTGGAGAGGCAATGAAAAAAATAAAATGCTTCAACGTATTTATGCTACAGCTTTCTGGACGAAAGAAGACCTTGCTGATTACCTCAACTTTCTTGAAGAAGCTGAAAAACGCGACCACAGAAAACTTGGTGCTAAACTTGATTTATTCTCTGTAAGAGAAGAAATCGGCGGAGGGCTCGTCCTCTGGCATCCGAACCTTGCTGTAGTCAGAGAAGAAATTGAAAATTACTGGAGAACAGAACATAGAAAACGCGGTTACGTTATCGTTAATACCCCGCAAATAGCAAAATCTAAGCTCTGGGAACTTTCCGGACACATTGACCACTACAGAGAAAATATGTTCTTTATCCAAAAAGAAAATGAAGAAGACGAACAGTACATTGTTAAACCAATGAACTGCCCGTTCCATATTTTAATTTATCAGGCAAACAGATATTCTTACCGTTCATTGCCACTTAGAATGGCAGAACTTGGTACAGTTTACAGAAAAGAAAAATCAGGTGCACTCTCCGGATTAACCCGTGTACAAGGATTTACACAGGATGATGCCCACATTTTCTGTACACCTGAACAACTTGTTGACGAAATCAACGAAATTATTGACTTTGTTGCTGATACTATGGCAATGTTCAATTTACCGTTTGAAGTCGAACTTTCAACAAGACCTGAAAGCTTTGTCGGAGAAATTGAAAACTGGAACAGAGCTGAAGCAGGGTTGAAAGAAGCAATGGACCGACGCGGTATGAAATATGAAATTAATGAAGGAGACGGAGCGTTCTACGGCCCAAAAATCGACTTTAAAGTAAAAGATGCGATAGGCAGAACATGGCAATGTGCTACAATCCAGTTAGACTTTAACCTTCCGGAACGTTTCGGCATCAAATATCAGGATAAAGACGGTTCAATGAAAACACCGGTAATGCTTCACCGTGTAATATTTGGCTCAATGGAACGGTTCCACGGTATATTAATTGAACATTTTGCAGGTGCTTTCCCTACATGGCTTGCACCAACACAGGTTGCAATTGTACCTATCAGTAATGAAAAACACACTGATTTCGCTGAACAGGTTTACAAAAAAATGCGTAATGCCGGTATCAGAGTAAAACTTGATGACCGTTCTGAAAGTATGAATTACAAAATCAGAGAAAGTCTGCAAGACAAGAAAATTCCTTATGTAGTCGTAATCGGCGATAAGGAAATTGAATCTAATGCACTTGCAGTTCGTGCCCGTGGTATCGGTCAGGTAGGAACTATGGGCGTTGATGAATTCATCAATAAAATTGAAGAAGAAATCAATGCAAGACGAATAGATTCTTTCGCTAAAAATATGGTTAACGCATAAGTTATAGTACAAACAGGGGCTGAGTTTTTAAATCACAGCCCCTGCTTTAATAGTTTAGGAGAAAAATATGAAAAAGAATTTAGTGATTATGATGGCATTTTTAGCTGTTACAGCATGCGGCAATGCTTATGCAAATGACGCCGCTGCTGTCAATGCTGCAGGAACAGCAGCTGTAGTATCGACTATCGTTGCTAATGATGCAATGAAAGCATCTTCCGAACCAACACCTACAAATCTGGTATCCGGCAAATCGCCTCGTTATGATGATACCATTTATAACTATTATGCAGATATTACAGGCTACAAAGAAAATAACCTCTGGGGATTTAAAGACCCTGCAGGAAAAATTCTTGTACAACCAACTTATAAAGACATAGAAGCCTTTAATGCTGAATTTATTAAAGTACAGGCTAACAACGGTAAATACGGACTGATAAATCTGAAAGGCCAAGCTGTACTGCCGGCGGTTTACACATCAATTAGAGAGCTTAACGCCGATTATTATATGATAAGTCAAGATTGGAAATACGGAATAACCGACGCTAATGCTAAAATTTTAATATCACCTCAGTATAAAAAAATTGATGATTTAAGAGATAACTATTTTAAAGCATGCAATGATACTGCCTGCGGGGTTGTAACTTCTGCCAATAAAACTATAGTTCCTTTCCGTTATGAAAATGTTGACACTCTCGGCGACAGCTTCTTTAAAGTAAAATATGAAGGCAAATGGGGAGTTATGACAGACACCGGAAACTCTATTATTGCTTCAAAATATGATAATGTAGCTATGAGCAACTACGGTTACATAAAAATTAAGTATAATAAAAAATGGGGTGCTGCAGATACGAAAGGTAAAATTGTACTTGAGCCTGAATACGGTCCTTTCAGAATTAATTGGAAACTCCGCTCGCTATATAAAAACAGTAAATAAAATAAAAATTTTACAATCTAAAAGAATTCTTCGCTTATGTATTAAGCGAAGAATTCTTTTATTATATAAACAGTAAAAACTATTACTTAACTAAACAATTCCGATAGATTTATGTTTTTCATAAATACTTTCGGCCATTACATCAAGTTTTTTGAAATCATCAGCAGTAGGTTTTCCTTTAATTTGAAGAGGTTCAACCAAATCTAATTTTAAAGGAGCGAGCATATCTGCGATGACATCAAATAATTTACCGCCCCAGCCGTAAGAACCGAGTAATGTCGCAAACTTTGCTTTTGGTCTTAAAACAGCTGCCAGATAAGCAACATTCACAGCCATCGGGTGCGGGCCGGCAAGCACCATTGAAGTTCCCATTGCAATAGTTGCAGCATCAACCAATTGCATTGCCAAATCGCCTAAATCGTCATCAACAATATCAAATTTAAATGTTTTAACACCTTTTGCCTCTAATTTATCTGAAAGATAATCAATCATTTCTTTTGTACTGTTGTACATAGAAACATAAGGCATTACAACAAGATTTTTAGGTTCATCAGCTGTCCAATCAGCATAAGCATCCAAAATATATTTTGGATTTTTATAGACAGGCCCATGGCTTGGCAAAATCATATCAACATTCATATCCTGAATCATTTTTGTATAACGTTTACACATAGTTCTAAACGGCATCATGATTTCTGCATAATAACGTTTTGCACTTTTATAAAGTTCTTCGCTTTCAACAGCAAAAACATCTGAGAATGTATAGTGAGCACCCAAAAAGTCACATGTACAAATTACGTTATCTTCTTTAATGTAAGTAAACATTGTATCCGGCCAGTGTACACCCGGAGCGAATATAAATTTCAGAGTTTTATCGCCGAGAGAAACTTCTTCACCGTCAGATACTACACGAATTTTTTCTTCAGGAACGTGCAGCATAGATTTTATATTCTCAGCACATTTAGGATTTGTGAGCACTACAGCGTTAGGATATTTTTCCAACAATGCAGGAATAGAGCCGGAGTGATCCTGCTCTCCATGGTTTGCAACAATATAATCAACTTTACCTAACTGATTTTCCACAAGACGTTTAATATATTCATTAGTCTTTGGAGGGTACATTGTATCAATAATCGCAGTCTTTTCACTGCCTTTTACAAGGTATGAATTATAACTTGTGCCGTGTTCCAGAGGAATTAATTCATCAAAAATTCTTCTGTCACAATCGTTTAAACCGCAGTAGTAAATGTTATTTTTAATTTCCTGAAATTTCATAACTGTCTCCTTTGCATATTTATATTATCTCGGTCTTTTAAAAAAGAAAACTTTTTCGTTAGCGCAAACTGGACAATAATCCGGTTTTTCGACCTGCTGCATTGCGCAACCGCAGACGGAACATTCCCAGTTAAAAGTTCCGTCAGGGTTTGGTTGTACTTCATCAGAAATTGATAATGATAATTTCTTTAAAGTTTTTTCATGTTCTTTTTCAATATCTGAAATCAGATTAAAAAGTTCGGCAATATGCTCATATCCCTCTTCTGCAGCAGTCTTGGCAAACTCTGGATAGTGAACAGCACTTTCTTCTTTTTCTATTTCAAGCGCATGATTTACTATCCTGCGTACATCAGGATATTTCCCGTCACAAAACCATTTCATCCAAATTTTAGCGTGTTCTTTCTCATTTATGGCTGCTTCCTGAAAAAAATAACTAATATCTTCATACCCTTCTTGCTTAGCCAGCATTGCAAATATTTGATATTTTGTACAGGTTATTGCTTCTTCTATAAAGGCACGTCTAAGATTTTTCTTTGTTTCTGAGTCATTAAATCCGCCCATTTTAATCCTTTCTATTACTTTAATAATTTTGAGCTTTCATGTAGAAATAGGCTTTCGGATGCTTGCACACAGGACATAATTCAATAGCAGAAGCACCTTCATAGCTGTGTCCGCAATTACTGCATTCCCACACAACAGATTCTGATTTTTCAAAAACAGTACCGTTTTGCACGGCAGCAAGCAGCTTTCTGTATCTTTCCTCGTGCTCTTTTTCTATATTGCCAACAAGCGTAAAGAGTGCTGATATTGTTTCAAAACCTTCTTCTTTTGCCTCTTTAGCAAATTTTGCATACATATCAGTCCACTCGTAATTTTCACCGGCAGCAGCATCTTCAAGATTTTTGATAGTTTCTGGAATTGCACCGTCGTGCAAGAGTTTGAACCAGATTTTTGCATGTTCTTTTTCATTATTTGCGGTTTCTTCAAATATTTTACTTATTTGAACAAAACCCTCTTTTTTAGCCTGAGAAGCATAGTAGGTGTACTTATTTCTGGCTTCAGACTCACCTGCAAACGCAGTTTTTAAATTCTGCTCTGTTTTAGAACCTTTTAATTCCATAAATACCTCTTCCTATTCTTCTTCAAACATATCTTTGCCTACTGCGCACAAAGGGCAAACATAATCATCCGGCAAATTTTCAAACGGGACATTATCATTTTCTGCAGGATCGTAAACATATCCGCAAACTGTGCATACATACTTTTTCATATTATACCTCCTTTACTTACATATCTTTTTACAATCATTACACAATCCATGAAATATTACATCATGCGACTGTATAACAAACCCTGTTTTTTCCTCTGTGTTTTTGACAATATCAGCAGCGACATCAGCAGGAATGTCAAATATTTTTTTACACTCCTTACAAATAAAATGGTAATGTTCATCTGTATTGTGGTCATAGTGGGCAGAATTTTCCAACCCGTCAATTTTTTTTATTCGCCCTGATTCCGTAAGCTGGTTAAGATTGCGGTATAAAGTTGCAAGACTAACCGAACTATCAGACTTAGACATTATATCATAAATATATTCTGCGGTCGGGTGCACAACATTTTCCCGCAGAGTTTGGAGTACAGATTCTCTTTGCTTTGAATAATTCATTTGAACATCTCCATTTATGATACCAATTTCAGTTTATATTATATGAGAATTATTGTCAAGTTTTCCCAAAAGCTAGACTACATCTTGCAAAATAGCAGTAGATTTAAATTTTTTAGGAGAATGCGAAGTAATATATGTCTTTAAAATATCAAAAGAAACCATACAGATTTTTTCATTAGCAATATCTTCGTATTTTGATTTTTCATCCAAAGAAACCTCAAGAAGTGACTTTAAAAAATCTCTGAGTTTGTAGTGCATCATGGAAGAAACATGCTGTTCAGAACTGCAATTTGCACAAACAATACCACCGTGCTTTTGAGAAAAATACATACTTTCACTCCCGATGAGGCAGCCGCAAATCAGGCATCTGTCAAGTTCAATACCGAACCCCGAGACTTGCATCATTTTTAGCTGGAACTTAATCACTGCAATAAGAATTTCAATTTTTGAAGATGATTCGGCAATTTTCTCCAGAACTTTATATAAAAGATTATAAATATCAGCCGAACACGGATCATCTTCGACTCCGAAATTACTTACAATTTCGCTGACATACATGGAGTAGAAAATTTTATCCATATTTTCTCTGGTTTTTCTAAAAGTGTTAAGCGCCTCAGCCTGACAAATAGTATCAAGATTTCTGCCTTTATGGAGCATAAGTTTGTTGGCAACAAGCATATCCATTCTTGCGCCTAATTTACTTTTAGTTTTTTTCACACCCTTGGCGACCCCTTTAATCAAACCTTTTTCTTTAGAATACATGACAATAATCTTATCAGACTCTGAAAGATTGTAGGATTTGAGGTTAATCGCGTCGGTTACGAAATTCTCCATCCCTAATTAGCCTTTTGTTCCGTGGAATACTCCTCTGAACATTTGTTGTAATTCGTTTTTATTGTCTGAGTACATCATAGCAGTTTCTTCTGTAATGAAATCTCTTTCGTACAACTTATACAGTGACATATTCATAGTAATCATACTGTTGAAACCGCCTTTTTTAACAAGTTCATAGATTTCTTCCAACTCGTCTTTTTCAATAAAATCTTTAACAGTCGGAGTAACGATAAGAACCTCACATGCAGGAACACGGCCAGATCCTGAAGACACAGGAACAAGTTTCTGCGCAACAGTTCCGCGCAAAATTTGAGCGAGTTGAGAACGGACATAAGCTCTGTCAGAAGGTTCAAACATGTTTACGATTCTGTTAACAGTTTGTACCGCGTCATTTGTGTGAATTGTTGCAAATACAAGGTGACCTGTTTCAGCTGCTTTTAAGGCAGAAGTAATGGTATCCTTATCACGAATTTCTCCGATAAATACAACATCAGGGTCCTGACGTAGCGCATACTTAATACCATCCGGGAAAGACGGTGTATCAATCAGGATTTGACGTTGAGAAACAATTGATTTTTTATTTGAGAAAATAAATTCAACAGGGTCTTCAATAGTAATAATGTGCTTCTGATAGTTTGAGTTAATATAATCAATCAAGGAAGCAATTGTTGTAGACTTACCGGAGCCAGTAGGTCCGGTAATCAATACAAGACCGTTGTTCAGAGTTGAGAACTGTTCAATAGATTGAGGCAAATTAAGCTCTGTAACCTTTTTAATTTCGTAAGGAATAGTCCTGATAACAAGTGCAGACTTGCCAAGACAACGGCTCAAGTTTACACGAAAACGAGCAACACCTTTAATTTCATAAGCAAAATCCAAATCAAACAAAGCATTTATTTTACCTTTAGAATGCTTCGGAATCAAGATATCATAAGCATCCAGAATATCATCTTCCGTCAACTGCGGCATGTCAATTTTAATAATTCTACCATCTTTTCTTATCGCAGGTCTTTCATCTACTGCGAGGTGCACATCAGATGCAGCAATAGCAACTGCTTTTTTCAAAAAACTTACAATATCAAATTTACTTGTTTCGCCCATACTATCCTCTTCTTACTATTGATTTGATTATACCATTATTTATAGGATAAGACAATAATATATAAAAAAACTCATAAAAATAGAGTATTTTAGGATGTAACAAATTTGTAACAAATTTATAAAAAGAGTAAATTGTGCGAGCAAAAAATACTTTATATAAATGTAAGGGAAATTAAAAAGGGAAATAATACTTACGGGAAAAATCAATTCTGTTTATCAAGTTATATAAACGAGAATACTAAAAAAGATTTTTTTATACTCTCTCTCTTAATATCCTCGTGTTTATTTAATGTTGCCACTAATCTTAATGGCAACTTTTTCTTTTATATAAAGGATATAAAGCAATTTGCGGCCAGCTGAAAAAAGTTATATTTATTGAATTGCTACAGTTTTGCAACACTAAATTTAAAATTACCGTAAATTTACCGTAGGAAATTTTGTAATAATGAGCGGTCACAAAATCAATATTTTACAATAATGCCAGCAGTAAGTTTTATATTTGCGTAACATACTTTTGGGGCGTAACTCTGAAGTTATTTCATGGGCTTACAAACGGTAAGATTCCGAAACAAGTTCGGAATGACATTATATCTAAAATTCTTTGGTGCAAATCGCGTGCCGTCTTTATCAAACTATTTAGGAATGCTTCTAGGACATTAACGGCGGCAGGGGGATTTTGCTAAGTCGTTGGCGAGAATGGGGAATTCGAGCCCTACGGATTAGTATGCAACGCTAACCCAATGAATTTTTAACAAAAATTCTTTGGTGCAAATCACGTGCCGTATTTATC
>CALUVN010000026.1 GCA_944324235.1 Candidatus Gastranaerophilales bacterium
GGGTGCACAACCCCCTTTTTTGACAAACATTATGTTTTACCCCTAACCTTAGCCCCCTCCCTCATTCCCTCCCCTCACAGAGGTCAATCTGACGGGGCGAGGGAACTATAAACTACAGTTTATACAAAAGCCGAATGTTAAAAGACTTTGAAAGTTTTTTTGAGTATCATTGTGCGCAGCACTGTAACGGACTATTCACTCTTCACCATTCACACTTCACTCATCTTGATGCAAACGTTTCGTTTGCCAAACATCAAGTTTGTAACTTTCACTATTCACTTAATCTTGTTGATTTTTTTGTTTATGATAATATAGAAGTGAGGATTTAGTTCAGAAAGATTTTTTATGAAAATTGATAAAGAGAAACTTGTTTCTTACATAAAAAAACTAAACACTCCGAAAGTACTTGTGGTTGGAGATATGGCACTGGATGAGATGATTTACGGGGATGCCGAAAGAATTTCCCGCGAAGCACCCGTTCTTATCCTTCAGCATACACACACAAAACTAATCTTAGGCGGAGCATCCAACGCAGCCCATAATATTTCCGCTCTCAATAATGGAAAAGTAAGCGTGTGCGGCGTATGCGGAGATGATTATCAGGCAGGACAGCTTTTTGAAGCGTTTGAAGCTGCTAATATAGATTGCAGCCGGCTGATTAAAGATAAAACAAGAAAAACAACGACAAAAACAAGAATTTCCGGCTCAATCACTACATCCATAACCCAGCAGATTGTAAGAGTCGACCGCCAGACAAATGCTCCGATATCACGTGAAACAGAAGAAAAATTAATCGGAAGAATAGAAAAAATGATTCCGAATTATGATGCCGTTGTCCTGTCTGATTACCATATCGGAACACTTACTGAAAACGTCATCCAAACAACTATTGAACTTGCAAATAAACACAATAAAATTATCGTTGTGGACGCACAAAAAAATCTTGAAAATTACAAAAATGTTACGTCAATGACGCCGAACCTTCCTGATACACAAAAATCAGTCGGCTTTTCTATAGAAAATACAGAAGACTTAAAAAAAGCAGGCGATGCATTACTCTCCAAAACAAATGCCAAAAGTGTTCTCATCACCTGCGGGGCTGACGGAATGTTTGTTGCAAGACCGGATAAACAATACACTAAAATTCCTGTCTTTAACAAATCGGAAGTATTTGATGTAACAGGTGCAGGCGATACGGTTACAGCCGTTTATACCCTTGCACTGGCAGCAGGCGCACCGCCTGAATATGCCGCGATTATCGGCAACATTGCAGCAAGTATTGTAGTTAAACAATACGGCTGCGCGACAACTACAATTGAAGAAATTTTATCCGCATCCGAAAAGATTTAGATAAATTTTCAAAACAGGAGAAAAATATGGAATTTATGAAAAAAATTAAACCGATTGAAATTATTGTCCTTGCAGGGATTATCATTGCCCTCTGCGTAGGTTTTGTTACATTCAAAAAATACAGACAAACCGCAGCAAAACAAATTGAAGCAACTTCAAAAATTTCCTTTCAGGTATATATGAGAGGAATATCCTACACAGGACAGGATTTGCCGATTAGAAGCGGTGAAAAAACTTTCATCAGCATAAGAAACGTTCCTTACTCCGATCTTGATATTGTAGATGTCAAAATTGAAAAAAGAAAAACAATTGTGCCTGCAATGAATGCAAAAAAATATATGATAGTTGATGATGTAACCATGTCCAACAACTACGACGTTATTGTGACCCTTGTTGATACAGCAAAAATAACAAAAGACGGAGCGGTTGTCGGCGGTAACAAAATAAAAATCGGTCTGCCTATCACACTTGAAGGCAAAGACTACAGATTTAACGGAACTGTTTCCGACTTGAAAACAATTCCGGGGATAGACCAAAAAGAAGTTATTAATAATGAATTAAACACAACAGACGATGTTCAATAATATATTAGAATTCACTCAGAAAAAACTTAACTTTTTATACGAAAACAGCTTGTTTTTACAGCACATAGACACACTTATCCTTATTTTTATATGTGCGGTTTTTCTGACCTCAACATTTATGACATCGGATTCCATCGGGTTTCTAGCACTGATTACGTTGTTTTTAACTGTTGTAAAAATTCTTACAAAACCGGAGCAAAAATTATCCGCAAACAACTTTGAAACCTGGCTCGTTGCATATTTTATGATTGTTATAATAAGCCTTGCAGGTTCAACATTGTTTATGTACAGCCTGAAAGGATTTTTCAAAACCGTAACTTATCTCGGATTTTACTTTTCTGTTGCACAATATTTAAAATATAACCGCAGCAAAATTCCTTTTATAATAGGCATAATTGCAATTTGTACAGGCTTTGAAGGAATTGCAGGTTTTATTCAAAACTTTGCAAAACCTGAAGCTATATCAACCTGGCAGGACACAACATCACTTAATCCTGAACAAATAATGACGAGGATTTACGGAACCCTAAAACCTTACAATCCGAACCTGCTCGGGGGATATTTTGTTGCAGGATTGCCTGCGATTTTTGGGATGAGCGCATATTGTTTCAGCAGAAAAATATTCAATGGCTCAATTATCTGGCTCGGACTTGCAATAATCACAACATTGGCACTGGTTTCAACAGGCTGCAGAGGCTCTTATCTTGCATTAATCGCCATGCTTGGTCTGATGTTTCTCATATCCGCAAAATTCTTGTGGAAAACTTACAAAAAAATATATCTGTCTGTAGTCGGTACAATAGTAGCACTTGGCACATGTGCAGTCCTTGCAAGTGCATCGTTGAGAGCAAGAGTGCTTTCTATATTTGCAATGAGAAGCGATTCTTCCAATTCATTCAGATTTAATGTCTACCAGTCATCCATCCAAATGCTGAAAGATAACTTTCTGTTGGGTATAGGTGTCGGAAACCAGAATTTCCGCGAGATTTACGGACTATATATGAAAACTGGTTTTGATGCCTTAAGCACTTATAACATTTATCTGGAAGTTGCAGTGGAAAGCGGAATTTTTGCACTTATAACATTTTTAGGTTTCCTATTTGGTGCACTTTATAAGGCATTCAAAATAGTTTTAAATACATCAAACATTCAAAAAACAGTAATCATCTCAATTCCGGCAATATCAATCATCGGCATAATGGTGCATGGTATGGTTGACACAGTATTTTTCAGACCGCAAATCCAGTTTATTTTCTGGGCAATGATTGCAGTAATCACAGCCGCGGAAAAAGAATAAAACGTTTTAATTATTATACATGCCTTTCTGTCGGATTAAGCAGTAAACCCGCAATTTTATCAGCGCCCTCATAGCCTCTTGCCCTGACAATTTCCGCAGCAAGCTTGCGGTCATAGTCAACGAATTTATGATTAATAGAAAAACCTCCGTTATTGAAATCTGCAACCACGTAGCACGCGTCAGGGACTTCAGTCATAGGTCTGCCGACACTGCCGACATTTACAACTGTCTGTTTTGATGAAGTTTGATACCCGCACGGCTGATGGGTATGCCCGCAGAAAATCAAATCCGCATCTGTATCTTTAATCATTTCTTCAACCTCGTTTAGCGGCATGTTTGGAAATATATTTTCATTATTTTTTCTCGGAGAGCCATGCACAAGCAAAACTTTTACCCCTTCGATTTCCAGCTCAAGCTGCGGCGGAAGAGATTTTAG
Organism: Candidatus Gastranaerophilales bacterium; assembly: GCA_944324235.1. Classification (GTDB taxonomy): domain Bacteria; phylum Cyanobacteriota; class Vampirovibrionia; order Gastranaerophilales; family Gastranaerophilaceae; genus CALUVN01. The sequence continues at coordinate 3,668 of CALUVN010000026.1, forward strand.
ATACTGCTTTTTATCTTCTTCTAAAATTCTTGCATCATCAGCTAAAGCATTAGCCATCATCGGATACATCTGTTTTACATCTTCATAAGTTTTTTGGGAGTATTCAGCAATAAGCTTATCTGTGTTTCCTTGAATAACCGTCCAATCAGACTGCTTTCTGACAAAATCAATCACCATATGAGGCTGAGGACCTGCCATTGCAAGATCGCCAAGACAAAAAACTTTTTCGCAATTTTCACGTCTTATATCTTTCATTACGGCTTCAAGTGCCGGAAAGTTTGCATGGATGTCAGATATTACAGCTATTTTCATAAAATTACTCCCTTCAGAAATTTTTATTGTGCTACAATAATCTTATGATAAACAGAAGAAAAACAAAAGAAATTAATATAGGGAATATAAAAATCGGCAACGGTGCTCCGATTAGTGTGCAATCTATGTGCAACACAGATACCCGTGACATTGAAGCAACAATGTCACAAATTTCAGAACTCACAGAGCACGGCTGCGAACTTGTAAGACTGGCGGTTTTAAATAAAGATGCGGCAGATGCAATAAAAGAACTTGTGAAACGTTCACCTGTTCCGTTGATTGCAGACATCCATTTTGATTACAGACTTGCAATACAATGTATAAATAACGGAATAAGCGCACTTCGCTTAAATCCGGGAAACATCGGAAAACGTGAAAATGTTGAAAAAGTTGTTTCGCTTGCAAAACAACAGAAAATTCCGATAAGAATAGGCGTTAACGCAGGCTCACTTGAAAAAGAGCTTCTTGAAGAAAATATTCCGCTATCTGAAAAAATGGTTAAAAGCGCAATGAAACATATCCAAATTCTTGAAGATTTGGACTTTGACATGATAAAAGTGTCACTCAAATCTTCGGATGTTTTAACAACAATTGAGGCTTATCGTTCAATAGCGCAAAAAATAGAATACCCTCTGCATCTGGGTGTGACAGAAGCAGGAACACTAAAGGGCGGATTGATAAAATCTTCAGTAGGACTCGGCACACTTCTTGCCGAAGGTATCGGCGATACAATAAGAGTATCACTGACAGAAAATCCTGTTGAAGAAGTTGACGCAGGGTTTCAGATTCTGAAATCTCTGGGGCTCAGACAACGCGGGGTTAATTTTGTATCATGCCCTACCTGCGGCAGGACACAGATAGATTTGATATCTCTGGCAAAACGTGTTGAAGAAAAGTTTAAAAATCTTGATATGCCTATAACCATCGCAACCATGGGGTGTGCGGTGAACGGTCCGGGGGAAGCACGCCATGCTGATTTTGGGATTGCAGGCGGCATAAAAGAAGGCTATATCTTTAAAAAAGGCGAAATTATTGCAAAAGTTCCGGAAAATCAACTTTTAGAAAAATTAGAAGAAATTATAATAAAATCCTACAAATAATCCATGTATAATCTTTGTAAAGAATTTATAATGTTTTTGTAGAAGTCTGGAAATGTATTATAATTAGTAAAAACAGAGGTGTACATGAAAAACAAACTATTAATTATCGGAATGCTAACAATGATTGCTGCGCCGTCATTTGCAATAACAACGCCTGAAGAAGCATCTTCATTTGAAAGTCTAAAATTACAAGGGTACTCAACTCTTACAGCAGATTCAGTGCAGTCAAGCAAAGCGCGAGCAAACAATCTTGAATATAAAAATTCCGTAAGAGAGCGTTATGACAGTTCTCCGGCCATTGTAAGATGGATTCGCAACGCATTTATTTACATAGATCCGGCTTATGATGACGGTAAATCTATGCATCACGACATAAAATATGGTCCGTCTTTTGAAGATTTATAAAAATCTGCTTACATGTACGGCTCTGTTTATATTGTCGTTATATTATTTCAATCCCCCTGTTGAAGCAATACAAACAGGGAGTATTGAGTTAAATGACATATTTCTGGATTATTCAAAATTAGACAAAAATACAATATCCGCAGATGCAGAATACTTCTTTTACAATGGTGAAACAGCAAAAAGTAAGGAGGACCGATTAAAATTCTACGATCTGGCTATGGGTAAATACCAGTTACTTACAAAAATTGATGCTTCTGAAATATACCCCTATGTACAGCTCGGCAGAATTTATGACGAAAAAAATATTGACAGATTGGCTAAAGAATATCTATACCGAGCGACAAATTTAAATGCCCGAGATCCCTATGCTAATTTTTATTTTGGTGAATTCTTCTATAAAAGAAATAATTATAAAAGAGCATTAAATTATTATCTGGTAGCTTATAATAATGGATATAGCAACAGCTACGAATTAAATTTGAAGTTAGGACGCATATATGAAAAATTTGCAGATCTGGTAAAAGCAAGACAATTTTACGACGCTGCATTAAAAATGAATCCCGAAAATGCAGAAATCCAAGAAAAAATTAATCAAATTAACTCATTGAATTATGAAAACTCTGAATACTACTATTTTATCAGGGAGTAGATAATGAAAAAACTCATAGTTGGTATATTTTCAATATTAATAATATCGCAGACAGCAATGGCGGCAGATTTTTCAGCTGCATTTGCTCCATACCAGCTATCAAAAAATGAAATAATGTTCTCCCAATCCAGCCGTGCCATATCAACAGTTGACCCCAGCATACATAATAACGCAACCGGTACATATTTCCCGGGAGTGCGCGGTGCAAACCAATTAGTAATTTACACACCTGAATACGGCGAAAAAACAAATACTAATGAATACGGAACCGAAGCTATCGTTGAAGGCAATACTGTCAAATCAATCAGCGGAGCTGATTCGTATATACCGAAAAACGGTTTTGTAATAAGCGGGCACGGCACCGCTCAAAATTGGATTAATAAAAACATTACGGTCGGGACAAAGGTTTACGTAGACCTGCAAAACCTTATGCTTTATACCTACCTGACATCAGAAAGCTACCTGTTTGAAGCTGAAGAAAAAATTAAAGAAGCAAATGAAATGGTAGATTTTTATAAACGCTACCGAAATGACTATAAAAGCAAAGTTCCGTCTGAATACATCTCTGAATCCTCTGAATACTTAAAACTTGCACAAAAATTTCCTGCACAGATTGATGCATATTCAAAAAAAGCAATCGAATCAGCCAATATGGCAATAAGAACAGCTCTTCCATACAGCCAGTACGAAACAAAAGCAGTATGGCTGAGACCTGTTGAAAAAAATCGAGATCAGATAGAAGCAACTCTTGATAAATTAAAACTTGCAGGAATTAATACCGTATTTTTGGAAACATATTATCACGGAAGAACAATATATCCGAGTGATGTTATGAAATCATACGGATTTGCAAAACAAAGAGAAAACTTTGTGGGATTTGACCCGCTGCAGATATGGATTAGAGAAGCTCACAAACGCGGGATTAAACTTCACGTATGGTTTGAGACTTTCTACGTAGGTAACGCCTACCCTCAATCAAATGCCAAAAACATACTTGCCGTACACCCTGAATGGGCGAATAAAAACAAAAAATTCGCTGACTACAATGCCCCGACTCAATCTGTTGCAGAACACAACGGATATTTTCTTGACCCTGCAAACCCTGCCGTTCAGGAATTCTTAATGAGCCTGATTACGGAAATCATTCAAGAGTATAAACCTGACGGAATCAATCTGGATTACATCAGATACCCGCAAGCAGTAGCTAAAAGTGATACTTACAGCTGGGGATACACCTCTTTTGCGAGAAAAGATTTCACAGCACTTCACGGAGTCGACCCTATAAACATAAAAATGGATGATCCGCTCTGGGATGTATGGTGTGAATACAGACGCGAAAAAATTACAAATATGGTAAGAAAAGTCGGAACTCTCGGCAATAAGAAAAAAGTTTATGTAAGTACAGTTATTTTCCCTGACAGAGCTAATGCCTTGCTTACCAAGCAGCAAGATTGGAGAGTTTGGTCATTACGCGGATACGTTAACGGGTTTACACCTCTGCTTTTGACGTGTGATGCTACAGTTGCAAATTCAATGGTTAGAGAAGTTGTTAATTCAAAATCCGCAGGAACAGAACTTATTGCAGGGTTATTTGTCGGCTTTATGCACGGAACTGAAGAAGATATGATAAGACAAATTTACGAAATAAGAAAACTCGGTCTTAAAGGTATCTCTTTCTTTGATTACGCACATTTTGACCAGAAATACATTGATACACTTGCGATGAGCGCATTCAACCCTAAACCGCCCGTAAAAAGAACCCCGACACCTGATTTCAAAGCAATGTGGGCAGCATCTGAAAATCAGCAGCAGGCAATCATTTCTACAGCACAGCCAAAGAAAGAAGACTCCGCTAAACCTGATAAAAAAGAACGCAAAAGCTTCTGGAAATTCTGGGAAAAATAAACTAAAGAAAATTTAGCAGAATAATAAATTAATTATATAAATAGAAACAGCAGGATAGAAATAATATCCGGCTGTTTTTTTCTATTGTGCGGAAATATTTTTTCTGTATTATTATTTAAGAATGGTTAGGAAGTATGTTTTAGAATACTTGCAGAATAAAAATTCTGTTATGTTTATTACCGCTATGATTTTTATTGCGGGAATACTTTCTTATTTCAATGATTGCGCAATTATCTCTGCATTAATTATTTCTGCGGGATTAATTGTTTTATTATTTTTCAATATTCTATCCGTCCGCTACGTTATATTCTGGATTGTAATTTTTTATCTTGGATTTTTCAACGCGGATTTAAGGACATTTAACTTTGACGAACTGTCAAGATTAGCACCGCAGAAGGGCGAAATTTCAGGACAGATTGTGTCCATACCCAACAGCAGCAAGCAGGGCAAAACAAAATTCTTTTTCAAAGCCAATGATTTTAACGGAGAGAAAATTAATGGCAAAGCCCTTGTTACGGTTAGTGCGGAAGACAATGACTTTTCAATGTTTGATATAGGAAAGACCTACAAAATCACTGATGCGAAACTTCGCCTTCCGGTTGAGGCGTCTAATCCTTCCCAGTTTGATTACGCAAAATACCTGAGAAATTTTAACACGCATACGGTTATTTATGCCGATAAGACGGATGTGCAGGAAATAGAAAACCCAATGAGCCTTAAATGGAAATTTTTGTATAGTCTCAACAATATAAGAAACAATATTATCAGCACTCACGCGAAATTTTTAAAGAGTCCTAATTTGGAAATTCTCGGAGGTATTGTTTTCGGTGACGATGCAATAGCACCACCCGACTATGTAAAAGATTCATTTACAAATTCCGGTTTGCTGCATATACTTGCGGCATCTGGTATGAACGTAGCTTTTATATATTCGTTCTGGTATTTCTTTATGCGGAGACTCCGAGTTCCTTTTAAAATCAGTGTAATAAGCGGTATGGGAATTGTCATCCTTTATACACTTATGACAGGTCTTGGTGCTTCTGTTGTAAGAGCCGCTCTGATGCTTTTGTTTGTTCTTGCAGGAAAACTAATAGACAGAGATGCGCACAGTATTTCTCTTTTGTCATTTGTCGGAATGCTAATGCTGGTTTATAATCCCGCATACATAAACGATGTCGGATTTCAGCTTTCATTTATCGTGACATTCGGACTTTTGACTACGGCAGTAATTCTTCAGGAGAAAATTAAATCCGTGGAATTTCCGTATGCAGCTGTAATTCTTTCCTCAATTTTAATCCCAATTGTAGCTCAAGTATGGGTTATTCCGATACAAATGTTTTATTTTAATACTATTTCTACTTATTCGGTTTTTGCAAATATTGCAATAATGCCGTTTTTGAGTGTAGTAAGCTTCGGTGGTTTTGTAAGTTCAATACTTGCATTAATTCCTTTATTTGCAAAATTCATTTGTCCTGTAATTGATTACGTACTAAATATTATGTTGAATGTAATTGTTGTGATTTCCAATTTCTTTTCACATCAGGACTATTCAATTATCCAGACAACACACCCGTCAATTTTTCAATTGATACTGTATTATATTGTGGTATTGCTAATTACATTTTTATTTAAAATCGGTTTTCATAAAAAAATTTTTATGGCAGTATGCGCGTTTATTCTCGTAATCTGCGTATCAACAATTAATATTCCTGACAAGAATTTTGAAGTAATAGCATTCGATGTACAAAACGCAGATGCATTCCTGCTTAAGAGTCCGCAAAACAAATACTTTATGATTGACACTGGAAAGTCCGGCTATAACGGAGGGAAATCACAGGCTGAATTTTTGATTCTAAAATACATGAAAGATTACGGCATCAAAAATCTTGAAGGAATTATTATTACACACTTTGATAACGACCACTCGGGCGGGGCTTATGATTTAATTAAAAATCTAAACGTAAACACTGTTTATATAAATTCATACGATGATGACTCCTATACTTCTTCTAAAATTTATTACATTTTAAAGGAGAAACATATTAAAACAGTACTTGTGAACAAACCTGAGAATATTTATACAGAGAGGAATTTCTCAATTCATGTGACGCGTGCTCACTTTGACGGAAAGAAAAACGACAATGAAAATTCGATAATTACACTTGTACGGCATAATAATTTTAAAATGCTATTCACAGGAGATGCAGGAGTAAAAGCTTTTGAACAAATTAAAAATAACATTCCTGACGATATTGATATCTTAAAAGTAGGTCATCACGGCGGCAATAACGTTACAGATTCTGAAATGCTTGCGTATCTGAAACCTGAAATTTCCGTAATTTCAACTGGTACAAACATTTTCGGACATCCGACCCGCGCAGTACTAGACGACTTAAGAAACACTCATATTTACAGAACTGACACAAACCATTCAATCAAAATCATCTCAAAGAAAAATTCTTACGAGATACAAACTTTTGATAAAAACAAACGCAAGTATATTAAACAGGAAGAGCTTTTTCTTCCAGAGCAGACGCAATCTCATCAATAACAAGCTGCGCCGCAACTTTTCTGTTTTCAGCCTCAATAATCGGACGACCTATAACAATATAATCGACTCCTGCAAGTATTGCCTCCTTAGGAGTAACAACCCGAACCTGATCGTTTACAACAGACCAGGTAGGACGTGTTGCAGGACAAATGATTGTCAATTCATCGCCGAATAATTTTCTTATTCTTTTAGCCTCGTCAGCACTTGCCAGCACACCGTCAAGTTCGCATTCTTTGGCAAGCTGTACTAACTGGATAACGTAATCTTCAATATTTTTTTCAACGCATAATTCTTCTGTTAATGTCCTCTGTCCGAAACTTGAAAGAAGAGTTACACCGAATATATGCGGATATTCTTTTCCTAAAGCTTTTGCTGTTGCACGGGCGGCTTTTACTGCAGATGAAACCATTTTTGAACCGCCTTGAAGGTGTATATTGAAAAATTTAACATCATTTTTTACAAGATGCTGGCAGGCTTTTTCCACAGTATGCGGAATGTCATGAAACTTGCCGTCATAGTAGCATTTAGCGCCTAAAGATTCAATTAATCTTACCGCTTCGTAGCCGTAATTAACGATTATCGGCAATCCTATCTTGAACGACCCGACATAATCTTTTAACTCACACACCAATTCTCTTACTTCATCTAAGGTGTCAACATCAAGGGCAAGAATAATTCTATCTTTAGCTTCAATATTTTCAATCATACACAATACTCCATACAAAAGTTCTATGTTAGTTTAACACTCAATTATAAGAAAATCAATCCCGTAACAAAATTGAATCAATAAAAACTATAGTGACTATACGGCTTCTTCCTGTAATTCTTCAGGCAATTCGGGAAGCGGTTTTGACATCACCCCGCCGAGTTTTTCTATTTTTTTAATCTGGTTGATAATATTGCCGGTGCCGTTGAGTTTTTTCAGAGTAGTCTCAAGGCTTGAACGAATTTTCAACATATCTGCAAGCAGAGCTGAAAATTTATCAAGCATTGCGGAACACAATCTTGAAATCTCAATTGCGTTTTTATTCTGACGGTCAACAATGTGGAAAGAATTAATTATTTTCAAAGCGGCAAGAAGCGTTGAAGGGGAAACAGGCATAACCTTATTTTTCCACGCGTAATCCCACATTCCGCAATCATCACAAAATAGCATAGCATAACAGCTTTCTATCGGAATAAACATCAAAACGTAATCAGGAGATTTTTCATCAACCGAATAATCACGTTTTGCAAGACCGTTTATATGAGCTTTTGTAGAATCAATAAACTGCTTAAGATGAATTTCTTTTTCCGCATCATCCTTAGCATTAATATAACCGTCCCAGGAGGCGAAAGAGGTTTTTGAATCAATAAAAATACATCTGTCATCAGGCAAAAATACAGTCGCATCAGGTCTGCCTTCCGCAGTTCCTTTCTGGATTTTATATTCTTCGTCTTTTCGCAAGCCTGAGGCCTCGAGAACTCTTTCAAGAACAATTTCACCCCAGCGGCCCTGTGTGCGGTTGTCTGATTTCATAACATTTACGAGCGAATTTGCATCATTTGAAATTTTGTTTCCAGTTTCAAGAAAACTTTTTATATTCATATCAAATTTTGTAAAGTGCTCTGTTTCAGTTTTAAGATTAGCTTCAGCGCGCTTTTCAAAAATTTCTATCTGGTCGCGGAATCGTTTGAAAAATTCTTCCAGCTTTTCCTTATTTTGTGCAGTTAATTCTCCTGTGCTCTCTTTAAAAATCTTATTTGCAGTATTTTCAAAGTAAAGTTTCATTTGCTCAAGCATCATATCTTTTGATGATTTTGCGTTTTTATTGATTATAAGCACCGGAATCAGAACACACACAGCACCTATTACAAAACCGGCCAAGAATACTAAAATTTCCATACAATCCCTCGCTAAAATTATTTACAACAAAAATTATACCACACTTATACTACTCTAAAAATATTAAAGGGATTACGCGGATAAAAATATCAACCATGCCGCTAAGCATGGCAGCATAAGGGATTGAGATATTTTATCAATCCAAAGATTTAGAACGAATTCTCAAACTGCCATGACTAGAATATAAATCAGGACATGGATAGAAAGTGTCATGTAAAAAGTGTAGTATGAATACTGTAGAGGGATGGAACTTACAAAAAAAACGGGAGATGAATAAAATGAGAGAGTTTAAAAGAAAATCAAGAGTGCTGTTAGTGGATGATAACTCTGACCACCTGCGCGGTATTAAAGAGCTTGTAACACTTGAAGGCTGCTATGATGTTGTTGGAACTACAACAAGCGCGAATGTTGCAATTAATCTTATAAAAAAATATCGTCCTGATATCGTATTAATGGATATCAATATGCCGGAAAAAGACGGATTGCAAGCAATTCAAGAAATCGAAAGATTAGGACTTGATACAAGAGTAATTGCACTAAGCGGATATGATGATGCTGACTTGATTTTCAGAGCAATGAAACTCGGAGCAAAGGGATATGTGTTAAAAACAATGGCATCAGCTCAATTAATTTACGCTATTGATGAAGTTGCAGCAGGTAAAGTTTATTTACCGTCAGCACTCACTTCAAGATTTTTTGAATACTTCCAGCGTTCATTCAAAGAGGAAGCAGTTGTTTCAGACGAAGAAAATCTTCTTACCTACCTGACATCAAGAGAAGAAGAAGTTCTGGAACTCCTCACACAAGGAAACAATTACAAGGGTATTGCTGGTAAACTGTTCATCTCCGAAACTACCGTAAAAACCCACGTAAACAACATCTTCCAGAAACTTCAGGTAAATGATAGAACGCAGGCTGTTTTATACGCTTTGAATAACGGCTTCGGCAATAGAAAAAGATCTAAAGTTGCAGTTTAATTGTTAATATAGTAACGTATAGAGGTTTGGAATTATAGAAAAGTTTCAAACCTTTTTTTTATAAATTGAGGAGTTTATGACACAGACCGATTTGATACACGAACAGGCAAGATGTATAGCACATGAAATAAGAAACCATATTTCAATCTGCGATGTTTACACCGAAATAATACGCAAGCAGCTTGCAAATTCAGGGGTAGAGAATAAATCAGTAACCAACGCACTTAACTGTATTGGCAAATCACTGAAAATTATTTCTAACACACTTACTGACTTAAAATCTCTTGACAATTTAAAGCTGCAGAACTGTGACCTCAGGGAATTATTATTTCAAGCACTTGAAATGTCAAAAGTATACGTTCACGACAAACAAATAAAATTCACTCTTGACGCGCCTGCAGAATGTACTGTAAACATAGATGAAAACAAATTTTTAGCCTGTATCGTAAACCTAATAAAAAATGCCATAGAATCAATAGATTCAACCGGAGAGATAAAAATTGAACTGAAACAAGAAAATAACATAGCAAATGTCAGAGTTTCAAACGACGGAAAAATGATACCGGAAGAGAAACAAACTGAAATATTTAAAGACGGCTTTACAACAAAAAAAACAGGGAGCGGACTCGGACTATACATTTGCAAAAACAATCTGGCACAGCAAAACGCCTGTTTAAACCTTTTAGAATCAACCCCCGAGCAAACAGTATTTGAAATAAAAATACCGCTGGCATAACCTGTGCAAAATACTCATACAGGTAAGACCTCTTCGCTGTTGTTATTCTCTGCCAATAACAATCAAATTTCTTGTATGATTTTCTTCTAACGGGAGTTTGTATTCTATAATATCAACTACTTTTGCCTTATATTTTTTCAACACAACAGAAGCATCATTTATTTCTTCCTGTGTTTTTACGGACTTGTATGCAACAAAAATTCCGTTTTTATTCAATCTGGGAACTGCATATTCCGTAATAACTTTCAATGGCGCTACCGCCCGCGATGTTACCATATCAAACTTTTCAGTTATCTTTTCAGCACGCTCACAGACCGTGTGCAAATTTTTTATATCTAATTCAGATTTTATATTTTCTATCGCGTTAATTTTTTTTCTTATACTATCGAGCGCGTACACCTCAACCTCCGGATAAGCCAGAGCTACCGGTACTGCAGGAAACCCGCCGCCTGTTCCGATATCAAGAAGAGTTTTCGGCATCCCGAATTTTTCAAACACTTTCTCTATTGAAAGTGAATCAAAAATGTGTTTTTCCCACAAAAATTTTTCGTCGTTTTTGGATATCAAATTCACTCTGGCATTCTGCGCAATGAATGCCTGCATATATCGTTCATAATTTTTTTTATCTGTTTTCATTTTTGATTTTATTTTCCAGTTCCGTAAAAGTTTCTTCGCCGACACGGGCTTTAATATCATTGATGCGCAGAGCAATCTTTTCTATATTATCCTTGCTGAAATCATTTTGTGCAACCTCTTTTGCCTGCAGGTAATTTCCCAACGCCTTTTCATTTTCATTCCTGTTGTAATAAAAATCACCGACCGCAAGCGCGGTAGAGGCAATATAGAATTTTTCACCCAGTTCCTTTGCGCACATTTTAGCTTTATCAAAATACTTAACAGCTTTTTCCGCATCTTTTACCGTATATAGCTCTGCAAGCTTCATTGCTGAAATGTAAATTCCGTTGAAATTACGCGTCAATTCATCTATTCTAAGACTTTCCAGATAATATTTTGTAGCAAATTCGGGACTTCCTGCCTCGTCATAAAGTTCTGCCAGATTTGAAAGTGCAGCGGACAGATTTATATTAACTTTCGGATTTGAATCCAAATCTACGCACTTTTTATAATATTCAACGGCCTTTTGAGGCTCATCTTTATCATCACAAAGAAGCGCATATTTAAAGTACAACTCCGATAGAATCTTTTTATCGGAAGAAGGTCCGACAAGTTCAAGCGCTCTGTTGTAGTAATCTTGATTCAGGTTTAAATTTTCAGACAAATCAGCTAACGCTATATACGTTTTCATTTTAACTTCATTAGAAGCTCCGTCAGTACCAAGTATTTCTGTAAGCAATCTCTTGGCTAAATCCCGCTTGAATGTAATGTAATAAATATTTGCAATAGCCAGCTTAGTTTCACATATTTTTTCTCCGTCACCGACAGAAACATAAAATTCCAGAGCATCTTCATAATATTTAAGTGAATTATACCAGTCTGAAACAGTTTGATAAGCCGCACCCAGTTTTGTGTATATCATCGGCAAAAATGTATAATAATCATCATCAGATTTTAAGGTTAACGCCCTTTGATAAAGAGAAATTACCCGTTTAAAATTGTAAGCCTGCTCTTCCTGTCTTGCTATATTTATCAATTCGGTAAGTGAAGATTTTTCTTCCTGCTCTCTTTGCTGATCGGAAATATGAAGGAAATTTTTTATGGAAGTTGCAATCTGATTAAGCGCTGCAAGCTCATCTTCACTTTCAAATATAAAAGACATATTTTTTAACTTTTCGTCTTTAACTTTCTTGTCATCCGGCACATGTAGCTCGGAAGCCGCAGCCTGTGGCGGTGGTGAGACCGTTTCTTTCTTTGGCTGCATAGTTCCTGAATACTCTTTGTATTCAATATTCTGGGAGGAACTTTTCGGCAGAACCACTTTTTTAGGAATAAACATTGAATGATACTCAATCTCTCTCCTCATAGTCTGCCTTGAAATTAAAAGATCTCTTTCCAGCGGCTTGAGCGGTAATTGAGTATTGTATAAATCAACACATCCCTGATGAAGTTTTACGGCAACATTTTCAGGGATTGAATTTTCCGCAATCACCTTATAGTAATCCTGCAAATAAACGTAATCATTCTCTCTTGTCAAAATAAGATTTTCTATAAAAAAGTTAAACCTTGCCTCGTCATACAGATGCAGAGTCTGCAAAAGTCTTATATTGACAGGATGACGCATTATTGTTAAAAACCTAAAAAGATGGCCGCTTACCGGATCAACAAGCGCCAGCGCTTCTCTCAGTATAAAATCATTAAACGAAAGAAAACTTTTTGAAAAACCTTCAATAAACTCTAATATTGACAGTTTTCTCAAATGCATAATTTTTATTGAAAGCAGAGTATAGAAAAAATACCCTCGTGAATGTTTATAAAGTTCATCCGAAAAAGGTCCGATATTTTTAATACCTTCAGATCGGAGAAATTTTTCAAAAACAGACTTTTCAAGCGCCAGAATTGTAGCCCTTTTATATGCAATTCCTTTATCAAAATCAGAATAGGCAAATGTCCGCGATATAAGAATCGTTTTAATATTAGGAAAAGATGCAAGGTGAAGAATAAAATCAATAATTTCCTGCTTATTTTCCTTTAAAACTTCTTCAAAAGAATTAATAATAACCAGAACGGGTTTATCAATATTTTCGAAGTAAGAATTGATTTTCTGAGTAAAATTATCAGATTTAGCCTTTGGCGCAGAGACTTTCCCAAGTGCTGTCAGCTTTTTAAAATCATCAAAAAATGCCAGAAGAATATCATCCAGAATAGTCGTTTCAAAACAGTTGTATTCAAGTTTTATAACATCCTCCAGCAGAAAAGAGGCCGTGTATTTAACAACAGAAGCTTTGCCGGTTCCGACAAACCCGTTAATGAGCATCAACGGGAATTTAGAGTCCAAAAATTCACAAATCTGGTCAATCTGTTTCAGGTTGTTCTCCAGCAGAAAATGATTGATGCTCCCGTTCTCATTCTTCTGTATCTGACGTTTGTCAAAATCATCACCGAAAAATTTGCTCATACAGCTATATTACTTGATTTTACATTTTTTTGCAAATTTATTTTTACAATTTGCACATTTATTTTTTTGATAGTACAATATAAATTGATAACTTAGGGGAATAAAATGGAATTTTTCAGAAAACATCAAAAAATAATTATAGGCATTATAGCCGTAACTTTTATTGCCTGGACCGTAGGTCTTATGATGTTACCTCTTATATTCAAATAGGTAAATAGTGAACACGAAGAAGATTATAAACAACATCTTTATAATTTTTATAATGACGGTTACTTTTACACTGGTAAACGTCAACTCCGTTTCGGCTACACAAAATGTTGAAGCGAAGAAACAGCAGACTCGCGCTAAAATTAACCAGTTAAAGCAGCTTGAACATATTGAAAAAAGTAAATTGGTTAAAAACCAGCAGAAATTGGAAAATACGGCTAATAACCTTGAAAATTCAAAAAAACAATACAGTAATGTGCAATCGCAATTATCAACAATGGAAGCAGACCTGAATGATGCACTTTATGAATTCAATACCATTGATAATCAGCTAAAGTACAGAATAAGACAAGTATTTAAGACTCAACGTGTAGGAATGTTTGAACTGCTTCTTGATGCAAAAGACATGAACTCCCTGCTTGATATGATTTATTTTGAAAAAATCATTATCAAACGAGATTACAATAAAATGGTTGCGGCAAGAACCAAAGCCGAAAAAATTGCGAAGCTGAAAAAAGATATCGAATCCAGAAAGAAATATCTTGCTCAATCAATTAAGTCAATAAATAATCAGCAACGCAATCTTCAATATGCTATTAATCAGAACCAGAGTATGATTAATAAACTTAAAACAAACCGTGCATATTATGAAAAAACTGAACGCGAGCTTGCCAAACAATCTGAAAATCTTCAAAATATGATATCGAGAAACGGTTCATCAAGCAACGTAAAAACCGCATCCGCAGGTTTTATAAAACCGATAGGCGGCCGTATAACATCACCTTTCGGCTGGAGAACGCACCCGATATTTAACAGCAGAACATTCCACTCAGGTGTCGATATCGGCGGCCCGTACAGAGGAAATATAGTAGCCTCAAACTCCGGAAAAGTTATCTATGCAGGCTGGTACGGAGGGTATGGTAAAGTTGTAATTCTAGACCACGGAGTTGTAAACGGAAGTCCGATAACAACTTTATATGCCCACATGGATTCTGTTAAAGTTAAAGTAGGCGACTACGTCAGCAAAGGTCAAGTCGTAGGCTATGAGGGCACAACGGGTTACAGTACAGGTCCGCACTGCCACTTTGAAGTTCGTGTAAACGGAAAACCTAATAATCCTCTAAACTATATTTAGAAAAATAAATTAAAAGGAGAGCATTTGAAAAAGCTTTTAATGACATGTTTAATATTATGTACAATGTGTTCACTGGCTGCACAGCCGGCGGAGCTGTTTGACTCTCCAGAAGATTTGGAAAATTTTGATGCAAAATTTTATGAAGGACCGGCCGCGAGAATTCCTGTTCCAGAGGTCAAATACACGGATAAGAGCGAAGACAGCTATACAGGCGGAGATTACCACAAGTTTAATCCTAATCTGACACAGCCGCTCTTTAAAAAAATGCGTATTAAATTTACAAACATCTATAGAGTCCATGCGCATAAACAAGAATTAAAAGAAATTGAACGACAAAAAAAATACTTTGAAGAAGAAGCTGCCAAAAACGGTTTCATCTTAGAAGATGAAAAAAAAGAAACAGTAAAAGAAGAACCGGAAAAACAGCCAGAATCCGCAATTAAAGAAGCTATTGATTCAGAGATGCCATCAGGAGCAAAAACAATCTCGCTGACAGGCGACGTTAAAAAAGTAGTAGCTCAAAAAGATTTGCAGATGGACTGCGATAAAATGGAATATTTTGAAGACAGAGATGAAATAGAAGCAACAGGCCACGCATTCTTAATGCTTCCGACTCAAAAAATTACTCTGAAAGCGGATAAATTTATATATAATGTTGCTGGTAATATTCTAAAAGCATACGGAAACGTAAAATTAACAAAAGACGGAAAAGTCATCAACGGAGATTTCATTCAGGTTAATCTGAATGAAGAAAGCGCCACAATCGACAACATGAATTCTTCAATGGAATTTTTAAAAGTCGAAGCAGAAAACGCAACAACAGAAAATGACAAGCTTATTTTGAAAAACGGCAGAATATTTTCAGACGTATCACACCGCATATTCTTCCGTTCAAGCATGGTCGGTCCGCGTTTGGAACAAATGGTAATAGGAGATGACGAACGCTCATTTATTCCTTCTGCAAATAATGAAACAGGTGCATTCAAAATTGACGCGGAAGATGTCTACATAGACGCAATGAAAAACCATAATAAAATTACCCTGAAAAATGCTGACATCTATTACCGAGGCAACGAAATAATCAGATGGCCTTCATTCACTGCATACGTAAATAAAAACAGCGATTATTTTGAAGCGAATTATCCGGAAATAGGTTCAATCCCGAGATTAGGTATGTTTGCCGGTCCAGGATTTGTATTTGCCACACCATTTGATTCTACAATCAAAATAGCTCCGGTATTGAACTACAAAGACGACCTGGGGTTTGGCGGTATTGTAAGATACAAAAGTGCAACAAACATGACCGACGCGGCATATGCATCAGCGCCTGATATATGGTATATCAAAGGTCGCCAAAGATTGGATGATAACTTCTATTTGCAATACGGTATGAATGCATATCTGGATGACTGGTTTATGGGTCGTCACATGGGTAAATATGTAGCAGAATTTATTTACGAAGACAGACATAAATATAAAGACTTTCTCGGCCCTGGCAGACAGATGAAATTCCGCCACAGAATAGGTGCCGGTTATATGCACGATTGCGATATTAACAGACACGGCGAAAAAATTAATTCGCCAATGATAGGTACAACCCGTTTAAAATATATGGCAGAAATTGATCAGTCTTTATGGTCTCGCAAAAATATTGAAGAACGAAAATTGATTGATTTTGGTATATCCTTGCAAGGAAGTGCGGCTATATACGGAACCGGTGATACCCAGATGATTGGAAGAATTGGTCCGAGAATACACTCGCAATATAAAAACTGGATGCAGGATATCGGTTATTATCTTTCTTCATACGATGATAATTCACCGCTGCCAAGATACGATACCTACAGATACGGCCGTTCAAACGTATATCTTCGTGAAGCGCTGCGTCTGCACAAATATTTAACCGTAGCCTGGTCAGGCTCTTTAAATATGTCAGGCGACGCACCAAATGATCAAATGTTCCAAGAAAATGCATTTATCGTGTCATTTGGTCCTGATGAATGCAAATTGAGTCTCGGATACGATTTTATAAGAAGCAGAACATACTTTGGTATCCTTGTCGACCTTGATGCAAAAGGTTCATCGCTGGAATTTGACAGAATGGAAATCAAAAATCCGGACAGATTATCAAAAAATAAAGACGAAGAAAAATTAATTACATTTGAAAAATCAGTAAAAGCCAGCCCGAAACAATTACAATATGCAACTGTAATTATGCTGGAAGATCCTAATAAGGAACAATTATAATTATGAAAAGCATTGAAGAACTAAAACAAGAAATTATCACATACGGGAAACTGGCAGGTGTAAAAAATTTCACCCCCGGAGTTTCCGGTAATATGTCTGCAAGATACGACAATGATAAAGTTCTTATTACATCTTCAGGAACAGCAAACGGATATTTGAAAGAAGATGATTTTACACTAATAGACTTTGACTGTAACATTATTTCAGGCGAAAAAAAACCTTCAAGCGAAAAGTTAGTTCACATAGAATTCTATAAAATGCGGCCTGATATAAATTACATAATACATGTTCATTCACCATATTTAAGTTCATTTGCATCATCAGGCAAAGCACTGGATGAACCTATTATGGCAGAAAACGTATTTTATTTCGGGCAAATACCGCTTGCGGAATACGGATTGCCGTCATCAAAAGATCTGGTAGAAAAGACCGCAAAATATTTCAAAGATTACAATGCGGTTTTAATGGCCAATCACGGATTTATTGTTGGCAGCAGCAACATTGAAGATGCGTATTTGAAACTGGAACTGGCAGAATCATATGCACAGGTTGTATTAAATACAAAGATACTTGGCGGAGCAGTTCTGCTGAATGAAAGACAGGTTGCAGAAATAAATGCTCTTAAAATTTAATTTTCTTATGATATAATTGACTTGGAAGTGAGGATATAAAAGTGTCATTAATGTTAGAAAACAAGCAGGGATTAATAGCAGGCGACGGGTCATTGCCGGTAAAAATGGCTCAATACGCAAAAGAAAACGGGTTTGAAGTTGTTTGTATTTCACTTGCAAACGACAATTTATCAAAATTAAAGAAATATTGTTCAAAAGTATATTCCTGCCACCCCGGAGAAGTAAACCGCATTGAAAAAATAATTATGGATGAACAATTAAAACAGGTTACATTCCTCGGGAAAGTTCATAAAAGAGTTCTGCTCCAGCTGCATAAATTTGACGCACGCGCAAGAGATTTAATCCAAAAAGCGCTTCGTTTAAATGACGATCAGGTCATGATGATGATTGTAGACGAGTTTGAAAAAGCCGGAATAAAAGTTCTTGACCAGACAATTTTTATAAAAAATCTTATGATACCGGCAGGCGTACTTGGTTCAGTGAAACCTACAACTCAACAAATGGATGATGTTAATTACGGTTTCTGGCTTGCAAAAGAAATGGGCAAAGTAGATGTAGGTCAATCGGTTGTTATTAAAGATAAAATGGTAATGGCAGTCGAAGCAATAGAAGGAACAGATGCCTGCATAAAACGAGGAGCAAAACTTGCCAAAAGTAACGCAAGCATAATAAAGGTGTCAAAACCAGCTCAAGACAAAAGATTTGATATTCCTGCAGTGGGATTAAGAACACTAAAAACAATGAAACGCTATAAGGCAAATTTGCTTGCTGTTGAAGCTAATGAAACTCTCATTGTTGATCAGGAAAAAGTTGTAAAATATGCAGATGATAATAATATTGTAATAATGGCTGTTTAGGTATGAAAAAAATATTCGTAATTACAGGAGAATATTCGGGGGACATCCATGCCGGAAGAGTTATAGATGAACTTAGGCGGCTTTACCCGGATATTACAATAGAAGGTGTAGGCGGGGAAAACTTAAAAAAAGCGGGAGCAAAACTGTTTTCAGATCAGAAAAAAATGTCAGCAATGGGTATTTCTTTAAAAATACTTGTTGACCATTTGACTCTCGGAAAAAGAATTGTTGATTATCTGACAAAAGAATACAAGCCTGATTTAGTTTTATGTATTGATTACGGTGCATTTAATCTTAACATATCCAAATTTTTAAAACGCGCAGGAATTCCTGTTTATTACTATATTCCGCCGCAGGTATGGGCAACCCGTAAATGGCGGATTAATGTTATCAAAAAAAATATAGAAAAAGTTCTGTGCATTTTCCCGTTTGAAAAAACAATGTATGAACAATATGGGATAAAAACACACTACTGCGGCCATCCGTTAGTTTCGCAACTGCCTCCGCCTGCCAATCGAGATGTTTTTTTTGAAAAACACGGGTTAGATAAAACAAAAAAACTTGTTTCTATATTTCCTGGTTCAAGACCGTTTGAGCTGAAAAATTTGATGACTGTGTTTATAAAAACTGCAAAATTGCTTCAAACAAAGCATCCTGAATTACAATTTTGTATTTCGCATGCACCAAACTTATCAGATGACATTTACGACAAGTACCTGAAATCGACGGATTTTAAAGTTATAAAAGGCGAGAATCAGGCATTATTGAGTGTTTCCGATGCCTTAATCTTAGCATCCGGAACTGTTGCACTGGAAGCCTGCCTGTATAAAATACCAATGATAATTTCATATAGAGGCCCATGGTTATTTTATATGATATACCTTATGGTAAGATGCATAAAACGAGTATGCCTGCCAAATATCATAGCAGATAAAGACATAGTGCCGGAACTTCTTATGGCACAAGCAAAACCGGATATCATTGCGTATGAAATAGAAAAACTTTTATATGATAAATCCTACAGAGAAGAAAAAATTAAAGATTTGGGTTCTGTAAAAGAAATGCTTTCAGACAAAGTTTCATCCAAAGAAGCCGCTGCTGAAATTTATGAATTTCTTAAGAATAATTAATAAAAAGGGCAATATTTATAATTTCAATGTTTTAATTATAATATAGCAGGACAGTGTAATATTATGATTAAACCGGTTAATAGTGTAAATAACAATCCATTTGCGGAATTTTCTGCCTCAGGCAAGGTTCCGGCATATTATCTGTCCGGACAATATCAAGCAGACAGCTTTAGCGCATCATCAGAGAAAGAGAAAAAACACAAAAATCTTGGCTGGAAAATAGCAATATCCGCATTAACAGTGGGTTTCGGCACACTGGCATTAATGAAAGGGCTGCCTAAAAATACAACTCAAAAATTGATAAAATTCAAAGATTACCTGTCCGATAAATTTCATAACATATCCGGCGAGATTAAGACAGAAAAACTTAACCAAAAATATGAAGAATCAATGGAAAAGGTTAACAAACTGATTGAAAAATCCCAGAGTCTGAATAATCTGGGCTGGATTAAAGATGTACTCTTTTTAAAGTTAATGGGTATAAACAAATATACGGCAATGTTACACAAAGCTGTTACCCAAAAATTCGACAAAATAAGTCTGAAAACAGTTAACAAAGCCTACGGGGCGTCTGATGAATCCTTTGAAAAATTATTCCACCTGATGGATTCCGCATCAAGACAAGCGGCAACAAAAGGCGGTACCGGCACTCAAACAAGAGAAATTTTAGCAGAAATTGCGCAAAAACGTAAAAATATCACTGAGACACTGCAATCATCGTTTAATATAACTGAAAGAACAGAACGCCACGGCAAAATGCGGGAATCAATGAAAAATCTTGTTAATGATTTTCTAAAAGAATTCAAAACAAAAAAATCATACAAATCGTCAATCGCAGAAGAACTGCTGCAAGATTCCAAAAATACCTTATATGAACCACTGAAAGCAGCACGAACAAAACTTGCAGGAGAAGGTAAAGGTTTAAACGGCGGCTCTATAAAAGAAATTCTTGACCTTTACAAGCAAATTCTCCCTGCAAATGAATTTGCAAAACTTCAAGCCGCAGCAGGCAAATCAGTAAAAAAACTTGATAAAGCAATAGACACAGATGCATTGGAATATTTTGATAAATACAGAGATCTGGTATTAGGCAGTGCTCCGACAGACACGCTTTCGGTACTAAGCTCACTCGGTGCAGTTGTCTGGGGCTTGAGCAATGCAGAGGACAAAAATGAACGTACGTCAGTTCTTTTGAACGTCGGGTTGCCGATTGTAGGTTCGGTTGCTACAACACTGTACTTTACGGCAAGACTTGTTTCCGGATTTAAGTCCTTTGCACTGGGTGCGCTCTCAGGATTTATATTCTCACAAGGCGGGTCTATTGCGGATAATTTCAGGCAAAAACATCTGAATAATATGAATTTACTTGCGCAACAATCCCCTAAAGAGAGTATATAACAGCTTTTTCCGCGTGCTATAATGACGGAAAAAGCGATTTTAGAGGGAATAAAATGAAAAAAGAAACAGTAAGAGAAAAGCTTGAAGAACGGGAACTCACGTTACTGAGCGAGTATGCAACAAAGAGTAAATATTCAAAAGGCAGAAAAAGAGAAGAGGCAAAATGTAACTTAAGAACAGAATTTCAACGCGACAGAGACAGGATATTGCACTCAAAAGCTTTTCGCCGACTGAAACACAAAACACAGGTTTTTCTATCTCCGTTCGACGACCATTTCAGAACCCGTCTTACCCATACGCTTGAAGTTTCGCAAATAGGACGTACAATCGCCAGAGCACTGGATTTAAACGAAGATTTGGTAGAAGCAATTGCACTGGGGCATGATTTGGGTCATACGCCGTTCGGCCACTGCGGGGAAGGGGTTTTAAACGAACTGCTACCCGGAGGGTTTCACCATAATGTGCAAAGTGTCAGAGTTGTAGAAGTTCTGGAAGATTTGAACCTTTGCGCGGAAACAATCCACGGAATTTTAACACACTCCTGGGGGTTCAAACCGCAAACCCCTGAGGCTCAGATAGTGCAGCTTGCCGATAAAATCGCATACATCAACCACGATATTGAAGATTCCGTCAGAGCGGGAATTATTATAGAAAAAGACCTCCCGAAAGATTGCATAAAATACTTTTCATCGGTTCAATCCAAACGTCTGCATAAAATGATTAATGAAATTGTAGTGAATTCTATCGGAAAACCTACGGTTTCAATGAGCGAAGAAGGCTGGCATTATACAACTAAACTCCGTGAATGGATGTTCCAAAATGTATATATAGATTCGCCTGCAAAACTCGAAGAGAAAAAAGCCCGCAGAGTAATAAAAGGACTGTTTTATCACTACAAGGAAATTTTAGAACCAATCTGCGCGAAAGAACGAATTGACAGGGTAGTCGCGGATTATATTTCAGGGATGACAGACAGATATGCCATTGAACGCTACAAGGATAACTTTATCCCAATAGGGTTGCAATGCAGCAACAACGAAGATTATCTCTACAAACTTGCTAAAATGACCGATTAATCCTATAATGAATTTATGGAAAGAAAAACTGTAAAACTACAGGGTTTTAATGTAGACACATTTGATTTTAATTCAGCGGTTGATTATGCCAAAACCAACGGCGGACAGATTGTCACGATTAACCCTGAAATGATTTCCTGCGCAAAAAAAAATAAACATCTGGCAGAAATCATAAACAACGCAGAACTAGTTGTGCCTGACGGAATAGGCGTCGAAATAGGGTTAAAAATTCTCGGGCATAAAGTCCGCAGAATTGCAGGAATAGAACTTGGCAGAAGACTGGTGGACGAATTTGCAAAAGCAGACAAACGCATTGCCATGGTCGGAGCTAAACCTGAAATTATCCAAAAAGCATCTGAAAATCTTAAAAATGAAGTTCAAAACCTCAATCTTGTCTATATACAGGATGGTTATTTTAAAGACGACGAGAGAGTTTTAAACGAATTAAAGAATTCCGCACCCGACCTTGTCCTTGTAGCACTCGGCTCGCCTAAACAGGAAGAATTTATATCAAAAGCAAAAACACTTTTGCCGCAAGCCTTGATGATAGGTCTTGGCGGAAGTTTTGACGTCTGGTCAGGAGTTATAGAAAGAGCGCCGGAGTTTTATCAAAAAGCAGGGCTTGAATGGTTATACAGAACAGTTAAAGAGCCTAAAAGATTTAAACGTATTTTCCCGACTCTGCCGTTATTTATGTTGTCAGTTTTGAAAGAAAAGTTAGGAGCATAAAATGCTGAACGAAAATGAGATTAAAGAACTGGAAACACTCTGTAAAGAAAACAGAAAAAATGTTTTGAAAATGGTACATAATGCAAAATCAGGCCACATCGGCGGTGCATTATCATCAACCGAAATTTTGACGGTTCTTTATCATAAATGCATCAATGTTCCGTCAGAATGGGACAACTCCAAAGATTTTGAAAAACGCGACCGCTTTGTTTTATCAAAAGGGCACGCGTCTGCAATTTTATATTCAGTATTGGCACAAAGAGGATTTTTCCCGAAAGAAGAGTTAATGACATTCCGTAAATTCGGCTCGAAACTTCAAGGACACCCGTCTCCTATTTGTAGAGGTGTAGAAGTAGCAACAGGTTCACTCGGACAGGGACTTTCCATCGGATGCGGAATGGCGATAGGTTTGAGATTATCGGAGAATCCCGCAAATGTATTTGTTCTGATGGGTGACGGAGAAATGCAGGAAGGCAGTGTGTGGGAGGCTCTAATGCAAGCTCCGCACAGAAAACTGAATAAACTCATCGCAATAATTGACCGTAACCGTCTCCAGATAGACGGCTGCACCGAAAATGTAAAATCCTTAGACCCGCTGGATGAAAAACTCAAAGCATTTAACTGGAATGTCATAGAAATTGACGGACACGACATTCAACAAATCTATAAAGCAATAGAAGACGCTAAAAAAGCTGACAAACCGACAGCAATACTGGCAAACACAATCAAAGGCAAAGGCGTAAGCTTTATGGAAAACAATGCTGGCTGGCACGGCAAAGCGCCGAACGATGAAGAATTTGCACTGGCAATGAAGGAGCTTGAATAATGATTTTTGATAAAATCTCAAACATAAAAAATTACAAAGAAATTCCTGCAGAAGTTTCTGATTTTATACTGACCTTGACTCCAGAAACATATCCGGGACACTACGAAATTTCTACGGATATATACGCAAACATTGACAGTTACACCACAAAACTTGAAGGGAAACTTGAATCCCATAAAAAATACATAGACATCCAGCTGTTGTTAGATGGGGAAGAAAGGCTGGATTATAGGGATATAGACGGACTGGTTGTATCAGAGCCATACAATCCTGAAAAAGATATAATGTTTTACGAAAAAACGGATAAACCTTTAAACACAGTAAATCTTCAATACGGAAACTTTGTAATGCTGTACCCCCACGAGGCACATCAACCCCAAATGGCAGTAAAAACCCCGACGACTGTAAAAAAAGTTGTTGTGAAAATCCGTTGCAATTAAGAAAAAAAATAAAAATTGAAAATACAAGGCATAAAACAGAATAAAACAGAAACCCCGAATTTTGGCGGGATAAAAATTGCACGTGTAAAACCTCTAAAAGCACAAGTTGAGGAGGACGTGTTTATATATTCTCTTGATAAAGAAAAAGACAGGGCTTTTTGTGATAACCTTGCCGACAAACTTATAAAATCAACAAAAGAACGTATGAACACAGAAAAGAGTACGATTTTTCAATTTTTATACAATGCATTTGCCTCAATAGAATATGCAGACAATGCAATACTTGCGGTAAAGGGTAAAAAGCCGTTCGGGTTTATGTCAATACTAAATACTAATGCGGACAAAAACACCCGTCTTGCATACTTGGCGACATGGAAGACACCTGAATTTGAAAAGATAAAAAACGGCGGCAGTATGTTAATAACGCATCTGCTGCACACAAATGAGAACAAGAACAAAATAACATTGACACCTGCGTTTAATTCAGATTTATTTTATTATAAATTTGGTTTTGACTATGAAGACGAATACACAATGACAACGATGTATATAGACAAGAAAGATATGCAGCCGCAGCTGGCGCGTCTGGCAGGGAAATTTGACTACAACGCGATAAAAGATTCGCCGCCGCAGGATTTGTCAGATGTAATGGAGTGCAAATAGTCTACGAAATCACTATTTTATAAACCGTCTCCTATAATTCAAGCTCTTTTTCTAACTTTCTAATTATACGAACTTTTTCATGATAAATTTTAGACTTTAGAATATAATGTTCCTGTTTTTTTCCACGTAAGATTTTTGCAAATAATTTATAACGATAATATTTTTTCAAAATATCATATTTATTTCCGAGCAATAAAAATTGCTGTTTATAACTTGCATCTTCTGCCGGTAATGCTGAAACTTTTTTCTCCAGCTCTTTAATTTTTAATTCCATATAATTTTCAAATGCGGAAAATTTTTCTTTACTATTATTATTTTCTAGTGCATTTTTCAGCCAGTCAATCGCAAACACACTTTCCTGTTCAATAACTTTATTTGCTTGCATAAAGTCCACTGACTTCAATAATTCATCATTGTTGTATATTTCTTCAGGGCTTCCTACAATTCTATGTTTTAAATTTAATCGTTCGAAAAATTTATATCTTAAAGCTCCACGCGCGACATTCATTATGGAAATAAAAGGTTTATTGAATTTAACGGCAAAAAGAGTTCCGTGATAAGAATCTGAAATAACAAAGGAAGCATTTTTATATAAATACAAAAATTCCTCAGGAGTATAAGTATCTTTATAAACTTTTAAATCAGTGTAATGTCTATCTCGCGGGAAACACGGTTGAATATAAACTATTTCAAGCCCCAGTTTATTTGCAACATATTTAATCGCTTCAGTTTTTTCCGGTGTTATATCCAGATCATAAGTCAATAAATAAGGCTTTTGAGTCTCCTTCAATGAAACATTTTTACAAAGCTCATTATAAACATCAAGTTCAATCATCTGTGTAGGATCAAGCAATTCCACAGCATCAGGAATATCAAAAATTTCATTACACAATTTTTCGCCTTTTTCTCTCAAACTTATATGATTAAATCTATGCAACTGAGCTTTTCTTTTTAAAATAATATCATCATTAGTCAGATATTCATCTCTTCCGAATGATGTTGCAAATGCAATCTTATTTTTATTTATGTCGACAAAATCAAGAAATGCACGCTCCATATTTAATATATAAGAAAATAATTGGTCAGAACCTACAACAAAATTTTCACAATGATTATTTAATACTGATAAATCATTTAAACTAAAATAAACATTTGAAATATTATAATGTTTTTTAGCAAAATTCATAGGGACACTATTTTCTAAACGAGCATCCTTTCCTTTCGGATTAGGTCTTTGCATCATTAAAACAGAATACCCGAGATTTTCGAGTATTTTATTCACAGCAAAAGCAACTAACATTGCACCATAATTTTCTGCTGCAAATGTTGTAATCAAACACACATCATATCTATTAAATAGTATAATATTGCATATTTGACTATACTTGTATTTTTTAACAAGTCTAAAAAATTTTTGTCTTTTCGGATGCATTTTCAAGCCAAATTTTTGATGTCCATTATTGTAGTTTTCCTGTAAATTAATTGCCCATTTCTTAACTTTCTTCAAATTGTTATCAAATAAAAATTTACCTTTTGCATTATTTGTCAAGACAAAAGAAAGCCCTTTGTCATCATTTAAATCTTTTTTATATTCACTTATGCCCCAGAAGTCTCCTAAAGTTATATCGGCAGGTCTTGGCTTTTTGGAATATTTACAATCATAACAGGATTCTCTTAAATTAATCGACGCATGAAATAATTTTGTGAAATCATCTGTAACTATATCATCTCCATTTTTTGTAGAAATAGTACAGTGAGAACAAGACCAACCAATTTTATTTTTGTCGCGAAAATTAATTCTTTTTATTTCGTTTTTATTAAAATTTTCATTCAAATATTTTTTCCATACACCACGACTTGGTGAACCGTGACATAAAATATCAACTGTATAAAGTTTTTCATAATTTTTCCCTAAAAACGAATACAATCCTGCAACCTGACAAGGACATCCTGAGAATAATACATACTTGTCTTCATCAAGAAGTTTTTTTATTTTTTTATAACAATCTTCTGTGTCACTTTGTACGTATTTTGAGCCGCGAAGCTTTTCAAGGTCATTTTTATTATCGACGATTATATGATGTACATTCCAGTTATCGTCAAACGCGGCGCCGCATACATAACCGCCTTTATCTAAAATATCTTCAGCAAGTAAAGTGAATATTCCACCTGATGAACTTTTCATTCTGATTTCGTCATCAGCCATTGCTGCGTAACATTCCGGTTTGTCTGTGTTGTTGTATTGTACATTCAAACTCGGGCATACTTTTACACACAGTCCACAGTTTGTACATTTGTTTTTATCTATAACAGGAACTAAAAATCCTTCTTCATTTTCCTGCATCGTTATAGCACCAACTGGGCATTTGTTATAACATGCACCGCAGCTGCAGCAATCTTTTGCGTCCAATCCCGATATATTTTTATGCATAAATTTTCTCTCTTTCTATCGCTGTATTAACTTCCGGCAGCTCCAGATATTCCCGCCAGAATTCAGTTGTAGTCATCTCTCCGTGCATTTGTTTGAATTCCTGTGACAATGAATCGTATTTTGAACTGATGACATCATATTGCTTTTTGAATTCATTTTGCAATTCTGCCATTCTTTTTCTGTCAAATTTCCGAAGTTCATAAGTTCTGTAAAGAAGGTTGTAAACCTTTACCTCTTTGTTCAAAATAAAATCTTTGACAGGAGGTGCACAGTCCAAACTTATACCGCCGGATTTGAAACAAAAATCAGGACAGCATAATCCGTTCTTTGTCAATGAATAAACTAAACGACGCCATTTCTTTGCATGCGGTTTGTGCTGCATTGCAATCTTTATCTCCTCAAATCCGCAGCTTTGTATATCACGTTTTTTGTTTATTGCATTGATATTTTTAAACTGCTCCTCAGGGTTCTGTCTGAATGTCGCAGCTCCTGCCAGCAAATCTTCTATCGTCTTCAAATAAATTTCACAGGTTATGTAGTCATATCGCTGTAATAAAACATTGAAATCCCGTTTTAAAGTATGCAAAAACTGTTTTTTATAATTTGGAGTATAAATCATGTTAATCATGAAGAAATTACGTTTTGAATAGTAATAGTCAACAACCTTTGACGTTCTCCAGTTAAACGGTGCATGCCATACGCAAATTCCATTCATCTGAATATGGTGCTTGCCAAAATTACGCCAGCTGTATTCTATGTCATCACATCTGAAAAATACAGGCAACGGAAGCCCCTTTTCTTTGAAAGTTTCCAGAGTAAACGAACAGAACCACCATGCTGAACTGATTTTTTTATTCGGATTTGAGAACAAATCTTTCGACGTCAAATTTGCATTTAAAACATTGTGGTACTCATTCAAATTACAACGCGGGTGGTATGGCTTT
>CALUVN010000027.1 GCA_944324235.1 Candidatus Gastranaerophilales bacterium
TATCTATTGTGTTGTATTCTGTTGCCGTTTTCTAAAATGTTTCATAAAATAGTTTAATTACAAAAATCAGTTTGATTACAGACATTTATAAATAAGATTTTTGTCTTTAATTTCTACAAATTTTTTGTAAATGTAAGGAATATCGATTGAAATTTCTCCATACTGTTCATCAGGAATAAGACTGTAATCATTTATAAAATTTTTATCCAGCATAACTTTATACTGTCCGGGGGATATTCCCGAAAAATAATAATTCCCTTCATCATCTACTGTGGAGTATGCAACTTCTGTCCCGTCAGTATCATAAAGTGATACTATAAAATCTGTTATGTTCATTTTCCTATCAAAATCATCGGTTATTTCAAGTTTTCCTGTTATATTTCCCACAGAACTTTTTAACGGAAATTCTACGCGAGTTGTTTTTTGTGGCTCAACGTAGATGTATTCATCGGAATTCCTTTGTGCAGAAAGGTTTGCGTGCATGTTGTCGGAATCAAGACTTACATTATAGAAACCTTTTTCAACACTTTGTAAATCACAAAAACCGCTTCGTTTTGTAATGATAGGGTTGCTTTTCCAGCTTACTTTAATCGGAACATTAGAAACTTTAATATCTTTCTTGTCAAATATTCCGTTGTTGTTTTTGTCTATGTATGCTACAACTTCGACAAAGCCTTGATTTGGTGATGTTGTTCCGATAGATTGCAGTCCGTTATCGGTAAACGCAAACGTATCATTAACCGTAAGATTTATTGAATGTCTGGCATTTGACGGAATGTACATATTGTTAAAGATATACCCCATTGCGGTATTATATTGATAATTCAGACTCACTATCATACCTGTTCTTGTTCTGTATCCAATTGCCGCACTATATGTACAGCCGTTATCAAGTCCTTGATATTTGTAGCCGAGTCCGAGTCCGAGCAAAAATCTTTTAAATTCGGGGAACTGATAATTTATTCTTATCATATTATAATCATTTGAAGCTCCGTTTGATTCATAAGATACAGTATCATGTCCAAGTTTTATCGCCCCTTTGTTTTTGGGCAATCTGTAATTTAAGTTTGCGTATGTCGAGTTGTATGAGCTTTTAAATCCGTTTGCCATGCTGAAATTTGATGAGTATTGCGTGTCATAGGCATTCCCCATATGTCCTGCTTCAACGGATAGATTTTGTTTTATGTTTTTGGATACATTCAGGTTATAGTAGTAATTCAGGTTATGTCCAACTGTATTTTCTCCGTATCTGATATTTCCGTTAAGTCTCATTCTTGCGTTGCCCAATATTTTTGCCCCTGCATTAAAATGCGCTTCATCAAATGATGTAAGACCTCCGGTGTATTTATTATCAAGGTTTGAATAGTATCTGGTATAACGCAAATTGGCATTTAAGCTGTCTTTTGCATAGGATGCACCGATTTCTGCCCCCAGCCTGTCGCAGATAAACCCCGAATCTGAACCGGCCACGTAATAATCAGGTGATTGTTGATACAGTCTGAGTTTTAATGTTGAATTTTTATAATCAAAAATGTTTTCTAATGAGAGAGCATATCCGGGTGAGTATTGGTTTTCATTGTAATTAAAATCCTTCATTATAGACGCTGCTGCAAGAGCATTTAAACTGTAATATTTATTTTTATACAGGTTTAATGTGTTTATTACGCTTAATCCATCCATTGTGTTCGGATTTCTGTAAACTCCTGAAGACAAAATGGAATAATCATTGTTAAAACCTGATATAAAGAGTGCGTTATCATTTCTTTGAAGAATTTTATCGTAAATTATTTTTGTATCAAGTTTCATCGTATCTGACAACCCGTACTGTCTGTTCGCACCTGCTACCAGTTTTTTTGATGTCATCTGGTATATGTAACCGTTTGAGCTGAAGAGCCTGTTGTTGTAACCGGAAATTCCGGCGAAAAATCTGTTTTTGGATTCGCCCTTTTTTAAAAATTCAGTCTCCTCCTGATTGCGGTCTTTTTTTATATACTGGTCATAGTCTGATATCTGTGCTCCGATAAGCATAGTCCCTATTGAATTATATTTATCTTTCAAACCCGACACTTGTCCGAGTTCGTAATAATAATCTTTAAATTTATTTTTGTATGTAAAGCTCAGACCTCCAAATGAAAAAAATCTTTCTGTATAATTATTGGTATTGAAATTTAAAGCGTAATCTCCGTCATACAGTTTTCCTTTTAAGCTCATACGTGTATTATTGTTAAACATAACGTTATTCTGGCTTGCATTTAAGTAGACTTGTTTGGTTGAATCACTCATCATTGAATTATTTATTTCAAAGGTATCAAATGAGAGATTTCCTTTTTCTTTTGGATTTATAGTTTTTGGGGGAGGTGTTGTTTTATCGTCAGATATAATTTCAGAGGACGATTCCAAATTTTTATTAATAACACTGACGCATAAAGATACTGCATCTATTGTAATTTCAGAGTCAAAAATTTTTGATGCAGTAATTGCATCAATAAAAAATTCATCAGTTTCAATAATTCCGTCTTTTTTAAATTTAGGCATAGAGTTTATTGAATTCCCGTTTATAAAAACACCTTTTTTACTCACGATGATTTCATTGCCTCCGGAAGTGAAAAAAGTAATTTCTTTTGCTGAATGATTTTCTTTGAATGGAATTTTTAAAATTTTTGCGGTCTGTTTTACAGGTACATAAACTCTGTTAGATGTATCCATGTACACTTCAATATCACTGTAGTCCGAATTATTAAGTTCAAGTCCGCTGACGGTTGTTTCATCCGAATATGTGCATATGCAGCACGGAAAAAATAACAAAAAAGCCGCAAGTATAATTTTTTTCATCAGGGTTTCCTGTAGATATTCAGGGTAATGACAGCTTCATAAACACCGGCTCCGTCATCTTCCAGTGAATATGTTCCTGCAAGCGGAGTATTTCCTATATGCTGTGATATATTAAAATTTTGTTTCCCTTCACTTAAAAATTTGCAGCATAAATTACCGTTATAATTCTGATATGAAGTTTGAAATTCCGCATTTTTTATAACCGGATACGCAATCATATTTTTATTACTTTGCGGAGAGCCTGAAGAAATATCTGCAAGAGATGCCATATCAGGCAATCGTTCTCTATTTGCAAGTATTAAATACAATTCACCGTCTTTAAAAAAATATCCGTTTTTTTCTCCTGCTTCAGTATTTATTGTACTTGATATTACAAAATCATACGTGTTGTCATCACCGTTTGTTTTGATGTTAAAAATGGCTTGCAAGCCGTTATGAAAGCCGGTTTGAGGGTTTATGGTGCTGTTATTTGCTGCTGTAGGTATGTTATTTACAATAGCGGCTGACGGGATAATAACTGTCAGAATGCTGTCTGTTACGCAGGCGCCGGAACAGACCGGCGCTGCTGCTAATAACAGTAATAAAAGTGTAATCAAATTACGTTTCATTTAAGAATTGTCCTATGTTGTTGTATCTGTCAGGATAATATAAGCTTCATAATTTCCTGCGCGGTCATCAAACGAATAAGTTGTACTGTCGACGGCTGTAGAAATAGTTGTAAGTGCTGTTGTAACACCTTGATCTACGCTGAATTCATATTGCTTTTTGGCATCATTAAATTCAGGATCTCCGGTATTTTTCCCCTGAAGATCCACATTTGCAATAGGATATGCGATGGCATTCTGGTTATTTTCAGGTGTGGCCGATCCGCTTGTAATATCTGTAATGGCAGCCGCAGACGGTCTCATCGTTGTATGTCCTAATACAAGATATACAACTCCTGCTTTTTTGAAAAAGCCTGGCATTGCAGTGCCGCCGTCAGCAATAGTTTCTGCCTTTAAGTACAAATTGAGTTTGTCATTTGAACTGATGGTAAATTTTGAAGTGATAGTATTTTCAAGTTCACCGGTTTCAGGTTTTATATTGCTGTGCAGACCGCCTTCTTCTGCTTTAATATCCACGTAAGCAGGTAATGTTGCCTGTACTGTTTGTCTTGCAAAATTCTCCGCATGCGCACATGTGCCGGTTGCAGCAAGCATTAACATAGCTGCTAGAATTTGTTTTTTTCTCATTTGTCCTCCTTTTTTAAATTGAGTTTTCTACATGAAACTGTGTTTCTTTTATTAAGTTTTTGTTTTCCCCTTTTTCGTTTTTATATATGAGGATAACTTTAAAAATATAGTCTCCTTCCTGCAGATTTTCAGGAATTAATCCTGTTTCTGTAAAGATTCCATTTGCTCTTATCGTATTGCTGTTCACCGGAAATTCTTTGATTAACTGATTGTCTTTTATAATTTGTGCTTTCCCGTGGTAGCGGACTTTACTGTTACCTTTTGCACTAAGGTTCATTTTGTAAACGAGGTTGTTATTGTTTTTTTCAATCTTTAAATCATCAAAGCTGCCAACTTTTATAACCCGTCCTTTATCAATATAAATCGGTATTCCCAATCTGGTTTTTACTATCAGCCTTGTATTCAAATTTTTGTTTGCATTTGGCAGCATTATTTCTTTAGCTGCAACATCTTCAATAAACATTACCATTCTGGATTCACCGTCAGGAAGGTTTTTTAAATCGGTAAAAGTTACTCTGACAATTTGCGGAACTCCGTTTTTTAAAGTAAATTCATTCGGGACAAATCGCGCGTGCGAAATTAGATTATCAGCATTGTTTGAAACCGGTTTTGCATCCATTTTCCCTTCATCTGTAATAGTGAAATATTCAGGGTAAAGTTTAAATCTGACGGTTTCATTTTTGTCTGCCTGTACCGAGAATGATGTTGTTAAATAATTTCCTCTGCTTTTATTTGCATTCAACTCAATCAATGTCGGCATTACCTTGACGGTCGCAAATGCAGGAGTGATTTGCAATAAAAATATTAACAGTATAACAAATCGTCTTATAAAATTTTTCATGTCATTCCCTTTCCAATATGTAAGTAAACGGATTTTGTCTAATGCACTCTTTGAGGTAATTGTCGGAATTCGTATTTTTGAAAGAATATTCTATGGTAATATAGGCCGGGGCTTTGTTGCCGTTTTGAATGCCTTCAAGTGTAGGCTCTCCTGATGCAAGAAGATATTTTTGATTTGGCAGAATTCTTGTAATGTTTTGTTCGTAAGCAGAAACTTTACCGGATACGTTTTTTAATTGAAAATAATATTCACAATTTTCATCATCAAGATTAGACGTTCTCAGCCACAATTTCCATTTTGTATTTGAGATTAAATCAAGTCTTACATCATTTTGATTTTTTATATATGACTGATTGTTAAAAATATCTTCTTCAGTTAGTACAATTACAGGTTCTCCGCTATGCGATATAACTGAATGTTTATCATCAATAATAAACGTGAATAAAAATTCGCATTCGTAGTCCGGAGTCATATCTGTTTTATTCAAAAATCTCAGAAGTGTTGTGTATGTACCAGCAGGTAATTCTCCGACATCTTCAAGTTTCAGGCAGAGATTTTTTTGTACTGAACCTGAAGCATTCAATGTATCAACATAAAAATTCTGCCAGCTGTTGTTGCTTATCTGAAACTGTTCTCCGTCGCAAAGCAGATATAGGTTTGTAATCGGAATTTTTATATTTCTATCTTCATTGTTGGTTATAAAATTATCCGCAGACATAATAAAAAGTCTTGACGCTCCCATTTGCGTATACGTAAGATTTACATTTGCGGTTACATTATTTTCCGTAATAATCGGGAATCCGCTTATTTCTGCTCTAAAGTGCGGATTAGCATAAGCTTTCGGATATATTATTAAAGAAAATAATATTATTATTGTTATTATGATGTTTCTCATTTTTTTGTAAATCCTCAAGTATTTTATAAATTTTTGTTTTGTATAAATAATCCGCTCACCGATTAAATCATCAGAGGAATACATATTGTGTCCTGTAAGACAATTTATTTAATAGGTAAATAACGTTAGAGTTTTGAGTGGTGAAATTTATGAAAAAATATTTAGTTTTACTAATGGTAATGTTATTAAACACAGGATCGGTATTTGCAGAAAAAAATGCTGCCCAGATTGTGCAGGCTGAACTCCCTGAGGTTATGCATATTGAAAAAATAATAGTAGAAGGGACTGAATATGAGAAAGATGACATACTTACCAATATAGATATAAAAAGTGTTGAACAGATAAGTGAAACATGTTACAGATTAAATCTCAGTCCTTTTACGATAAGAATACATACAAACCTTGCAGAACCGATACAGGTAAGCGCAAAATTTGAAGACTGTTGCAGTACCTGCGGAAGATATCCTATGAAAAATGAGGATTTGTCAATAACACCATCTTCATATACAATCCAAAATCCGCACGATAAAATTGAAACAGATTTTTTTACGCCGCATGTTCTTGCACATGATGATACTGTTTGTACAAGTTATAATGCCAAATTAATAATTACACTCGGAAGGGTTTAAATAGGATGATAAAAAAAATTTTAACGTTGTTTATCATAATCACATTAATAGCACCTGCAGCATTTGCAAGAGTTGGGAATCCGTCATTTGTTTTTGCTATAGACGATTATTTCCGTGATGCAGATTCGTCGAATTCAGGCGGTAATAATGGTGGAGGATTGTCCGGCGGAGCAATTACTGCAATAACTTTAGGTTCAATTGGCGGAGCCGCGCTTTTGGGGCTGGGCGGATGGCTTTATAAAAAAAAGACGGCAGAAAGTCTTACAGCTGCCTGTATCCGAGGATCGAAAAATCCGCTGGTGCCTTTTTGTATGGAAACCAATCCTGAGGCAGAATTTTATGCACGTATCAATAATAATTACCCTTATTTGAAAAAGGCGTTAAGCCTAAATGAAATTCATTACTGTCCGGATTCTAAATATTTGCTTATATATGATACGCCTATTGATAAGCGAAAATTTGATTCCGTAAAATTTGAAATTCCACAAGGTACAAAGTCTTTAAATATTACTCAGGTGAGCGACCCTTTTAATCCGAAAGATTTAACAGCTGAACTTTTTTTGTATAAAAATGAAACAAATACAACAGAGCCTTATATGGCAGAATTAGAGAACATCTCGGAGAAATCTTCAGAGAAAAATGGAATCATCATGAAAACTTTAAGTCTGGATTTTCAAAACTATCCTTATGCGGCATACGTTGTATCAAATTACTCAGACAAAAAAATCTACGCAGTTGTAATAGAATTTATATTTCGCAATTAATAAACAAGCTGAATTAGGTGAAATTGCACAAAAACAAATCTTATCAATTAGAAGTTGAAGGTAATAATGTAAGACAAATATTTTTAGAAAGAGTGATTTTTAAGAGAAATAAAAATTTTTAGTGAGTAATAAAAGAGTAATTTCAAACTTGAATAAACAGTCGACTTTTGCCTGCCTAAAAGCTGGATTGCTTCGGGTTATCCGCCCTCGCAATAATAAAAAAACTTCCGACCAAATTACTCAAAAAAGTACATCAATTTTTTATCGGAACTGATTCTCTAAGTTTAAACTAAAAAACGGAGAAAAAGAGATTTAAACTCAAAGGAAAAATTTATTCCATTTTATCATCCTATGTCAAGTATTACTCTCTTTTCTAGTAATTTCAAGTATTTGTGTTGATGTTGAATACTTAAGGTATAAAATTTAATTTGTACTTAATATTTTACTAAATATAGTCTGTATAAATGTGAATGAATCTATTTAAAATAATAATATAGATGATAATAGTTGATTTTGATAAATTTGAAATAATAGAGAATGAATTATAAATAGAAGGAGATAATAAAATAATGGTTATTATAGATCTTTAAGTATATTTAGATGATGATAATTTGAATTCGTTTATTTGAGCTTTAGAATACATTGTAAGAACTAAATATAATATTTAAATTTGTCTAAAAAGACATGAATTAAAAGAATTAATTTATATGCAAATTTTTTAATAAAATTATAACTCTGTTTGATATAGTATTAAAGGAACAAAAAGAATTTGAGTATATATTAAAAGTTGTTTAACTGGTCTAATTGCTCAATTTTTTGTAATTTTTCAAGCCCAAGTACAAAATATAAAACTTGATTTATATTTTCTGAATTAAGAGTTGTTTTTGTTGCCAATAATTCTCTTAATTCATCTTCAAGATTTGGGCTATCTTTTTTTAACTCTTTTGGTTCAAATAAAATATCAGCCAAAATGAATAGTTCATCATTAAATTTTAGAGAATCACTTAATTGTTTAATTGTAATGGCTTTAGGAAAATTTGCCATTTTCCCGTTTTCAAGTTTTGTAATTAAAGAAACACTTTTATCTGAAGTAGAAACAAATGTACAAGATTTAGAAAAAGATGTATTAAGAGTGCAGAATTTAATACAAGATGCAAACAATACCCTAGAAAATTTAAGTGAAGAGTATGGAAAACACTTACTTTGGTGCGAAAATAATGTTGATAATGATTATGCATATATGTATGCTAAAAGAGCCGAATGGCAAACATTATTGCATGATGTTTTAGGTTTGTTAAATCCTATTGGAGCATTTTTTAACACACTAAAAATCTTTGTATCAAATTATATAGAACTTTTATATCATGCATATCATTTAAAAGAATTTGAAATGGATAAATACTATCACTCAAAAGCAAATTGTGAAGCTACACAAGAAATGGGTATTTTGGGTGAAAAATATGCAATGTTTTTGAGTGATCAAAAAGAAAAATTCGATCAATGGCATAATATGTATGCCAGATCTCACAAAGTAACTATTGAAGAAGCTATTGCTGATTCAGAAAGAGATCAAGTAGCAAACAGGTTAGGACGAGAAAGAGGGCGTAAATACCCATATTGTGATTGTTCAATACTTATGCATGATTTGTTGCCTGATTATAAAAAATAATAAGTGCTATAGCAATGGATGAGAAATATAAAGAACAAAATAAATAATAAAAATAAAGATGCATATTAATATTATAAAAATATTGGCTCTTATAAAAACTGGTAACCACATACTTATTAATGTTATTATTGATAATATTCTAAAATTTATAGAATCATTAATCATAAAATATTCAGTATTAGATAATATTGAAATAATTATCCCTGTGAAAAATATTGCAAATATTACATTTATTGTTTTATAAATTAAGTTCATATTTATATTATAAAACATATTTAGTACAAATTTTCAATAATGTCTCTATTTTTATTATTTTGTATATTTTTACAGATTTTTATATTCAATCTGCACCTTTAAATTTTCAAAAAGAGAATTTAGGAGATATTTTAATAAAAATAGGTAAAAATTAAGCTTAAAAAATTCTCTAAATAAAATTACATATCAAAAACCGCCCCTGTGTAAAAAGACAGATAGTTCGATTATTTAAGACAACCAGTTTGACTATTTCGGCAACTTATAGAATCTTAACAAAAAAGTCAATTTTTGATAATAAAAATACTTTATATAAGTATAGGGGATTTTAAAGTTGAAAATTTTATCAAAATTAAGTAATTTCTTTTTGAGAAGAAATAATACAAATTTAGGGGAAAATCTGTTTGGATACATTGAAAAATTTGTAGGCAAACAAAGAGCTCCTCGCGGAGTTTTAGAACTTAAGTCATATGTTAGCGGTAGTAAAAGAGCTCCAAATTCTATTTTTCAAAATGGTACAATTACTAATACCCAAACTCTAACTCAAGTGGAAAATCTAGTTAATCAAACTGGAAAAGAATATGGGCAAAGTTTTTCGATGTCAGCAACACGAAATTTGCTTAAAATAAAATACAAAAAAGCTAAAACAATAGAAGAAGCTAAAGAATATGCGGAAAAAGTTCTTGGTATAAAAACTTTTGATATTCCAGATTTAGAAATTGCAAATCAAGTTAATTTATCAATAACTAATGCAATAAAAAAATCTAGGGGTAAGATACATATCCCTGATAAAGTAGAATTTAGTTCAATAACAAGTGATTGTGGCAAATATTCTTCTTTAGAATGTCCAGCTGAAACCTTGATTGCAGAAAAAACAAATGAAATTACTTTGAAAATTAATAGGGATTATTACAATAATATTGATAAAAAAATTAGTGAGTATATAAATCACTTCGAAAAGAATGGACAACTATCAGTAAATTCTAAAGGTCTGGATTGTATAAATTTAATTTCTTCGTATAAATATGATGCAACATTAAATAGATATTTTCGGTTATGGAAACAAGGCAAGTTGACTAAAAAAGCAAAATTAGATTTTGATAATTTATTGCAACATGCGAGGGAAGAAGAAAATGCCTTGTTGATGACAAAAGATAGTTTAATAAATTATATTAAAAAATCTCTTGGCGTTAATTTAAATAATCTCTCTCAAGAAGAATATATTAAGAAAACAACCGAAACTTTATTAAAGATGCGTAAAGAACAAAAAATAGTACTTGGAGCTAATGCTTATCAAACCAGAAATGCAATAGGTTTAGATGGACAGATTTTACATGAATTAGGACATGTAACGCATTTTAGAAAAACTCCATTCAGTGACCTAGAACAAGTACTTAAAACAGAATTTACTAATCCAACAGATTTCGCAACAGCGCTTAAAGTCTCTCGTTACGCAACTGAGTCTGAAGGAGAATTCATAGGAGAATATATAAAAGGTATATTATCAGGAGATAACTATACAGATGATGTTACCAAATTGTTTGAAAGATGTTATAAGGGTAGATTTACTAATCCAAATACACAATTTGCTAAATTAGCATAACTAATATGAATGAACATATGATTTTATTTAGATTAATATAATTTCAAAACGGTCATTGACGAAATAATCAAACTATTTGTCAAACGCCCTGTGCAGGCTAAGACATAGGCTATGCTTTGCAGAAAACCCAAGTTGCCGAAATAATACAGCTAGCTGTCAGACCATCAAAAGAGTCATTTGACCGTTTTGCTTGACACTTAGTTTGATTATTCCCGACTCCTCAAATTCGCACACAAAGCCAACTTTGCCGAATAATCTTTTTATGCGTTCAGATAAAATGTCCCGTTAAATTACACCCTGAGTGGGCGGTTTTTCAAACTTATATCTTCACTAATTCCTAATCTTTGTACTAAAAAACGGAGAAGATGGGATTCGAACCCATGATGCAGATTACTCCACATAACACCTTAGCAGGGTGCCGCCTTCAGCCTACTCGGCCACTTCTCCATTTATTATATTTGTCATGGCATTATTTTTTATGCCCTCTTTAGCCTTATAATAACACAAATATTTTTTTTTGAAAATCTTTGAAAAAAAACTTTTTGAGTTTATAATGTTCTTATCAAAGGAAATTAAGATAAGAGGTATATATATTATGATAGAAATGAAAGTTATGGGTATTGCGCTGGATACAAGAACAGGGTCACCTATTGTTGTTCTGCACGATAAGGCTAACAGAAAGGCGCTGCCTATCTGGATTGGTTCTGCTGAAGCCAGTGCTATTATCAGAAAGATAGAAAATCTCACTGTAGCCAGACCTATGACTCATGATTTGATTATTAATATTATTGAAAAAACAGGTTACACTCTTGACAGAGTGGAAATTAACGATGTTGAGAAAGAGACTTACTACGCAACTCTTTATCTGGTGGATGAAGACGGTAAAACCGTAGAAATTGATTCCCGTCCGTCTGATGCTATTGCTGTTGCTATACGTGTTGACGCCCCTATTTTTGTAACGGCGAATGTTATTTCAAGCGGCTCTGTCTCTACTGACAGTGCTAAGGATGAAGAAGAAGCTCAGGAATTCAAGAATTTTGTCCAAAGTCTTAAACCGTCCGACTTTGAAAAACTTCTCAAAGATAACGATCATCACGAAAGCGATCAATAAAGATTTTAATGATTTTATTGTAAAAAGCCGGCTTATTGCCGGCTTTTTGCACAGCTGGTTACTGTTCTCTGTGAGTTCTGTTTTCTTCCATTATTTCTTTTACTCTCAACAGCTCCTGAACGGTAAGGGGGTATTAATGCCAAAATCTGCCATCGGCGATGTTAACTGCTTTTGGATAGTTTTAATATTTTTCAGATTATTGTAACGAATGTAACAAAAATTCTTCATGTTGAAATTCCGTTCGAATGAAAACGTTTTATATATTTGAGAGAGAATAAGACTATGAATACACAAGCGATTGATTCCATTCAGCCGCGTAATATTTTCAGGGTTCAGCCTGTTAATTTTTACGAGGCCGGTGCAAGAAATCCACAACGTACACAGAATGACAGCGGTTTATTCACACAGCTGAATACTTCAGGGTACAACCTGAACAGACCGTCGCACGAAAATACTGCTGTTTCTAAACGTCTGGATTTATTTGCGTAACAAAACTTAATATTTGAACTATTTCAGGCAATTTTCCCCTGTAATTATACTTTATTATAATATAGGGATTAATTAATATTGGGGAAAAATATGACATTCAGAACTGAAGCAATAAATAGTTCATTTGTGGCACCGACACCGATAAAATGGCGTCAGCCTGCTTTTTTCGGCACAAGTGTGCCTGCGATTACTCCTGTTAAAAAAGAACAGCCGCAGGCTCAACAAAGCTTAAATCCTTTTGCTGTCAGAAATTACAGTTTGGATTGTCCGAAACGTGATTTTGATACAATAGATTTGCTCGGGTAAATAAATGTATAAATTTAATTAATATAAAAAATATCAGAGCAGGAAAAAGTTTTTTTCGTAATCCGTTCTGTAGATTTGTTTGTCTACGCTAAAATTCGGGCGGAAATCATAATGTTTTTCATCTGATTTTCTGAATGAACTCAGACCGATGGCTCTTTCTTCATCTTTGAATAATTTTTTTAACAGCTCCATATTACTCCTTCTTTTTTTTTGTGTATAATGTTCTTAATGACATATGTGTAAAAGTCAACGAAAAAGGAGAATTATTATGGCAGGAAAAGTTACAAAAGATATGAACATTATGGATATTGTACAAGCATATCCGCAAAGTATTGAAGTATTTCAAAGATATGGTTTAGGTTGTATCGGTTGTGCAGCTGCAAGATTTGAAAACCTTGAAGCAGGCGCAAAGGTTCACGGATTTGATCCTGAAGCTATGGTTGCTGATATCAATGCTTTAATTGAAGAATAGGTTCAAACGCATCAAAAAAAATAAGTGAACAGGGAATAGTCCTTTACAGCGCTGCGCACAGATAGAAATTCATAAGTATGAGAGGTTGCAAAACTAACGTTTGCAACCTCTCACAGTTAATTGTATTCACTCGCCCCGCGAGCGTGGAGCAAATCCAAGACAGGGGCAAACATAAGTTTGCATCAATACTACTCTTCAATATTGAAGCAGTCGCCTTTATTAAGTATTCAAGAAATTTTGAAAAACTTTGAAATGCCGGCATTTATATAAACCGTATTTCCCTCTCCTAAGTAGGAGAGGGGGAAGGGGTGAGGTATGAGTTGCAGGAAGCTAAGATGCTGAAACAAGTTCAGCATGACAGTATAG
The DNA here is from genome assembly GCA_944324235.1 of Candidatus Gastranaerophilales bacterium. GTDB lineage: Bacteria > Cyanobacteriota > Vampirovibrionia > Gastranaerophilales > Gastranaerophilaceae > CALUVN01. Next base: position 13,462 of record CALUVN010000027.1, read on the forward strand.
TCTGTGTTCCCCGCCCCTTGAGGGAGGGGAAGATTTTTGCCGAAAACTTGTTTTCGTGCAAAATCTGGGGAGGGGCACAAACATGATGTTTGCATTAATATTTTTTCCGCAGACTGAAAAGTCGCCTGTATTAGATATCCAAAAAACTTTAAAATATCCTTTACAAGGCGGCTTTTGTATAAACCGTAAGAGTTTCTCAACTCTTCCCGCCCCCTTGAGGGGAGGGATTGAGGGAGGGGGGCAAACATGATGTTTGCATCAAGATGAGTGAATAGTGAATGGTGAAGAGTGAATAGTCCGTTACAGTGCTGCGCACAATGATACTCAAAAAAAACTTTCAAAGTCTTTTAACAGTCGCCTTTTGTATAAACTGTATTTCCCTCTCCTGATATGGAGAGGGTGTCCGCAGGACGGGTGAGGGGGCAAACAATTAAAATATTAAAGAAAAATCATTTTCGGGACACACTACCGCTCTGCTTATGCTATCGTCCTCAAATAATTTTTCTTTTTGCTCTACTGATGCAAACGTTACGTTTGCCAAGCATGATGTTTGCATCAGTATTATTATGTAACAAAATGTAAATATAATTTGTAAAATGGCTAAAACCCTGTCATACTCCCTCATAGGATAGGATAGGATAGGATGCGATGCCCGCGTATCAATTTTTTCCGCTAAAAATACTTTATTTAAGTATAAATGAAGTTTAAGGAAAGGAAAAAGTTATGACGATTACGGTTGGAGACATTTATGCAGCATTCCCGAATTTTAAGCCTGCAGATATGATAAAATTATGCAACGGAAACGAAAATTTGAATGGCAGAACTCAGGTTTCCCTCGCAAATATCGCAGCATTCGGGGATGAAAAATTGTCTATATTTGCAGCTAAGATGGAAGGTAAAAACTTTACGAATTTGTTGGGGGAAAAAGCAAGAGCTGATGTAAATGCAGCTATCGGAGTTAAACATTCCGGCGGTCCGCAGCCGCAAAATGAAATTGCTCAAAATAATACTAAATCTATTCCTATGGATACAAGCGTTTTTGATTTGACTCAAAGTAATAAAGAAAATATCGCATAATCGCAAAATTATTTTGTATACAAAAATTCCCTCTTTTCCGAGGGAATTTTTATGTCTTTATAAATTATTCAAGAATCCCTGCATAGACGGCTGTTTGTTTACATCTGCCGCTGCTGTTACATTCTGAACCTGTGCTGTAGGATTTTTCGGCGGTTCAGGTTTGTTGGCATTAGCTGCTTCTGCCGCTTCTTTAGCAAGTTTTTCAGAGCGTTCTTTTGTCATCTTTGTACATTTATGTGATACCCATATCATAAATAACGGTACCAGTGCAAAGGTTGAAAGTGCATCAAATAAGCTGTTAAGCAGTTTTGCTCTGCCCAGAAGTTTGTTACCTTTAACGTTATCAAGTATTTTATAGATATTTTTGAGTTCAACACTTTCAGCGCCGTTTTTGATTGCGTTCTTGATTTCATCAACGGTTGCATTTTTGATAGATTTTCCGCCGAGTAATTTTTCAATATTTTCTTTGACGCCTTTATCAATAGAAAATGCTTTTCTTACATCACCATGGTTATTTTGGATAAAATCAATCATTCCCAAAATTCCATTTTTAGCTCCGCTAGGGTTTGCATATTTAGCTTCTAATTGTCTTGAGGTCAAATTGGAAATATCGCTGTTTGCAGAGAAGTATTGCCATACTTTTCCTGGTAAAGAACGTTTTTCAAATCCTTCATCTCTGACTTGAAGTGCAATACCCGACATTTTGGTAAATGTTTGGGAGAATACTCTTGATAATGCTTTTGCTCCGAACAATATTGCAATGAAACTTGTTATGTCACGGAAAAGGATTTCGCCTCTTTCAAAGTTACTTTTTGCATCTATATATCTAGGCGGTAAGCAGAAACCAAACAATGCTGCCGCCATAGCGTTTGCAGGCATTGACGCATTATCAAACTCAAAGTTCTTTAAGAATTTACCCAGTTTGTTGTTATTTAAAACTGTTTTGCCGAGAGATGACTGCCATCCTGCGAAAGATACCTGTTTGCCGTCTGCCTGTTGTTTGTTATCTTCAGGTGTATCTTTTGCAGTTTCTGCAGTTTTTGTATTTTGAGCAGTATTTGCGGCGTTTTCGGTCATTGTTCCTTCTGCTGCAGTTCCGACAAGACCAGGATCATGTTTTAATCCAAGGTTGTATATTTTCGGGATTAAAATAAATCCTGCTGCTACAGCGCCCCACATGCTTAAGTTTGTAACTACACGTGTTCCTGTTCGTTTTAAGTTAAAGTTGTTGATTAATTTTTCAACAGCTTCAGGTGTGTCCTCTTTCAAATGTTTATGGGTGTAATGCAATGCATCATGAGTGTAGTCAGAAAGGGAACTGAGAATTTTTTTGATGCCTTTGCTGATATATTTGTCATCTGATTTGAGAACAGCTGCGGTATCATCTACCATTACATCACTGTGCAATCTTCTTATATTGATGAAATCTTCTTTTAAGCTGTTTTCTAAGACTTTACGAATTTTTTTATTTCCGTGGTTATCTTCAATTTCAATCAATTGTTTTGCATAAGTTGCAGACTTTTCTTCAATAACATGCTTTGGTAACGTCCCGTCTGTTGAATTCGTCAAGAGATTGTCGAAAATTTGTGTATAAAAATCAATTTTATTGAGGGGTTTGTTTTCCGCTATAGCCTGTTTTGAGTATTTTGCAAATTCGCTTCCGTAGCCGTTAATCAAATCAACAGGGACATTATTTGCTTTACCTAATTTTTTGATACCGGAAATCATTGCCAGAGGGATTAAGTATGCGCTAGGTCCGCTCAGTAATTCACGGAGAGCTTCACGTCTTGCAAACTCCCAGTTGCAGCCTCGTTTTTCCCCTGTGTTAGGGTCAATACTGCCTCTGCCTCGCATTAAACCTGTTCCTATACGAGGTGCTACCATACCCAGTCCGTCTTGAATAATAAATGATGTAATAAATCCGCCGGCTTCAATCCAGTCCATTAAACTTACTATACCTGCCGATAACGATAAACCGCTAAATGACGGCTGGTTTTGGGATTGAACCTGTTTGTTTTTTATATCTGATACATTATTATTTCTATATTGAACTCTGTTCAATGATGGATTTATTGCTTTTACTGACATTTCCCTACTTTATATTTTCATATCTACACTACACATACACATAAAAAACGTTCAATGAAATTTATTGCTTATTCTTCGGGTAGTTTTAATAATTTTTTACAAATAAGATAAATGATTTCCATGAACAAGTGTATTTATTATACTTAATACCTATTATTTTTTCAAGTTTTTTACTACATTTATAATATATTTGTGAAATATTTCTTAACATAAGAAAAATAACCGCCTCAATTTGCATAAAAATACAGCACTATCAATTTTCGATAGTGCTGTATTTTTTTATTGTATTAGCTCTATTATTTAATAGAATCAAACAATACTGAAAAAGCTTCAGGATCTTTAACAGCCATGTCAGCGAGCATTTTTCTGTTAACGATAACGTTAGCTTTTTTGCAAGCGTTAACGAATCTTGAATAGCTCATGCCGCGTTCTCTGACTGCAGCGTTGATTCTAACAATCCAGAGACGTCTCATATTACGTTTTGTAGTACGTCTGTCTCTGTAAGCATATTTAAGTGCTTTCATAACAGCGATATTAGCTACTTTAAAGATTCTGCTTCTAGCGCCGATAAAGCCTTTAGCAAGTTTTAATATTTTTTTATGTCTTTTACGACTTACATTACCACGTTTTACTCTCATTGTTTGCTCCTATCTTGAATACTTCTTGTATGGTAACTCTTTAGATACCAGTTTTACGTGTGACTCAGATACATCAACCATCTTGAAAATTCTGCGTTTTCTAGCGGATGATTTGTGTTGGAGCAAGTGGCCTATACCTGCTTGTCTTTTTTGAATTTTACCGGTTGCAGTTACTTTGTAACGTTTAGCAGCCGATTTGTGTGTTTTCATTTTTGGCATTTTCTTCTCCTTTATATTGGTTAAGTGTAACTAAAAAGTTTTAGGCATACCAAAGCGCTAAAACTTTCGGCAAGTATTATTTTATTATATAAAATTAATTTTGCAAGCGGTTTGTTAAGCTTATTTAAGCGGGAAATTCTAAAAAACGCAAAAAAAAATTATATTCTGTTTTATAATATATACGTGTAGAATAATAAAGGGATAAATTTATGGCTATAGAAGCTGTTTCATTGTTAGATAAATTCAAAAACGGCACACCGCAAGTTGCACAATCTGCTGCGGATGCTAAACCGGCAATAAAAAATGAACAAAAAACTGATGAAGTCGTTATTTCTACAAAAGATACTAAATCTAAAAAGACAACAGCGCACTATGCAGGTGTCGGTGCTGGAATTGGTGCTTTAGCAGGAATTGTAATACCTGTAATAGGACTTACTGTCGTCTTGCCATTAGTTGCAAAGTTTAAAAAGAATATACCTTTTAAAAAATTCTTCCAAGAGGAATTATTCGACAATTGGAGAGTTGGATTACTAATAACCGGTCTTTCAGAAACAATATGTACTGAGACCGGTCTAGGTATCGGTGCTCTTACCGGACTTATTAAAAACAGAAAAAAAGATAAATAAAAAAGGAGCTATTTGCTCCTTTTTTTATATTAATAATATTTTTGAACAATCGGCAGCTCTATACCTTTCAGGAATGAACGTTCCGTAAGTCTTACGCCCAGACAGCACTGTTTACGTTTGTATGCCATTCTGTAAGTTTTTCTGACAATTTCATCCACAACAGGTTTATTATATTTTGCATAAATTTCGTCAAGCGGTTTGTTTTGTTCAAAATACATTTCCAAAACGTCATCAAGTACTGCATATTCAGGAAGTCTGTCCTGATCTTTCTGTCCCGGATGAAGTTCAGCAGACGGAGCTTTATCAATAATTGCCTGCGGGATAACTTCTTCGTCTTTATTGATGTAATTTGAAACTTTATAAACATTTGTTTTGGTAAGGTCACAGATAAGATTATAGCCGCCTGCAAGGTCGCCGTATAGTGTACCGAATCCCATTGCGCTTTCGGATTTGTTGCCTGTAGACAAGAGCAAGTACCCGCCGCGGTTTGAAAAGAACATCAAAATAAGCGCGCGAAGTCTTGCTTGAAGGTTTTCTTCCGCAAGGTCGCCTTTTTGTTCGTGGGCAACTTTTTCCATAAAGTTTTCAAAAAGAGGGGTGATGGTGTGTTTTTCCGTTCTGATACCCAGATTCTGGGCAAGTTCTACAGAATCAAGCACACTGCCCTGTGAGGAATACATACTCGGCATCATTATTCCGAGTACATTTTCAGCCCCGAGTGCTTTTGCAGCAAGAACTGCCGTAAGCGCGCTGTCAATTCCGCCTGACAAACCGAGAACAACTTTTTTAATCCCGTTTATTGCACAATATTCGTTCAGCGCAAATGTTGTAACGTCGATTACCTGCTGTTCCATCGGTTCATCCGTAAATTCAACAGGTGCATTAAAATCGGCATTTCCTGTTAGTTCCTTGCATAACGGAGCTTGAAATACAATTTCGTTTTCTCTGTTTTTGGCAAAACTTCCGCCGGCAAAAACATTTTCATCTGCAAGTCCTATTGCATTTATGTACACGAAATTGTTGTTTGTATTTATGCTTTCTACAAACTCTTTATATTTACCTATTGCAAAATAGCTGTTTTTCGCAAGAACGTATAAATCACAGATTACGTCGTCGCTGTATTCGTCGGAAACGTAAATATTCTCTCCGTTTATATCAAAAAAGCCGTCTTCCGAGACCAGAACATTTCCGTCTTTAATAAGAATATCCCCGATAAGTAGCGGAGTTTTGAAATTCTGCTCAGCCAGTCTGTCGTAAAATTCTATTTGTGCCTGTTGAACTTTTTCATCCAGAAGCAAATCCTTTCCGCCTATGTCATATAAATCAACCGTCGGAAATATTATTAAATCCGCTGATATTCCGGAGACTTTATCTGCTATTGATTTAAAATTAAATTCAAAATCTCCTGTTCTATACTTCGTTTGTGCTATTGCTATATTCATATATTCGCTCCTGTTACTCGTCAAGTTTTAAATAATTAACCTTTTCCCAGCTTAAATCCAGATATTTGATTTTTGAATCCATCAGTTTGACCTGCGGCAGGATGGACGGAATTCTTTCTATACGGGTAAATACTGTATCATCAAGTTTTCCGAGTCTGATTTTTACTGTTTTAATCATAACGTAGATGTCTTCAGGATTTCTGAAATCCAGATACAAGACAGGTTCTTTTGCGTAAGTTTCAACGTATCTTACGATTTTTTCAATTTTATGTATTTTTTCTTTTGTCCATTTGTGGTAATCGTCGCCCTTATTCCCGTAGGAAAGTACTTTTATTGTTTTAAACTGCGGGTTCAACGGAAGGTACTCGCGGCCGACAAGGGTTCCGTCTTTTGTGAAAAACGCTACAGGATTAACTTTTTCATCGGGTGCAATGACTACTGTCGGAACTTTTTCCCTTACGATTATAGTTAATTTTGCCGGAAATGCATACCGTCTTATGTAAACTTCGTCAACTGGTGATAATTTTTTTATTCTGTTTCGGATGTCGCCGGTCTTAAACAGGTACACCGGATGATTAGGTACATTCAAATCATTAAGCGTTTTAAAAACTTTTGCTGTCGGGACGATTTTATTGCCGACAATAGTAATATTTGCGGGATTATAGACTTTAAATGCTGATTTATCCATATACCAGCCCGGTAAGTCTGCAATCCATATAATCAAAATGAGAATACCGACGCTTACAAAGAAACGAAAAACTCCGCGAACCTGCTCCTGAATCATTCTGCCTTTGCGGATATGACGTTCGCGTTGAATCTTTTTAACTTTTTTCGCTTCAAGAATATCTGCTTCGTCGAGAAATTCTTGATTATTTTCCATTTCATCCATTATTTATTCAGACCTGCGCTGTTTAAAATTAGTAATACAAGGTTGTCGTAATCAATTCCCATAGCATTTGACTGAGCCGGTAAGTCGCTTGTTTCTGTCATTCCCGGAGATGTATTGATTTCCAAAAAGTACGGTTTGTTATCTTTTATCATAAAATCAACTCTGGAAACACCGCTGCAACCTGCAGTTTCATGTGCTTTTACCGAGATTTCCTTGACGAGTTTTGTTGTTTCTTCGTCAAGTTCTGCAGGAAGAATGAATTCAGACATTCCTTTTGTGTATTTTGCTTCAAAATCGTACCATTCATTTTTCGGTATAATTTCAAGAATTTCAGTGGCAAAGTTTTTATTTTCGTATTCAAGAACACCGACTGTTACGAAAAATCCGTTTATGAATTCTTCAATTAGAACATCGTCGTTATATTTTGCTGCTTCTTCGTAAGCGGCTTTCAGTTCATCTTTTGAATTTACCTTTGTCATACCGAAGCTTGAACCTTCACAAACAGGTTTTGTTATAAGAGGGTAGCTCAAATCTTTGCATGCCTCTAAAACGTCTTCCCCTTTTCTGACAAACACTGATTTAATCAGCGGAATATCTTTGTTAGTTGAGAGAATTCTTTTTGTGTACTCTTTGTTCATACAAAGTGAACTTGCCATTACTCCGCATCCGGTATAAGGTATTTGGAGAATTTCCAGCAGTCCTTGAATGCAGCCGTCTTCGCCGTATTTCCCGTGAAGAGCGTTGTATGCATAGTCATAGTTCCCGTCCTTAAGTGTTTGGGCTATATTTCTGTCCACAACAACGAGTTCCGCGTTAACAAATCCTAATCTTTTTAAAGCTTCATAGCAGCCTTTTCCGGAACGCATTGAGATGTCTTTTTCACTTGACATACCTCCGCATAATACTGCAATTTTTGCGTTTTTATCTATATGATTTTCAAATTTTTGCATATTTCTACCTCTTTACTGTTGTCGCCCAAATATCTTACTTCGGGTCTTAATTCTATATCAAATTTTTCCTTTACGCTATTGTGCATTTTTTGGATAACGGTCAAAATATCTGTCGAAGAGCCGCCTTCATTAATGATAAAGTTTGCGTGATTTTCCCAGACTCTTGCGCCGCCTGAAGAAAACCCTTTTACTCCTGCCTGTTCTATAAGTCGTCCGGAGGAGTTGCCTTCAGGGTTTCTGAAAACGCTGCCGCAGTTCGGGAGTGTCAGGGAAGGCTGATGGGTTTTTCTGAAATGTAAATTCTCATCCATTTTAGCCTTTATATCTTCCCGGGATGCCGGCGTGAGTTCAAATACAGCACTCAGTACGATTAAATCTTTTTTCTGGCAGACGGATGTTCTGTATGAAAAATCCATATCTGATTTTTTCATAATTACAAGACCGTTTTCTCTGCTGTAGCATTTTGCTTCTACGAAACAGTCTGCGACGCATTGTCCGTGAGCTCCCGCATTCATAAATACTTCCCCGCCGATTGTGCCAGGAAATGCTATCATAAATTCAATCCCGCTCATTCCTGCAGCTTCTGCCGCCTGTGAAAGTTTAGCACCTTTCAATCCGCATTCTGCTTCCGCACGAGTTCCTTCAATGTGAAAATTTGTCATTTTTGTTGTTAGAATAATTGTTCCGTTGTACCCGTCGGAAGATACCAGAGTATTTGTGAGGTTTCCGAAAACTCCGGCTTGCGGTTCACTTTCAAGCGCAGTGATAAATTCATCAATACTTTCAGGGAATATAACTTTTTTGATTTTCCCGCCGCATTTAAATGATGTAAATCTTGATACGTCAAAATTTTCTTCAACCAGCAACTTTTTCCATCTCCTTATCAAGTTGTAACAACTCTTTGCCCAACATTGTGATAGTTCCTGCACCAAGGCCGATTACAACATCACCGGATTTTAATGTCGGATATAACTGCTGTGCAACGGATTTCATATCACCTGCCAGATATTCGCAATCAATACCTTTACTCATCAATTCGGAGGTGAATTTTTCGGAGTTAATTCCTTCTATTTTATCTTCGCTTGCAGCGTAGACATCTGTAACTATGACTTTATCAACCCCGTCAAACGAGTTTAAAAATTCAGCCCACAAACTTTGCAGTCTTGTGTATCTGTGCGGTTGAAAGACAGCAATTACACGATGATTTTTGAATGCTGATGCTGCAGAAAGTGTTGCTTTAATTTCTGTAGGGTGGTGTGCGTAATCGTCATAAAGTGCAATTCCGTTAAAATCTCCTACTTTTTGAAATCTTCTTCCCATTCCGCTGAAAGTTGCAAAGTGAGGTTTGATAAGATTTATATCTACTCCGTCCTGATGCAGGCTTGCAAATACAGCAAGCGAATTATAAACATTATGAACACCTTTCAGGATAATTTTCATATCTGTTAAAAATTCACCTTTGTAATAGATGTCATAAGTTGTGCATTCTTCGCCGTAAACAATGTTTTGAGCGGTATAATCCGCATCATTCAAACCGTATGAGTATATCGGATTTGGAATTACTGTAGAGCATCCTCCGATAAGTTCTTCAACTCCTTCGCTGTCATTGTTTGCAAGGATTATTGCATCGGATTTCAAACCTGACAGAAATTTTTGGAATGTATCTAGAATTGCAGACAGCCCGTCTTTGTAGAAATCAAGGTGATCTGCTTCAAGGTTGTTGATAACAACCGTATCAGGCGTGTATTTAACTATTGTTCCGTCACTTTCGTCCAATTCCGCAACAAAATGTTTACCGTCGCGGTATTGCGCATTTGTTCCGACTTCCGGAATAATCCCGCCGACTACAAACGAAGGTTTAAGTCCTGCTTTTTCCAGAACATAAGAGGCGAGCCCGCTTGTCGTAGTTTTTCCGTGTGTGCCTGCATAACCTATAAAGAATTTGCCTCCGCGCGAGATTTCTGCAAGTAAATCTGAGCGGTGATATATTTGTAATCCTAATTCTTTTGCCCTGACTATTTCAGGATTGTCAGCACGGATTGCGGTGCTTGCAATAACAATACAATCAGCCGGAACATTATTGGCATTATGCCCGATATGTACTGTTGCGCCTAAATCTTTTAACTGATGAATATATTTACTGTCGCAGATGTCAGAACCGCTGACTTCGCAGCCTTGTTCCAGCAAATATTTTGCCAGCCCGCTCATTCCGACTCCGCCTATTGCGATAAAATAATACTTCTTATTCAAAACCGATTCCCTAACTATTAAATGGTACTGTCTATACAATTAATATTATAATATCAAAAAAATTATTCCAGCATTTTGTTATGATTTTTTAATAATTAACGCAAAAATTTTTTTGTTTATATTTAATAGATATTATGAAAACAATGTTGACCCCAAAAATGAATACCGTTCCACGTCTGATTATATATTCGCAAAAGTTTGTATCAAAAAAATACGGGCCTATGATTCAATATAATATGGCTGATACTATAACCGGTGAATTCGCAGGAAAAATGTATGCTCGTCCTGTTATGGAAGATTTTTTTTCGCCGTATTATCCGACTCTGGGCTGTTATAAGTCTTTTAAGATAGAATATATCCAAACAGAAGAAACAAATCAGGGCTACGGGCGTGCATTTATAAAACTTGCGAAAGCAGAAAGTCGCAAGCACGGATGTGAAGGACGGGTTCATCTTGATGCAAGCAGAATTTATACTCCAACCCGCCCCCCGCATATTTTTTACAGAAAATGTGATTTTACATCGGTTTACACTGACAGGATTAAATATATAGACGAGTGTATTAAAGAGCATAAAGAAATGCACTGGTCTATGGCGGATAATCTTCCTATGTACCTCTCGCTTGAATCTGAAAACCCGCAAAAAATTAAAATTTATTCAAAACTTTTAAATTTTGTAAAAAAAGTCAGAAATATTTTTAAATAATAGCAATTTTTTTTCAAATCTGTGTTTTTATTAATAATGTAAAAGGTAGAAAGGTTATTATTATGGCAGTAATTGACAAAACAAATTTGACGCCGAAACTTACACCGACAGGAAAACCTGTTATTAAGTATACTGATAAAAACGGTGAAAGTTACATGGCGCGTGAAGTCCAACTTGAAAACGGTTACAAATGTATGGCGGTTTCAAATACCAAAAATCCTGCTCAGGCAACTTTAATGAATCATGATGTTTTTGAAAAAACAGTAAAGGATACGGTTCCGGAGCAGCCTGCCCAACGTCACGCAGGTGATACTTTTGAATTATCAAAAAAATAATTTCTTTTAAGGCCTGACTGAATGTCAGGCCTTAATTTATGGTAAACCGCTTAAAAAGTTAACATTGACAAACATGCTATAATAATAGATATGATACGAAAGAAAATTTGCCTTTTTATTATACTTATGATTTTAGGCGGATTTTTAAAGGCATACGGTCAGGATGACGATGAACTGTTTAAGCTGGTTGAAGTCAAAGACGGTACGACTTTGTCCGTTATTGATTGTGTTGCGGTAGCCTTTAAAAACAGCCCTAAAATTAAACGGAAAAAATACAATCTCGATATTGCAAAAAGTAATCTCGGCATTGCTAAATCTCAATATTTTCCTGTCATAAATGCAGGCGCAGGTTTTTATAACGAAAATAATTCGGATAACATTTATTATAATTCTCATTATAGAGAGCTGCCTTCTGTCGGAGTTTCTGTTAACAAGTTAATATGGAATTTCGGTAAGACAACTGCATATATAAAAATGGAAGAGTTTTATAAAATTGGTGCTGAATATGAATTCATAGACAGTCTGTGTTCTACTTTATTTGACATAAAAGGTAAATATTATAATCTTTTGCGCTCACGTGCGCTGCTTGATATTGCTAAATACAACGTTGATATTAACGAGAAATTTGTTAAGCTTGCAAGTGCAAAAGAAAAAGCTGATTTGACAACGGCGGAATTGAATTTGAGTGAAGCTCAGGTGCAATATATAGAAGCTGTTAATAATTTCAATAATGAACAGGTAAATCTCACAAATGCAATGTATCTGGAAAGCCAGCCGGAATACATGATTCAACCGACAAAAACTTTTGCATACTCTGACGGCTTTGCTTATAATCCGAAAGAAAAATACTCTGAAAATTTCACTTTTCAGCAGTTTCCGTTCACCAGAGATAAAGCTGTTGATATTGCTTATGAAAACAGTCCGGATTTGCAGGTTTTAATTTCAACAAAAAATGCAATGGAACAATCCCTCGCATACATTAAGCGGACTTATTTCCCTGATTTAACGGCGAGTGCGGGCTATGGTTTTAACAATTCCAATCTGTCTTCCAATAACAGTTTTCAGGTCGGAGTGAATCTCTCTTCTTCTGTTAATATTATGGAACTCAGACATAGTATAAAAGGGGCAGATGCACAGCTTCATCTGGCTGATAATGAAATTTTACTTTTCAAAAAAGATTTGTATTTTGAATTAAAACGGGCTTTTAATAATCTTGACAGGGCGGAAAAAGAAATTCCGACGGCAAAGATTGAGGTTGTGCAGTCTTTTGATAATCTTGATATCGTGCAGGAAAAGTATATTAACGGTGAGTTGAATTATGTAGCGTTACAGGATGCAAGAAAGGACTATATTAATGCATTGAGACGCTATGTTGAAAGTTTGTATAATTACAATATGTCGTTAATTCAGGTCGAAATGGCGATGCATTTCCATATCGTAGATATTCACCATAAATCGGAACATGCAATGCATTATCATTCACGGGAACTTGTTGAACACTTGAATAAAGCGCTCGGCTGCGATGAAGATGAAGTTAAAAAGGATAAAAAGCACAAAGACAGATTATAAAAAAAAGACCTGACTTATGTCAGGTCTTTTTTTAGTTATTTAACTACGATATTAACAAGTTTTTTCGGAACGACAATCGTTTTAACAATGGTTTTGCCGTCTGTGAACTCTTTCACTTTAGGACTTGCCATTGCAATCGCTTTCAGTTCATCTTCCGTAGAAGCTTCGTCAGCTTCGATTTTGTCCTTAACTTTTCCGTTAACTTGAACAACCAGAGTGATAGAACTTGCTTTTGCTAGATTTTCGTCCCATTCGCACCAAGGTTCATCGTGGATTGATGTTTTTCCGCCCAAATCCGCCCAGGCTTCTTCTGTCAGGTGGACAGCTACAGGAGACATCAATTTCAGTAATGTTAAAATCGCAAAACTCAATACATTTTTGTCTTCGTGGTTCAATTCTTTTTTAGCTCCGCACCATTCGTAAATTGCGTTGGTGAGTTCTCTGTATTTTGAAATTACAGTATTGAACTGGAAGTCGTTTGAGATGTCGTTTGTGATACCTTTGATTGCTATATGAACTTTTCTTACCAGATCATCATTTTGTTTTGTGAGTGGAAATTCAAGTTTATAATCAAAAGTTATGTTGTCAGAGTTTGATGCAACAAGACGCCATACTCTGTTAAGGAATTTATAGCATCCTTCAACACCTGCGTCTGACCAGTCAAAATCTCTTGCAGGAGGTGAGTCTGAAAGAATAAATAATCTTGCTGTATCAGCTCCGTAGTTTTCAAATATTTCATCCGGATCAACAGTATTGCCTTTTGATTTAGACATTTTAGAACCGTCTTTCAGAACCATTCCCTGAGTCAGTAGATTTTTGAACGGTTCGTCAAAGTCTAAAAGTCCTAAATCGCGTAAAGCTTTTGTGAAAAATCTTGAATACAAAAGGTGAAGAATTGCGTGTTCAATTCCGCCTACGTACTGGTCAACAGGAAGCCATTTGTTAACGAGGTCTCTGTCGAACGGTTTTTCACTGTTTTTAGCATCTGCATAACGCAGGTAGTACCAGCTTGAGCAGATGAATGTATCCATTGTATCCGTTTCGCGTTTAGCAGGTCCGCCGCAGCACGGGCAAGTTGTATCAAGGAAAGTTTTTGACGTCAGAATCGGAGATTTACCGACTACGCTAAAGTCAACATCTTTCGGTAATAATACAGGCAGCTGGTCTTCAGGAACAGGTTGAATTCCGCATTTTTCGCAATAAACAACAGGAATAGGTGCACCCCAGTAACGCTGACGTGAAATCAGCCAGTCACGGAGTCTGTATTGGGTTTTAAATTCCCCAAAACCGCCGTCTACGGCTTTTTGTGTGATTGCTTTTTTAGCATCTTCGTTGCTCATTCCGTTGAATTCGTCTGAATTAACCAGTACACCCGGCTCTGTATATGCTGCATCTTTGCAATCTGACGGGTTTTCAGGATTTTGTATAACGACTTTCATCGGCAGATTATATTTTTTTGCAAAATCAAAGTCGCGTGTGTCATGTGTCGGAACTGCCATTACTGCACCTGTTCCGTATTCAACAAGTGCATAATCCGCAGTCCAGAGCGGGAACTTTTCACCGGTAAACGGATTTATACAGTGTGTTCCGAGAGGCACACCTGTTTTTATTCTTTCTGTTGACAGTCTTTCGATTTCCGTCATTTTACGTGCGTTTGCTCTGTATTCTTCAACAGCTGCTTTGTTTTCTGGTGTTGTTAATTTTTCGATATCTTTGTATTCCGGAGCAACTACAAGATATGTTATACCGTAAGCTGTATCAGGTCTTGTCGTGTAAACCGGAATTTCCATATCACTTCCGTCCGGGGCGTCAACTACTTTGAATTTCAAAATAGCACCTTGAGATTTTCCAATCCAGTTAGCCTGCATTGTTTTTACGTTATCACCCCACCCGGTGAGTTTATCCAAATCCTGAAGAAGGACTTCAGCATAGTCAGTAATCTTTAAAAACCATTGAGAAAGATATTTTTTCTCAACAACGCTGTCGCATCTCCAGCATTTGCCGTCAATTACCTGTTCGTTGGCAAGAACTGTAGCGCATTTGTCACACCAGTTTACGGCAGCTTCTTTTTTGTATGCGAGTCCTTTTTTATAGAGTTGCAAAAACAGCCATTGTGTCCATTTGTAATAATCAGGCTTGCAGGTTGCGACTTCTCTGTCCCAATCGTAAGAAAGACCTAACATTTTTAATTGTTTTGTCATATATGCGATATTTTCATCTGTCCATTTTGCAGGGTCGGCGCCGTGTTTCATTGCCGCGTTTTCTGCAGGTAATCCGAAACTGTCCCATCCCATCGGGTGGAGTACGTTATATCCTTGTGCCTTTTTAAAACGTGCTATTACATCGGTTATAGTGTAATTTCTTACGTGTCCCATGTGCAGTTTTCCTGACGGATACGGGAACATGGAAAGTGCGTAATATTTGGGTTTGTCAGAATTGTTCGGGGTTTTAAATGCTCCTGATTCTTCCCATTTTTTTTGCCATTTTTTTTCTATCTCTTGTGGAAAATAAGATTCTTTCATCAATTTCACTCCCTACTATATACTCTTGATTAAAATAATATCACAAATAATTTAATGTGTTTATACTATTACCGTTTTTTTTGATTTATCGTATAATAATCTTATTATGAAGAGATTATTATTAACAACATTAATTTTAACTACAGCATTATCATTTGCCGCTGTTCCTGCAAATGCCGGATTTTTTTCTGAATACAAGGCTAAAATAGAAATTAAACGTGAACTTAAAAACGAGCAGAAAAAACTTGAAAACATTATCTCTAAACAAATGGAATTTTCCAACGTGCATGATCTGAAAGGTTTATCAAGTCTTTATACCGCAGATTTTATGAATAATGACGGTTACAATAAAGATTTATATATGAGTCTAGTGCAGGATACGTGGGATACTTATTCAGATATAACTTATGATGCGGTTATTGAAGAAATGGAAATTGACGGGAATTTTGCAACTATTACAACAAGAGAAACTGCAGTTGCTACAGTAACAAGCGATGAAGAATTAATTGAAGCAACCGGTGAATTATATTCTACAGGTAAATGCATTTATTATCTTGTAAAAGTTGGTGAAGATTGGAAAATACGTTCCGAACAAATTCTTGAAGAAAAAACGACGCTCAAATATGGCGATGCAAGATATACTGATATTGATTTGATTACGCCAAATCAGGTAGCTGCAGGAAGTGAATATTCCGCAAGTCTTAAGGTTGATTTGCCAAAAGAAAATATTGTCATCGCTTCTATAGGTAAGGAAAGAATGGTTCATCCTCAGGTTAAGTGTGATGAAGTCTTTAGAAAACTTCCGGAAGATCAGGTGTTGGAGCGGGTATTTAAGGCTAATACAGATAACCTCAATGAATATACAGTTGCCTCTGTCGGGATTACCAAGGCAGAGCCGGAATCCGCAACAGTGGTTCGCGTTTATATGAGCGGACTTGCCATAGTTATGACGCGAGTTAACGTTATTCCAAAAAATAATTTTATAAAGTTTGAGGATAAAAATGCAGAAGAAATTTAGCAAATTTTTTTATTACCTTGTATGCTTTGTGTTTTTTATAATATGCAATTTCTATGCATCTAATCAAATAATTTCATATATTAGAAGCGGTCATGCTGTATCTGACAACAGATATTTCGAATTGAATTACGTGCAGAATACAGGGGCAGCTTTCAGTATTTTGCAAAATTCAACCGAGCTTTTGATAATTTTGTCTGTAGCAGCGCTTCTCGGGATTTTTATTTATATTATTAAACATCTGAAAAGTATTTCCATGAAAAGTCTTTTCTGTCTTGCACTTTTATCCGCAGGAATTGCAGGCAATATGCACGAAAGAATAGTATACGGTTTTGTAAGAGATTATTTCCAGTTGAAATTTATAGACTTTCCGGTGTTTAATGTTGCTGATATATTTATAAATGTGGGAGTATTCCTGCTGATTATAATAATTCTATTGAAGAAAACCAGATTATGATAATTTTTACGGAAGAAAACAATGAAGAAATAAGATTGGACAGTTATTTGGCAGGAGTGTTGAATAATTTTTCCCGTACTAAAATTCAAAATTTGATAAAAAATAAACTCGTAAAAATTAACGGACAGGAGAAGAAGTCATCTTATATACTTAAAGACGGAGACAGAATAGATTTTGAACTGCCGCCTGATGATATCGTAAAAATTGAACCGCAGAATATTCCGCTGGATATTATCTGGGAAGATGAAAATATGCTTGTTGTCAATAAACCTGCCGGCATGCTTACCCACCCGACTTCGTTAGAAAAAGAAAACACTTTAGTAAATGCTCTTTTATATAAATTCGGTGATAATTTGTCGGATATAAACGGTGAATATCGCCGCGGTATTGTTCATAGATTGGACCGGAACACATCGGGGCTTTTGATGGTAGCGAAGAATAACAGTGCGCATGAATATCTTGCGCGGGAAATTAAAGAGCATAAAATTACCAAAAAATACAGAACGATAGTCAACGGAAATTATGAAAAGGATGAAGATACAATAAATCTTCCAATCGGGCGAAACCCTAAACATCCGCATAAGATGGCTGTAGTGGAAGGTGGAAAAGACAGTATAACTCTGGTAAAAGTTATTGAAAGATTTAAAGATTATACATATCTTGAACTTACGCTTGTGACCGGAAGGACTCATCAGATACGTGTTCACATGAGCCATCTTCATCATCCTGTCTTTAACGATACATTGTACGGAGCAAAACAGGAAAAAGTCGGGACAGAAGAACAGGTTTTGCAATCATACTTTCTGAGGTTTACAAAACCGTTTTCTGATGAAATAATAGAATTGGAAATTGAACCTGATGAAGAATTCAAAAAGGTTTTAAGATACATAAAAGACAGGAGTCTGAAAAAATGAGAAGAATAGTAAATATAGCTGCATACATTTTAATGGTTGTACTCATATACATAGCTTGCGTAAATTATACGGACATCGCGCATATGCAAATCTGGGGATTGGAGGGTGCATCTGCACTTCAAAAATACGGAATCCCTACCGATGCTGTGTTTAGAGATACCCGTTTGACGTGGATTATAATCGGGACATTGCTTTCCGGAATATTTATCGGCGCATCTGTAGTTGCACAATTCTATTTTGCGCAGAAAGAAAAATTAGATGCATACAAAAGAGAGCTGGAACGTAAGATGATAACCAATTCTTCAAGTACATCTAAAATAGAAGTTCTGGAATCAAAAATAAAAACGCTAGAAACGGCTCTGGAAAACGCATTGAAGAAGTAAACAATTATAAAAGTATTTAACGCGCAAAACATAGTAAGGTTGGATTTATTAATCCGACAATAAGACTAAAAGAAAAATCATTTTCGAAACACGCTACCGCTCTGCTCACGCTATCGTCCTCAAATAATTTTTCTTTCTGCTCTAATGATGCAAACGTTACGTTTGGCAAACATAAGTTTGCATCAA
>CALUVN010000028.1 GCA_944324235.1 Candidatus Gastranaerophilales bacterium
TACAGTTGACGGCAGAATAATGCATCTGTTAATTTATTCAGCCGTCAAACTTTCGCCCTCAGCTCACTCGCGCTGCCCGCACCTAAATTTAAGACCTTAGATTGATGAATCAATTTAGGGTCTTTTTTAATGTTGAAAAGAGGAAACCACCCCCTCTCACAAAACCGGACATTTAGTCAGGTTTTGTTCGGCAGAGTCCATTCCGAACTGCCTCGTTAGATTATGTTGTTTATGTTTTTATTTCTACTTGAAAAATGTTAAAATATGGTTTATAATGATAAATATTAATAGAGAAGGAGTTAATGTATGCAAAATGCTTTAGTAGAGCTGATTCAGGGGGGGGGGCAAGCCTTCTAAGCCCGTATTTCCTGCATTTGGGACTCATAAAGGATTCACTTTAGCTGAGGTTTTAATTACACTTGGAATTATTGGAGTTGTAGCTGCTCTTTTGATACCAGGTTTTCTTTCCGAGTATCAAAAGAAAATTACAGCAGTAAAGGTTTACAAATTTTATTCAATGATAAATCAGGCAGTTCGCCGTTCTGTTTTTGATAATGGTGAGCCGGATTATTGGATTTACCCCGGAGGAGTGCGTCTTGGTAGTGGTGATGGTGCGAATATAAATTATGAAAATAATTATAAATTTGTCAATCAATATATAGCACCTTATATTAAGTTTGACATGTGCGAAGATTGGAAAATCGCTGCAAGTACAAGTGAAGATAATCATCTGGTAATGTGTCATTTGCCGGCAGGTGATGCAGTGATTTTTGGAGTTTATCGACAGACAGGGCTTGCATTTGATATGTATTATATATCTGATTTTAAAGCTTCCAAATTTGATAGTGGTGCTTACTTGACAGATGCAAGCAAAGTGTTTTATTTTTCATTACAAAAACCGGCTAATAACGGAACTGAAGATGGAACAAAAAGTTCAGCTGTCAAAAACAGGAATTTTGTTGTCCCTTATGTTTTAAATTGGGATGGGACATATGAAGGTTTGACAAAGCCAGGCACGAAGTATTCATGTTCTGATGAATATACCTTTTATCCTGCTTATTGTACAAAGTTATTGGAGTTAAATAATTGGAAATTTCCGGACAATTATCCTTGGTAGAAAACTTATTCGAATAAGTTTTAGCCAATGTGGAATATACTGTTACGGTTAATACGGCTAAATATTTTATAATATGTGCTTTTATAAAACGTGCTAGAAGTTATTTCTTATTGCGCTAAATATGCTCCTAAAAATCCCTGCAACACTACAAAGAGTATATTTTATCCATTCTTTTGTCTTTTTAGTCTTTATATCTTTTTGAAATGCTTTCTGTTTGTAGTAAAATATTGTTGTTATATTGGTACATATTAAACAAAAAGGAAGAGACTATGAAAAAACTTTCACCATTACAAATCGAAAGATTAAAGTATCAGCCAAAGCTTCCGTCAAGCCTAGCTAAAGGCATTAATTCACTTGAATTAATCGAAGGCGCTCCTACTCAATCAGTTCGAGATCAGGCTCAAATTCATGAATTATTCAAAAATACATACGGAAAACCTGTTGTTACTTTTAAAAATAGCATTAAAACATCAGCTTCAACTGTAAGAAATGTTGGTGTTATTCTTTCAGGCGGTCAGGCTCCAGGCGGTCACAATGTTATCGCTGGTCTGTACGATGCTTTGAAACAAGCTAACTCCGCTAATAAATTATACGGATTTTTAGGCGGCCCGTCAGGTATTATCGACGGTAAATACGTTGAATTTACCGATGAATTTATCAACGATTACAGAAATACAGGCGGTTTTGATATCATCGGTTCAGGCAGAACAAAACTTGAAACTGAAGAACAGTTCCAAAAATCGCTTGAAGTTTGTAAAAAATTGAACATTTCTGCTGTTGTTATTATCGGTGGTGATGATTCAAATACTAACGCTGCTCTTCTTGCGGAATGGTTTGTTAAAAACAACGCAGGCATTCAGGTTATCGGCTGTCCTAAAACAATCGACGGTGATTTGAAAAATGAACAAATCGAAATTTCTTTCGGTTTTGATACTGCGACTAAAACTTATGCGGAATTAATCGGTAATATTCAACGTGATGCCAATTCTGCTAAAAAATACTGGCACTTTATCAAAATTATGGGCAGAAGCGCTTCTCACGTTGCTCTTGAAGCTGCTCTTCAAACTCAGCCTAATATAACACTCATTTCTGAAGAAGTTGAACAAAAGAAAATGTCGCTTGAATCTATAGTTAACTATATGACTGACATTATCGTAAAACGTTCCAATATGGGTAAAAATTTTGGTATAGCTGTTATTCCTGAAGGTTTGATTGAATTCATCCCTGAAATGAAATCTATGATTGCTAACCTCAATGATATTATGGCTTCTCTTGAAACTGATCCTAGTTTTGTGAATGCTACTACTATCAGAGAAAAATTTGATATCGTAGAAAACAGACTTGACCCTGCTAATGCCAAGGTTTATAACTCTCTGCCAGCTCTTATCAAAGGTCAGCTGCTCGCAGACCGTGACCCGCACGGCAATGTTCAGGTTTCTAAAATCGAAACTGAAAAATTGTTAATCGAAATGATTCAAACTAAATTGGATGAAATCAAATCTCAAGGTGAATATATTGGTAAATTCTCACCGCAGTCTCACTTCTTCGGTTATGAAGGAAGATGCGCGTTCCCGTCAAACTTTGATGCTGATTACTGCTATTCATTAGGCTTTAACGCATTCGCTCTAATCAACTTCGGTTTGACCGGATACCTTTCATCTGTAAGAAACCTCACTGCTCCTGCTGCTGAATGGGTTGCAGGCGGTGTTCCGCTTACTATGATGATGAATATGGAAAAACGCCACGGCGAAATGAAACCTGTTATTCAAAAAGCTCTCGTTGAACTTAACGGCCCTGTATTCAAACAATTAGAACAAAACAGAGAAGATTGGGCTATGAATGACAGATATTTATTCCCTGGTGCAATTCAATACTTCGGACCATCATGCGTATGCGACGTTACAACTTGCACTTTACAATTAGAAAGAGCTAAATCTTTAGCTTCTGTATAATTCTGATTGAAATATATTACAATAAACCGCTTTGCATTTTATGCAGGGCGGTTTTTGTTTGCATTAATCAAAATAAATTCATAATGTTTCGCATGTGTTTGTCCATAATTTCCATAACAACATTGTATTCACCCATTACGTTTTTGTTTTCATGGAATTCTCTGTAGCGCATGGAATCTTGCAGGATATTGTGGAGTGAATGAATTATTATCATTTCTTCGTTTATAGTTTCCAACTTTTCTTCTTCCGGTACATTCATCTTTTCAATACCTCCCGTTTTATTATAATATAAAAAACAGGAAATATTATTAATATTTTAAAATATGTTTAAACATTTTAACATGATGAAATTTTCGCGGGAAGATTACTTTTGACGGCTAAAAACATCCTGCCTTAATTTATAGTCTTCGCACATTTTGAAAAAAGTTTTCTCTTCAGGAGTTCTCTTTCTGAAAAGGTCTAAGAACCAGATTTTTGCAACGTTTAGATTAATTTTTGAAAACGGAGAAACTTTAACATTAATTTTGGGAATTTTTGTGACTTCCTCAAAATTATCTATGCCAAGTTTGGCGTACTCCACAGAAGCTTTTTTAAAACCTTTGTAGTCGCCTTTTAGAGCGGAAAAAACTTTATCCTGATATAAAGCTGTTAATTTCTGTCTGACCGACGACGTTTGCTGTATTGACGGTATTTTCATATTTCACATCCTCTAATCTTGGATGAACATCATAACATCTGACAGAAATAATGTCAATTTATATCAAAAATTTTCCGTTTTCATAGATTAAAATATCATCGGCGTAGATTTTTCCGCCCTGCTTCATATTTTTAATCATATCCCAGTGCAGGCCTGAGACATTTTTGCCGCCGGTTTCAGGATAAGAAGCCCCGACAGCCATATGAATAGAGCCGCCGATTTTTTCATCAAATAGGATACTTCCTGTAATCTCCTGAATTTCTTCGTTAGTACCGATAGCGATTTCGCCGATTCCGCGTGAACCCTCATCCATATCGAGCATTGCATTCAGAAAATCAAGACCTGTTTCGGCTTCTGCTTTCACGATTTTACCGTTTTCAATCCATAAATGGACGCCTGTTGCAGAGTTACCGCGGTAGTTTTGCGGGAAGTCAAAATAAATTTCGCCGTTTACATCTTCTTCTACTGGAGAGGTGAAAACTTCTCCGTCAGGATAGTTATTCAAACCGGAACAGCTAATCCATTTTCTGCCTGCAACACCAAATGTAATATCGGTTCTATCGCCTGTGATGCGGATTTTCTTTACGTTATTCAGGTAATTTGCCCATTTGGTCTGTTTTTCATCCAGTTCTTTGAGTTTTGCAACAGGGTCATCCAAATCAAGGTAACAGGATTTAAAAAGAAATTCCGAATATTCATCAAGAGACATTTTAGCTTCCTGAGCAAGAGCGTGGGTCGGAACATCTGCAATAACCCAGCTTGCGCTGCCGTCTGCAGAACGTTTCATTAATGTTTCCGAGAGTTGTTTTGTTGCTTTACCGCGTCTGGCCAACTTTTTTAGGTCTGCACGCGCCATATTTTTAGTATTCAAAGGCGCACCGATAGAAATAAATTTGTCTACGGTTTCGTATTCAAGTTTTGTAATCGGGTCTACGTAGTCAAGTTGTTCATCAGATGCAAGTTTTATGAACAAATCCGACATATCTTCAATTGATGTTCTGACAATTGCGTGAGCGCCTTTTTCTATTACTCTTTTGTAGACGGCTTTGACCAAATCCTTTGCATAAACACTGGTTGCACGGATTTGCACCAAATCACCTTTTTGTACATTTGTTGAATAATCAACAAGAACTTCCGCGTACTTATCCCATACGGTTTTATTCATCATAACCGCCTTCTAAAGATTGGTATCCGCTTTTGTGGCTTTTTAAAAGTACGCCGCGTTTAGAAGTTTGGATAAATTCAATCATTTTTTCAATGTATTCATTCATCGGGATTTCCGCTTTAATTTTTTCAATAGCTTGAGTTGTGTTGTAATCTTCGGAAATCAGCAGTTTGAACGCGTCATTTGTTGCAGTTCTGATTTCTTGCGGAACGCCGCGTCTTTTCATTGCGATTACGTTCAATCCGCGCGGAACAGGCGGTCTGCCTTCACCTTTTGAGTAAGGAAGAATATCCTGACGGGACGCAGAGAATCCGCTGATTATAGCCATATCACCGATACGAATATTTTGGTGGAAAACGCTCATTCCGCCGACAAACGCACCAAAACCAACGTGAACGTGGCCGCCGAGAGTTACCAGATTAGCCAGAATAACCTGATCAGCAAGTACACAGTTATGAGCAACGTGAGAACCTACCATAAGAAGGCATTTGTTCCCGATTCTTGTTGTAAAATCGCCGCATGCTGCGCCTCTATGGACAGTTACATTTTCTTTAATGATAGTATCATCGCCAATTACAACTTTAGTTTCTTCGCCTTTATAGCCAAGATCCTGCGGTTCAGAGCCTATCGTTGCGAATGGAGAAATTGTACATCTTTCGCCGATTTCTGCATATTCAATATGAGCATTGGATATGACTCTTGTTTTGCTTCCGATTTTTACATTTTCGCCGATAACAACATAAGGTCCGATTATAGCATCATCCGCAATTTGTGCTGAAGGGTGGATAATGGCTGTTTTGTCTATCATAGTTTGCTCTCCTTTATAAAATAACCGATGTTTCAATTATAGTACAAATTTCAGCCGTCCTCAATAACTTTATATTATTTTAATAACCTGCTTGTGATGTTAATTTATTTTTTTATTTTTTTCAATTTTTTATTTCTTCTTAACCGGATATATGATGCAAAAACTTTTTTCTGTTTTTTTAATTTTTTAAGTATAACGTGTCTTACACGTTTTCTTTTTTCTTCACAGTAACAAAAACCAAAAACGAAATATTTATAAAGCCACTGTCCGTCTCTTGTATCAGGTATAATCATATTTATATCGTCGTGCCATATCCAGCCGAATCTGTTTCGTTTTAACATTTGCTTTGTATTATGATACATTATAATATAATTTCTACCAAAGATTTATATTATTGTCAACTTGAAAAGAAAAATTTAAACTGTTGACATGTTAGATATAAAAATGGAAATAGAAATAGCATTATTAAAACGCGGACTATCAATGAGGAAATTAATTTCGCGGTTAAATGAATCCGAAATTAAAATTACAAAATCAAGTACTATTTCTTCACAATTGCGCAGCAAACGTATAAGATTTGAAACTGTTCAGCAAATACTTGATTATCTGGGCTATGAATTGGTTATTCGGGAAAAGAAATAAATATCTCCCGAAATTTATATGTCTAAATTTACAGCTCCCTGACGGAAAATTTTAATGTCGTCGTCAAAAATTCCTGCAACTGTTGATTCCAGTCCTTTGCAAGTATGGCCGTAGTCTTCAATAATCAAATCCGCAAGTCCTGACATGTTTGCAAGTGCCTGTTCGTAAGTTTTTGCAGACGGCTGATGGGAAAGATTTGCACTGGTTGTTGCAAGTACGTGCTCCGGTGTAAGTTCGCAAATCTCCTGAAAAACTTTATTGTCAGGGACTCTTATTCCAACCGTATCCATACCGGAGGTTATATAATCAGGAGTCATATCAGGATTTTTTTTAACTACCAGAGTGAGTGCACCGGGAAAATATTTCTTTATAAGTATCTGACCTTTTTTGGGAATAATTTTTACGTAACTCAAAAGGTGGTAGATGTCATTAGACATTAAAATCAATGGTTTTTGAGGTTCACGTTTTTTTATATCATAGATTTTTTTTACAGCTTTTTCCGATGACGGGAGGCAGCCTAGCCCCCAGACTGTGTCAGTAACATATGCTATTACACCGTCATTTTCCAGAACTTTTTTTATTTCATCAGCATTCTTAATCATTTGAACATCTCCGTAAAATGATTATACCATTAAAATATTGTACTTAATGTAAAAGTCTTATCTTTTTAGCCTGTTGAAGAGTTCTTTTGCGTAATCCATTTTTAGTGCAAGATTTAATCCCGTGTATACGGCTAAACATATAAATCCGATTACGCAAATTTTTAAAATTTGGTATAAAGCTTTTGGCATAAACGGCGTGAATTTATCCATTAATAATGCGCAAACTGCACAGATAACAAGAGTTATACAGCCTGCAGCTATCATTTTGAGCAGGTTTTTAAAAAGTTCGCCGTAGTTTAATTTAATTTTCCGTCCTATCAAAGCTCCGAGCACGCACGCGTTGAATAAAGTTACAAGCGATGTGGAAAGCGTTATTCCGCCGATACTCATGCCCAGTATATTGATGAATAATATGTTCAAAAATACTTTCAAAACTATTGATGTGAATGCAACGACAAACGGAGTTTTTGAGTCGTTAAACGAGTAGTAAACTCTTGTTATTGAATCTCTAAACACATAAGGCAATATTGAAACAGACAAAAACCATAACGCTTCTGCAACCATAAAAGTTGCTTTAGCATCAAATGCTCCGCGTTCAAATATCAGACTTATGCCGTCAATTCCGAGAACAAGTATTCCTATGATAATCGGGATTGCACCAAAAAACAGAACCCCGACCCCTTTGTTAAAATAATTCTTGATTCCTTCATAATCTTTTTCCATAACCAGCCGTGAAAATATTGGAAATAACGGCACAAGAAACGCTGTAACAAGAATTCCTACAGGAAATTGAAACACTCTGTTTGCATAACCTATTGCAGTCCAAGCTCCTTCTCTCAGGGAAGATGCAAAGAACATATCAACGTATATATGAATTTGTCCTACTGTCGAACTTAAGACCGCAGGAAAAAGAAGTTCGCAGATATTTTGGAAATTTTTGTTATGAATGACATCCAGATTAGGTTTTAATCTGTAACCGAGCTGTCTGATTTTGGGGAACTGTACAATCCACTGGCAAATTGCCCCGATTGTAGTCGCCAGTGCCAGAGTTATGCCTGCGTGGTCATTTTTTCCGGATGTCATAACCATTATGATAATGACAAGCGACATTATGATAGGTGAAACATTCGGGAGCATAAAGTATCTGTAAGTTACCAGAAGTCCGTAATAAATTCCTACAATCCCGCCAATCACAAGAACAGGAGACATAATCTGCAAATGCTCTGCCGCGAGGTTAATTAATTCAGGGTCTCCGCCTGATGCGATTACACCCATTATCTGCGGTGCGAAGAAATAACATAAAACCGCAAGCACTGTAAAAAGGATTATTGTTGTTGTCATAAATGTGCTGTACAGTTTGTTTAATTCATCTGTCGGCTTGTCCTTCAGGTCAGGGATTAATTTTGAAAAAATTGCAACCGTTGCACTGTGGAAAGGCCCGCCGACTCCGCCGAGAAGAATTATTGATAAAGCTGGTATCTGATATGCATAAAAATAGGCATCAGATACGAGTGATGTGCCGTAATAGTTTGCGATTACAACGTCTCTTACAAACCCGATGAGCTTGGATACAATCGTCACAAGCGCAATCATCCAGGCTGCTTTTAAAATGCCCGCAGATTTATCTTCAGATGTCATCACGTTCCTCCGCTTCAACAAAGATTCTTAAAGCTTTGTTATCCCCTTCAATTTCAGGATAATAGAAAGTTATTGTGTTATGCCCGAATTTTACAAATCTTGATATGTTTATACGGTTAACTCTTTTGCTTGGTAAAACACTTTTTTCAAGTTCAAAAATTTTCTCTTTTCCGTTAATTATGACAGGTAATTCAGTCAGTTGATATTTGTTATCAATAATTAAATTTGCTTTTTTCTTGTTCAGGTAAAAATTTTGTGTAACGGATTTGTTTTCAGCAGAAAGAATAAACGGTTTTGTCGCAAGTGTTATGCCGGAGTAGTAGTGTTTGAGAATTTTATCGTAGGACTGGTACATTTCAGACCCCATAAAACCTGCTCCGTACTGGCTCATTCCGACCCCGTGCCCGTAGCCTCCGCCGTAAGCCGTTATTGTCAAAAGGTTTCCGTCTGCATCCCATTGCTGCTCAAAAACAACGTTAGCACTCGGAAGGGCTTTTCCTTGATTTGAGAAAGTTCTTCTTATGACAAGTTCTTTCCAGATTTTGTAAGTTTTGTCTTTAGTGACGACTTCCATTTCAATAATTTTTCCGGAATCTCCGCGTCTTAAGACTTTCAATTCAACTATATCGCCGAGCTTTTCGCCTTTTTTGAAATAAGGGTGGACAAATCCTGTTGTTGATTGTTCTGCCAGTGTTCTTTCAAGAGTTTTTTGCAGTTCATCTTTTGTCCAGTTTTTTGTCCAGCGGAAATACGGCGAACGGACGTCAAACGAATCAGGGCGAGATTTGTAGTAAGCTGCTGCGGCTTCTTCCGTATTCAGAGGAGTCTGGCTCAGGATATCAGGTTTTGCTCTCAGGTAAGGTTTATCTTCAGACGGAAATTCTTTTGTTTTCGGGTCTGAAAATGCGTATGCAAAGCTTTCAGTATAACCGCCTGCGGTGGATGAATACTGGGCAAGGATTAAATTCCAGTCATAAATTGCGACAATACCTTCGGTTTCTTCAACTGCCTGTGTGCCAAGTGGTTTTTCAGAATTCACTCCGAAATAAACCTGACTTGCAACGCTGTCTGCAACGTCAAAGGCTTCATAGGCTTTTGTACGCGGCGAAAGAACATAATTTCTTGCTGCAACGCTCTGGGCTTTTAACGCTTCCAGCCCGAATCTTACAGGCATTTCGTTCGGCACAACTCCTTTAAGGTATTCTTCCAGTTCTATGACGTTTACAATGTGAAATCGATTTTGTTTGAACGGTACAATTTCCAGTTCTCCTCGATAGATGGCATTTCCGCCGGCACGTTTTAATCCGCGTATCCCGAGAAATCCGTTTTCGCAGGTGATTGTATAAGGCCCTGTAGATTCTTCAAGGACACTGCCGTCATCTTTATAGAGCGTTATCATTCCTGATTCTGTTTTTATGTTGAGATTTTGATTTGCAGGGATTGAAGCGATAAAGTTTCCGTTTTCAAATATTTTAATTTCAGCAGTTCCGTAGATTGTATTTTTGTCGTAGTCGTATCTGGAAAAAGAGTTATCTCCGATGCCGACTCTTACGATTTCGGATTTTGGCAGGTTTTTAATTTCCTGATACCCACCTGCATAAGCTGCCTGCATTGTATTTGCCGGAATTTGCGATGCTGCGGTGCAGGCATATGGCAAACACAGCATTAATGCCAGAGTGGAAATTATAAAACAGGATTTTACTGTTTTGCTTCCCAAGTTGTGCCTTCCTTTGAATCTTTCAGGACTATTCCGCACTCATCGAGTGCAATTCTGATTTTATCAGCTACATCCCAGTTTTTTTCTTCTCTTGCTTTTTTGCGGTAAGCGATTAGAGCTTCCATACCGGAAAAGTTTTCGCCGAGTTTTTCAGAAACATGTTTTACTGCTTTTTGTAACTCTTCTTCTCCAAGTTGTGCTTTTTCAAAACTGAATCCGAGAGCGGTTGCGAGTTTGTATAAAATCGTGAACGCATTTTTATCGTCTTTGTTTGCTTTATTTGTAAGCTCAAAAAGCACTGCCAGTGCTTTTGATGTATTCAAATCATCATCCATAGCCTCTACAAACTCTTTGTACTCATCAAATTGAGTGATATCAAGATTTTCATCAACAGGAGTGCGTTTAGCGTTGAGCATTCTTTTAACCCCTGCTGCTGCGGATGAGAGTGCTTCGTCGGAAAATTCAACTGGCATTCTGTAATGGTTTGTCAGGATGAAAAATCTTATTGTGTTTGCATCGTATTTTTTCAGCAAATCGTCTATTGTTAAGAAATTGCCGAGTGATTTTGACATTTTTTCTTTGTTAATAGTAACAAAACCGTTATGAAGCCAGTAGTTTACAAATTTGCATCCGTTTGCGCATTCTGATTGGGCAATTTCGTTTTCGTGGTGCGGGAAGATTAAATCAGCTCCGCCGGCGTGAATATCAATGGTTTTGCCTAAATATTTTCTGCTCATTGCCGAACATTCAATGTGCCAGCCCGGTCTGCCTTTCCCCCAGGGTGAATTGTATCCGAATTTTTCATCTTTTTTCCAGAGAGCAAAATCAAGAGGGTCTTCCTTGTGTTCGCCGATTTCAATTCTTGCACCGCTTTCCAGCTTATCTATAGGTTGTTTTGAAAGGTAACCGTAGCGCGGGAATTTTTTAACCCTGAAATATACATCGCCGTCGGCTTCGTATGCGTATCCGTTTTTAATTAAATCTTTTACGATTGATATCATTTCTCCGAGAGTTTTTGTTGCGAAAGGTTCGATATCAGGTTTTAGGGTATTTAATGCATTCATGCTGTTTGCAAAAGCTTTATACCAGAATGTTGAAACTTCTTCCGGTGTTTTACCTTCATTTGATGCTTTTTTCAGAATTTTATCATCAACGTCAGTGACGTTACGGCAATAGGTGACGTCATATCCTCGGAATTTCAAATATCTGTATAAAACATCCCATGTAATGTAGCATCTGGCATGTCCGAGATGGGCAAAATCATATACTGTCGGCCCGCAGACGTACATTTTTACTTTATTTTCTTCTATCGGCTTAAATTCTTCTGTTTGGTTCGTGTAAGAATTGTGTAATTTCAACATAATCATCCCTCTTTTTCCTCATTTTACTACAAACATTGGAAGATGCTAAATTCAAAGATAAAAACTTTCAATCCGAAAGATTACACTTCGTTATATGTTTTGAAATGAGTTTTGCAGACTTCGTGCAGTCTGTCTTTTCCGTATTTGTCGATAAATTCTTTTGCGGCAGTTTTAACCTGCGGGGCGCATCCTTTCGGGAATGTGATTCCGTAGGTGTCTTCCATTGCTTTTATTTTTTGTACAAAAGCGGCTCTGGCAAGCACGGATGCGGCTGCAACGGCAACATCGCTTTCTGCTCTTACCATTTGTTCAAGCCTTATATTTCTGCCGTTTTTCATCAGTGCTGATTTAATAAGGTTTTCGTCTCCGAATTTGTCTGAAAGCGCGTATTCGCATTCATGTTTTTCCGCAATATTTTCTATAACACGCGCGTGCCCCCAGGCAAGGAGTTTATTCAGATTTTTAATGTTTGAATAAAGTTCGTTATAGCGCTGGTTTGATATTGCAACAATGGAATGTACAGCGTTGGCTTTTATATGTTTTTCGAGTTCAAGAATTTTTTTATCTGAGATTTTTTTACTGTCTTTAATTCCCAGATCCATAAAAAGCTGTGCGTTTTTTTCATTTACAAGTACGCCTGCGATGACAAGCGGCCCGAAGAAATCGCCTTTTCCGGATTCATCAACTCCTATATGTACGGCAAAATTTTCCATATTTTTAATTACCTCCGCCTGCAGGAATAGGTGCCGGGGTCGGTGTAGGCGCCGGTGTCACAGGTTTTGGCTGCGGTGTCGGTGCAGGTGTTGGCGCAGGATTGGATTGAGGCGGATTTTGAAGCATATTTGTATTAAGCTGCGGATTTTGCCGTTTAAAATTTCTGATAATATCGGCAGGTGTCATATTTTGTACATTTGCGGGAAGTGTTTTTTGTGTTTGCTCTTCAGCTTCGGCTTCTTTTTGTTTTTCGGCCTCTTCTTTTTCCTTTTCTTCGTTATATGTTTTAGGTTCAATAACTTTTATATTAGCAGGATTGAGATGGAAAGGCTTAAGCTCAACTTTCGGATAGCTGAAGTCAAGTTTGCCGTAAGGTTCTGTAGCAACTCTCATAACGTCGCGCCAGATAATGGCAGGAACTGTACCGCCTGTAAGGTTTCCCATTTTTGTGTTGTCATCGTTTCCGACCCAGACGCCTGTTACGATGTTAGGTGTATAACCTACAAAGTATGCATCTTTGTAATCATCGGTCGTACCTGTTTTACCGGCTGCCGGCTTGTTTATATTGGCAGCCATCCCTGTACCGTTTGTGATTACAGTTCGCATTATTGCTGTCATAATTGCTGCTGTTCTTACATTAAGCTGGTGGGAAATTTTAGTTTTAGGTGCACGGTAGATTACTTTACCGCGTGCTGTTTCTATTCTTTCAATAGCGTAAGGCTGAACAACGTATCCGCCGTTGGAGAATGCGCCGTAAGCACGGGTGAATTCAAACAATTTAACGGCATTTGACCCGAGCGCAATGGTATAGTCGTATTCAAGCGGTGTTTCAATACCGAGAACTCTTGCCATCTGGATGACCGAGCGTATGCCTATTTCTCTGATAATTCTTGCAGCGGCTACGTTTGAAGAAACCATCAACGCCGTATAAACAGGGATAGGGCCTCTATATTTGTTGCCGTAATTTCTTGGCGACCAGTCACCGATTGTAACAGGAAGATCATCTACCATTGTATTAGGGTCAAGTCCTTTTTCTATGGCAGCGGCGTATACAAACGGTTTAAATGATGAGCCTGGCGGTCTTAATGCTTGTGTTACACGGTCGTATTGACTTTGAGAGTAATCTTTGCCGCCGACGTATGCTAAAATTCTGCCGTCTATTGTGTTGTAGGTTAAAACTGCAGCCTGATGGTTTTTACCTGTCATTCCCCAGCTTCTCAAATTCTTTACTACAGCTTCGTTTGCTGCAATTTGAGTTTTATAATCCAGAGTTGTTACAACTTTATAACCGCCCTGTGAAATTTCGGTTTCCGTGAAACCTAATTTTTCCAGTTCTTTCAAGACATAATCACAGAAATAAGGTGCTTTGTTTGTTGTATAAAGATGCGGCAGTGAATTCAGAGTAACTTTTGCATCTTTAGCACTGTTGTATTCGTCTTTTGTGATAAATCTCATTTTGTACATACGGTTAAGAACCTGATTACGTCTTTTAACCGCTAAATCAAGATTGTTAAACGGTGAATAAACGGACGGTGCCTGCGGCAGTCCGGCAATAAGGGCGAGTTCCGGAAGCGTACAGTCTTTAAGATGTTTATTGAAATAAATTTGAGCCGCACCTTCCGCTCCGTAAGCGCCTGAACCGAGGTAAACATTATTAATATACATTTCAAGAATTTTGTCTTTAGATATAGTTTTTTCAATTCTTGATGCTATTACGAGTTCTTTAATTTTTCTGTCAATGGTTTTTTCATTAGATAAGAAAAGCATTCTTGCCAGCTGCTGGGTGAGTGTGCTTGCACCTTGAACAACATGGCCTGCCAGAATATTTTGTACGGTTGAGCGTGCAAGGCCCATTATGTCATAGCCGCGATGTTTATAGAAATTTTTGTCTTCAGTTGCAATCAGTGCTTTTTTAAAGTTTTCCGGAACATCTTTCAATTCAACTTTTGAAGAGGTGTATGCCGTGAAGGTTTTAATAATTTCACCGTCGTGTGAGTAAAATTTAGTGACTATATTCGGTTTGAAGGACTCAAGATTTTGAATCGGCGGCAATGATGACAGATAAAGCTGGAATGATGCTACACCCGCAAGAACTGCTGCGACTGATAAAATTAAAAAGAATTTTGCACCTGACATAAAAGAGTCAGATGAATCTCTGTTAATATTTTTTTTGCTGTAATTGTAAGCTTTGCTTCCCGTTTTTTTACCTCTTGCCATTTGCACATATCCTTTTTCACTGAATTTTACCTAAATATTATAACATGGTAAAATATAAAGCAAATATATTAAGGATAGAGATGCGGAATTTTATAGATTTTATAAGTTCAATATACAATGAAATACGCTCTTATTTTGTGCCGGAGAGGGTGTCCTATGAGATTACGGGCGAATGCAAAAAGTGCGGCAAGTGCTGTAATTATATGTATAGTGTAGACACATACACGGAAAAAGAGTTTAAGATAATGCAGTTTTTATTTCCGACTTACAGAAGATTTTATATCAAAGGAAAAGATGAAGAGGGAAATTTTATATTTGCCTGTAAACTGGTGACGAAAGACGGGTTGTGCCCTGTGTATAAAAAGCGCCCGCGTATGTGCAGAAATTATCCTGCAAAGAGGATTTTTTATCCCGGAAAACTTCATGAAGGCTGCGGGTATAAGGTTAATATAAAAACTTTTGAAGATTATTTAAAGTAATCTTTTTGACTGAAATTTAGTCGTTATGGTTTTGCGTACTGTCAGAATTTACATTTTTTGTAATATAATTATGGTATGAAGAACGTAAGACAAACAAACATAAATACACACCGCGATGCATGGGTAGAGATTAATTTAGAAAATTTGGAGCACAACGTTAAAGAAATAAGAAAAAATGTCCCTGCGGACACTAAACTTCTCGGCGTTGTAAAGGCTGATGCATACGGTCACGGTGCGGTTATGCTTGCGCCGGTTATTCTGGCATCCGGTATTGATATGCTCGGAGTTGCCTCTATTGATGAAGGGGTTGATTTACGTAACGCAAAAATAGGCTGTGATATTCTCGTGCTTGGTGCTGTACCAGTTTGGGCAGTAGAAAGTGCTGTCGCGGCGGATTTATCCATTGCCGTATTTTCAAAAGACCATATAGAAGCCTGCCGTCTTGCTTATGAAAGAACAGGCGTAAAACCTAAAATTCATGTAAAAATAGACACAGGCATGAACAGAATCGGGGTTTCGGTTGAAGAGGCAGTTGATTTTATAAAACAGGTTCAAAATTGCGATTTTATTGATTTTAAAGGGGTATTTACACACCTTGCGGCTGCGGAAGAACGCGATGAAACACAATTGCAAATAGAAAAATGGAATAAAATAATTTCTCAAATCGACACTACAGGGTTGTTATTACATATTCAAAATACAGTAGGCACTATGTATTATGAAGTGCCGACATCAAATATGAGAAGGGTTGGTATAGCACTTTACGGGTTATATCCGGATTTACCGCCGGATGCGGACAAAAATAAATTTGACCTGAAACCGTTGATGAGCCTTAAGGGCAGAATTGTTCATATCCATGAAGCTCATGACGGCGAGGGGGTAAGTTATTCACATACGTTCAGAGCAAAAGGGACAAGAACGATTGCAACTGTTCCGATAGGTTACGCCGACGGAGTTCCGAGAATTCTGTCAAACAAAATCTGCGGGATTCTAAACGGAAAGAAAGTTCCGCAGGTCGGGAATATTACTATGGATCAGATGATGTTTGATATAACGGGAGTTGACGCAAGAGTCGGTGATACTCTGACACTGCTCGGCGGTGAAAATACAATAGATGAGTGGGCGCATATCGCAAAAACAATTAATTATGAATTGACCTGCCGCTTGAAAGTTCGGCTTCCGCGTATTTATACAAGATAGGGGATATATGGAAAATTTTGATACAGGAATAATCGGCGCAGGCCCTGCCGGATATACGGCAGCATTTCATGCTGCCGAAAAAGGGTTGAAGGTTGTTATTTTTGAGAAAGACTGTGTCGGCGGAGTTTGCCTGAACAAGGGATGTATTCCTACAAAAACAATCCTTCATTCGTCAGAACTTTTTTACGATATGAAAAATTCTGCAGAATTGGGAATTTTTGCGGATAACGTACAGGTTGATTATAAAAAAGTTATCGAACACAAAAATAAGGTTGTGGAAAAATTAAGAAAAGGTATTGAACTCGGGCTGAAAAACAGTAAAATTCAAGTCGTAAATGCCGCCGCAGAAGTTGTTGATTCTCACACAATCCGCGCAAACGGTGAAATTTATAACTGCGATAAAATTATTGCGGCAGTCGGTGCAGAGCCGAAACCACTTAAAAATATGGATTTTGACCACAAATTTATACTTAATTCCGATGATATTTTAAATCTTGAAGAACTCCCGAAAAGTATCCTCATAATCGGTTCCGGCGCAATCGGTGTTGAGTGGGCAAGAATTTTTTCAAATTTCGGAGTGGAAGTTACCGTCGCGGAATTTGCCGCCCATCTTCTTCCTCTTGCCGATATCGAAGTTTCAAAACGGGTTGAGAGAATATTTAAAACTAAAAAAATTAAATTCTATACAGGAACAACCGTAGAAACCATCAAAGGTAATGAAGTTACGCTTACAAACGGAGAAATACTTACCCCTGAAAAAATTCTGCTTGCTGTCGGAAGAAAGCCTGTCAACACCGAAAAAGTTGACGGCGTAACTTATCTCGGAGATGTCTGCGGTTCGATTCAACTGGCACATTTTGCTATCAAACAGGCTATTTCAGCTATTGACGGAGTTAAATTCGACGAAACACTTGTTCCGTCGGTCGTCTATGGCACACCTGAAATTGCATGGGTCGGTAAATGCGAACAGGATTTACAGGAGGGTGCTTATCAAAAATCAAATCTTCTTGTCTCTGCTCTTGGCAAATCGCATTGCGATAACTGTACGGAAGGCTTTATTAAAATTCTTTCTCAAAACGGTCAAATCATCGGCGCGCATGTTGTGTCAAAAGAGGCGTCTGCCATTATCCATCAGGTTTTGATTGCAATGCAAAACGGGATTACTGTCGATAAGTTGAAAGAAGTCTGCTTTGCTCATCCTACGTATTCGGAAGGAATTTTTGAAAGTCTGTGGAGGGTTTCATAATGCGTGAAAGACTGCCTGAATATCTTAAACGCCCTATAATTGACACGGATAAAACACGTACTGTCAGAAAAATTCTTAAGACAAAATGCCTGAATACGGTTTGTGAAAATGCACGATGCCCTAATAAAAACGAATGTTATACGAAAAACACCGCGACATTTTTAATTATGGGTAATGTATGTACGCGCAACTGCCGTTACTGCAATATAGGCTGCGCCAAACCTGAACCTTTAGACAAAAATGAACCGGAACATGTTGCGGAAGCCATTCAGGCTCTCGGGTTAAAATATGCAGTGATAACATCTGTGACTCGTGATGATTTGTCTGACGGAGGTGCAGGGCATTTTGCAGAGTGTATAACAGAGATAAGAAAGCTTATGCCTGATGTTAAAGTCGAAATTCTGACACCGGACTTTAAAGGTGATAGAAATTCTCTTGATACCATAATCAAGGCAAACCCTGAAGTTTTCAACCATAATATTGAAACAGTTCAAAGGCTTTTTAAAACCGCACGTCCGCAGGCAATTTACACCCGCTCGCTGGAAGTTTTGAAATACGTTAAAGAAAACAGTAATATAACAACAAAATCTGGCTTGATGGTCGGGCTTGGCGAAAGTTTTGAAGAAATTGAACAAACATTGAATGACCTCTGTAAAGTCGGATGTGATATTGTTACAATCGGTCAGTATATTCAACCTTCAAAAGAACATTTGCCTGTTGAAAAATATTATACTCTTGAAGAATTTGAAGAGTTAAAAAAACTTGCAGAAAAATGCGGAATTAATCATTATCAAATAGGGCCGCTTGTCAGAAGTTCATACAACGCGGCAGAACTTCATAGTTAGATTTTAAATTATGCATACAATTAATACAAAAATATGATAAAATTTCCCGTGTACCTGCTAAAATTAGATTATGTACGAGTACGAATTAGAGACAGAGGATAAAGAGCTTAAAAAAGTCGGGCTTGAATTGATGTTTCTTACCCCCGAGAAATATGACAACGAGGAGGGGATTACGTCTGTTGAACTTGCAAAGCTCGTTGATTTACCTCTGGAGGTTGTTAAAAAGAAATTAAATATTCTGAAAGATGCGGGGATTGTTCGTGTAAAAGGGATAAAACCTAAATACTGGCGCTTTGACGAGTATAATTTTCAGAGAATGGATGAACATGATGACCTTTTTAAACTGTTATGCAGTTTTGATGATGTAGATTTTGACAGATTCTTCAGCTATTGATTTTTTTATTTTTGTTTTATTATTTATAAGTACCCCACTCGAGTATAAATAGAAAGAAGATAGAATTATAAAATGTATATTAATCCTATAAGATTTACGGACGCCCCGATTCAATTCCGTGGAAAAAAAGACGGTAAAAATAAAATAAGAAATACAAATACACAATCAGATAAAATAAAACAAAAAAAATCCAATATTGACACATATATGCTTGGATTTATGGCTGCAACCTGTGCTTTAGTTTTTTTTATTTCCGCAGCGCTCAATCAGTCTAAATTAAAAACAAAAGAAGATGATAAGCAAGTATCGACGAGAGACTTAGCAAATATGGCAATTAAAGATGCAGCAGAAGGGAATTTATGGTTAGCTTCACCAAAGGAAATAAACAAAAGTATAGCTGAGTCAGAAAAATATTCAAAAGAAAAACTTGACGGCGTTAGAACCTCAAGCATGTTAATTAATTTTTTAAACTCTGACAGTAAACAACTGCAGTATCATGCCTATAATGTATTTGCAAATCTCGAGCACGATAAAATGGTAGGGATTTTGAAACCGTATCTGCAAGACAGAAATCTTAAAGTTGATGGTATGGACGGTTCAAATATACGTGGTCAAATATTCAGGATTCTTGCCGAAAAAGGGACAAAAGATGATATCCGGCTTATTCAGCAATATCTGTCGCCAAAGGATGAATGGTATAAAATAGCAGGACGTACTGTTGTAAAAATAGTTAAACGTGATGAATAAATAGTTACTTTCCGATACAAAAATGGTCAAAAATATTATTCAGAATATCATCGGTTATAACTTCTCCCGTGAGTTCATCAAGGTACAAAAGCGCCTGCTTAACGTCTATGGAAATTAAATCCTGAAGTTCCCCGTATTCAGCTGCTTTTAGTGCTGTCGTAAGGCTTTCTTTTGCTTTTTCCAGACAGTCTTGCTGGCGTTTGTTGGTGATAAATTCGGTATCATCAAGAGAAAAATCGCACACAATCTGTTTAATTCTGTTTTTGAGTTCGTCCATACCTTCTTTGGTTACTGTAGAAAGGTAGAACGTATCAGGTTTGCGTTCGGTTATAAGATCGCATTTATTTGCGATGATGATGTGTCTTTTATCCTTTAAAAGTTCTAAAATACTGATATCATCGTCATTCATTCCTGTTTGTGCATTATAGAGGAATAGGACTAAATCAGCTTCATCAACGGATTGTTTGGAGTATTCAATTCCGATTTTCTCGACCTTTTCAACTTCATCATTATCACGAATGCCGGCGGTGTCAATTAGGGTAATTGCGACATCCCAATCGAGATTTTCTTTTAAAACATCGCGGGTTGTGCCGGCAATATCAGTTACAATTGCGCGTTCGACATTCAATAATGTATTGAAAAGAGAAGATTTCCCGACATTAGGTTTGCCGGCAATGGCTATTTTGACGCCCTGACGCATAATATCGGAAGCTTGAGCGCAGGATAAAATTTTATCAATTTTTGCGATAGATTTTTGAAATTCGTCAATAAGATAATTATATTCAGGCTCTTTGACATCTTCAGGAAAATCAATTCCCGCAACGATTCTGGAAAGCACCTCAAAAATATCTTTTCTTATTTCCGCAATTTTTTCGGCAAGCACGCCTGCAAGGTTTTTGGCGGATTGTTTGGCAAACTGTCTTGTCTTTGAATGGATTAAATCAGCAACGGCCTCAGCCTGAGACAAATCCATTTTCCCGTTCAGAAAAGCCCGTTTGGTGAATTCGCCGCGTTCGGCCATTCTTGCTCCGCTTTTCAAAACAAGGTCAAGGATATTTCTTACAACATTAATCCCGCCGTGGCATTGAATTTCAATTACGTCTTCACCGGTATAGCTGTTAGGTTTTTTGAAAGGCAATACGACAACTTCGTCGATTTTGACATTCCCGTCAATAATCCAGCCGTGAGCGATTTTGCCGGCTTCGAGGGTTTTCTTTGAAAAAATTTTGTTTATAATATCAAAACTGTTGTCGCCTGATATTCTAATAACGCCGACACCGCCCGTTCCAATCGGGGTTGCTATTGCAGTAATTGTATCAAATTCCTGTGTAATGTTCATAAGATTATTATAATACAAAGAGATAAAAAAAGCGGGGAAAATTCCCCGCCGAAATTAAAATCTGGACTTTAAAAAAGCCTGTCCGATTGTAGAAATAAGGTTTGCAAAATCTATTGAAGAGCCGCTGCCGCCGCCGTTTGTCGCATTGTAGTTTGCCTGATTGTAGGAGTTTCCGGCGGAACTGTTCTGGAGCGCAGCGTTCAAGTAGTTAAATATGTTGCTCGTTATCTGATCCTGAGTTCCGCTCAATAAGTTCAGATAGTTGTATCGTCTTGAAAGCTCATCGTTTATCAAATTGTTTTGCTGGGCCAGAATATCCTGCGTTAACGAATTCATTGCATCCGCGCGGCTGTCTTCTATTGAATTTAAGTTATCCATAAATACCGAGTTATCAAAGTTTCCAAAACGCGATGCAACATCATTTTTTAAATCATTAATCATCGGAGTATATGTATTATTTATGATATCAAGTCCCTTATTTGTGTAAGCATCAACCTGTGATTGTAAGTTTTTCTTTGTATCTTCGTCAAACACATTCACATTCTTCAAAGAATCTAAAAATGAATTTTGAACATAGTCATAAATGTTTTTCTCTGTCTCGGACATATTATAATTTGTATTGACTGTATTTCCGTCTTTTGACGTGGTTGCGACCGTATCCCCGTTTATGGAAACTGAACCGTTGGAGAATGCAGGGTATTTTGTTTTTTTACTCATTTTTGTTCCTTTCAAATCAGGAACAAGGGAATCTCTGTGTATGTGTGATAATCTATTATACCACTTGCTTTCAAAATCTGTCCAGCCGTTTTTTTGTACAAAATATTTTTTTAATGTATAATCTGGTTATGAAAAAGATGACTTTAGAACAAATAAACGAGCTTATTTCCGACAAAAAATTCGAAGAAGCGCAAAATTCATTAAAAGAATTATTACACGATGACGAAAAAAATATAGAAGCCCTCAAGCTTTCCGGTTTATGTAATGTAAACCTTGAAAAGTTCGATGAAGGCAGAAAAGATTTTGAAACTGTAGTAAAATACAAGCCTGAAGATGCATCAAGCTGGTTTTATCTTGCAAACTGCTACGACAATCTTGAAGATTTTCTGCACGCAAAAGCAGCGTATCAGGAGGTTATAAGGCTTAGAGAAAATTATATTGAAGCGTACAAAAACCTTTGCGTTGTTTATGTTAAATCCGGCGAAGCCGAGAAGGCCATTGAATTCGGCAAAAAAGCTCTGGAATTTGTTCAGGATGACTACACTTTGTACTATATTGTCGGGACAGCTTATATGTCTTTGAAAAAATATGAGGAAAGTATAGAATTCCTTGAAAAAGCACTTGAATTAAACCCTAAACACTCCCAACTTTATAACAATCTCGGTACTTCATACGTTACAATGGGTAATCTTGAAAAAGCCTACGAAAATTTTATTAAAGCAAGTGAGCTGGAGCCGGATAACTCAATTACATATTATAACATCGGTTCAATTCTCCAAATTCAGGAAAAACACAAAGAGGCAATCGAATACTTTCAAAAAGCCTACGATATTGAACCTCAGGAAAGTTATATAATCGCAATGGCACTTTCGGAATTTAAAGGCGGAATGTACGAAGATGCCATTAAACATTACAAAAAACTGGCCACCCGCCATCCTGAAAAAACGAATTTTCAATATAATCTTGCCTGTGCCTACGAACAAACAGGCGAACTTCATTATGCAATCGGGATTTTGACGCGTCTTGTAACACTTAATCCTAAATCCGTAAATATGTCATTAAAACTTGCAGGACTCTATCTGAAAGTTAATCAACCTCTCCATGCAAGAGAAATTTATGAAAAGCTGGTGAGACAGGGCAGCGTATCTCAGGAAATTTATTACGATTACGCACATATTTGTGTTATTACAAACGATATGGATAAGGCTGAAAAAATTCTGAAAAAAGTTATAGAGCTTAACCCTGAATTTGCTCCGGCGCATAAGGATTTAGGGGTAATTTATCTTGGCAGACGGCTGTTTGACTATGCTAAAGATGAATTTGAAACTGCTCTCAAGTGTGATCCGGAAAATCCTGAGGTTTTGTTTGAATACGCAAACTACCTGCATGCTACAAGCAGTTTTAAAGAATCTGATGAATACTATCAAAAAGTTCTTGCTAAAGACCCTGAAAACTACAAGGCAATGGCCTTTTCCGCATTAAATAAAATCCAGTTTAAGGATTTTGATACTGCGCTTGAACAGATTAATACCGCAATCGGTCATCTTCCGCAGGATGCATTTTTGCTGTATATTGCCGGCAGAGTTAGATTTTTGCGCGGAGAATACGAAGAGGCGAAACGTTTCCTTGTAAAATCTTACGAAATGGAACAGGACAGCGATACAAAAAATCTTTTAGCCCTCTGTTATTATGAACTTGAGGACTACAAGCAGGCTGTCACTATATTCAGAAGCATTCTTGATAAAAGTCCGATGAACGTAAATGTTCTTATAAGCTGCGCTAAATGCTACGAAAAAATTGGTGATATTGAAATGGCACTCCAGCATCTTGAAAAAGCCGTTGAAATTTTCCCTGATTGTGAAGAAGCGCACGAAATGATTCGGGCGTTGTCTTAGAAAATTTTTCATGATAAATTAAACTTGTATAAAACTTAAAAGAAAAAGAGGAAAAATATGCAAGCCCGCAGAGCAGCAAGAGAATTAGCATTTATACTGTTTTCACAGTTTGATAAAAAGATTACAACTTACTCCAAAGAAGATTTAGAAAATATTATCCTTAAGTCAGTCAGAATTTTGACAGGCAATGCAAGCGATGAATTAAAGCTGACATTAGGTTCATTAATCGACTTGAAAGACAAAATTGAAACCTATGAAGCTGAACATGAAACAAACCTGAACAGACCAATAGGTGTTGCAAATGTTCCTGTTCCGTTACCGATGACGTCAGACCTTTCAAGCAAGATAGATGATATGCTTGAAATCGCGGAAAAGGCACTTCTTGCGCTGGAAATCGCAGAATTTGCCACATTGGAATCTCAGAGTGAAGTTAAAAATTATGCAGTCACTATCGCTGAATTCTTCCAGAAGAATCACGAAGAAGTCGACAGCTTAATTAAAAAATATTCAAAAGGCTGGGATTTTGACCGTCTTGTCAAAATGGACAAAGACATTTTAAGAATAGCTATAGTAGAACTTCTCTATATCAAAGATGCTCCGATGAAAGTTGTTGTTGATGAAGCACTTGAACTGGCTAAAAAATATTCTACAGATGACAGCGCATCTTTCATAAACGGAATTCTTGCAAAAGTCATTGTTGACAACGGTTTGAAATAAGCCTTAAAGTTGCGGATTCCATTACATCTGATAGTCAACGTCCGAAAGAGATATCAGGATATTTCTTATCTTGAGCAGTGTTTTTGTAAACGTTATAAGTTCGGATTCGGAGATGAATTTTGCAAGAATACAGACCATGCGGTCTTTTCCGAGAACGATATCCTGATAGACCCGATTACCGTTTTTAGTTAATTCGTAATGGGTGTCTTTTGTGATGCTGTCATTATTCTTTACTTCTTTAATAAAGTTTTTCTTTAAAAGTTTGGAAAGCTGCTTGTCTATGTAATCTTTTTCTTTTAAAAGCGTTTTGGCAAGCCTGTTTCTGTCAATATTCGGATAACATACAATTGTGTCCATAACGGCGTATTCTTCAAGGGTAATATTGTTTTTTACTTCCTGATTGAAGTATGCTTCCGTGATGTTGTGAAAAATCTTTGCAACATTTTCCATCTGAAAGGTTAAACTGTTGATAATGTGTGTTTTTTCCATAGGTTACCTCGT
Organism: Candidatus Gastranaerophilales bacterium; assembly: GCA_944324235.1. GTDB lineage: Bacteria > Cyanobacteriota > Vampirovibrionia > Gastranaerophilales > Gastranaerophilaceae > CALUVN01. The sequence continues at coordinate 24,711 of CALUVN010000028.1, forward strand.
GTCTGTGTCATTAACATTCCAAGTGTGTATTTTTCTACCTATAGAATTTAATACTATTTTTTTAAAAGTCAACAGAATTTAAAAATTAATTTTATATTTTTTAAGCATTGTAACTTTGAATTTATCTAAAAGTTTTATAAATTCCGCAATTTCTTCATTTGAAAATTCGCTGAGAATTGTAGTCCCGAGTTGTCTGAAAGCCTCATTTGTTTCCATATAGAGTTTTTCGCCTGTTGCAGTTAACGTTGTATGTTTAACCATCATATTTTTAGAAGTTTTAATATTTCGGGTAATATACCCTTTTTTTTCAAGCTCATTAAGAATTTTTCCGATGTGTGCTTTACCTTTATACATAACTTTAGCGATATCGCTCTGTGACATATCAGGTTTTGCGCAGATATGCCCCAGAATCATAAATTCGTCAAGTTCAAGGATGGAAACATTTTCTACATATTGTTTATAAAAAGTTCTTGCCAGCAATTCGGAAATTCTTGCGGTTTCAGCCAGTTTATACGGTAAACTCTTGATAAACGGCACATTTTTTATTTTATCTTCTGTCATAATCAATCACCTAATTAAATATCATATCATCTGGGCAATTCCTTGACAATATCGGTAGAAATTTCTACAGGTAAATTTTTCTTCACATTTCGAACAAAATATTAAAGTTTCAAAAGAATAAATCCGATAAATAGGAAGTATTTAGTTTTTAAGAGAGAGAAACTAACAAAACAGAAAGGACGGATGTATGACAACATCAATTTCAGCCGTGAATGCCGGCAGTTCATCAGTCAGTGAAATGGTGGTAAAAAAGTCAACCTTGAGTGACAGCACCAAAGCACAACTTGAAGCATTGGGCATTACTGCAACAGACGGGATGACCGAATCAGAAGCGCAAGCAAAAATTGCAGCAGCAAAACAAGAGCAAAATGCACAAAATCAAGGCGGTGAAGAACAAGGCAATTCATCTGAGAGCGAAATGCTTGCCGAAGCAAAATCTCTTGCAGCATCAGTGGGTGTATCAGTTTCGAGTGATGCAGATTTAACGGAGATTCTTGATGATATCGGCGCTGAACTTGAAGTAATGCTTGAAGATGCAGAAGGAAACCCCGGCATTTTATCAACATTATCTTCATACCTGTCACAATTGACGAGTCTTGATGAGCGCTACGAATCTCTTCAAAACTCACTGTCAGGCATGTATGCAGCAATGGAAATGGTTTCTACAAACAATAAGATAGCCTTAGGTTTGTCATAAACTGTTTAGCTGTATAGTGTCTGAAGAAAGCACCTTTGACGTTTTGTTGATGTCAGGGGTGCTTTTTTAATCTATATGTGACGGCAGACCGCCGATTGATGCATTATTATCAATTTCAATGACGTGGCGGATTATCGTATGTGCCATCAGAAGCATATAAGGATTAATTTCGTTTGTGTTGGACATATTAATTTTAGCCTGAGCATTCTTATCGTTTTCCGGCTGTTGCGGGGTCGAATTTTTTGTTTCAAATGATATTACGGACTGCATTGAATAGTGTTGTTGTTCTTTTTCAATTCTGAGCATAAGTTCATCTTTCGGGAACTTATCAGAGCATTCAATAGCAGTATGGACGGAATTTGATGTTTCCAGAATGAGTGTAGCCGTTACAACGCCGTAATTTTTTGTTGTTATCGTAATAACAAGTATGCTGTCATCAGGGTTGTTGCTTTCGGAAGCTTCAATTTCCAAATCAAAGCCAACGCCTTCCTGCAGTGGAAGCCATGGCAAATATAAAAGCATAAGTGTTTTAAGAGTTTGGGCCGGATTATTTTGTGAAGCGGCTGCTATGCTTGCGTTAATTAATTTTGCGGTATCTTTCATCTGAGACAAGTCGGTCATACCTGATTGCGATGCTGCAGCCATAGCGGCAATCAGTTTTGTAATGGCATCTTTACCGTTATTTTGGAGCAGGGCGGCGATTTCGTTAAGATTAATCATTGCGCTGGTGGAAATCGGCAGATTTTTCAGCATAGCTTGCATATTTTGGCTCATTTGTTGTTGAAGGGTTGCCTGCATTTGTGTTGTACTCAGCCCTTGAAGTTGTGCTAAAATTTGAGCCTGCATTTGTGAGAGAATATTTCTCTGAGCGTTTATGTGGTTTAGAAATCTCTGGTTGAATTCTGCCTGTGTCATATTTTTTTGAAGAATAAACAGCAGTTCATTCATATTTTTGGGCAGCTGCAAAAGTTCTTTTACGTATACGGCCTGATTCATACTTTTTATGGTACTCATCTGCATTGAATTTAAGCTTGTAGAATACATTGGCTCCATATTGCTTTGAAAATTTGCGCCGGCAGATGAAGATGTTCCGCTGCTCCCTGAGGCAGGCGTGTTATTAATCCCGCCGTTTGATTGCGGCTTATAAATATTTTTTGGAAGCATGCGGCCAAGATGAAAATTTTCCATATAAACCTTAGGTTTGTTTTATTATACTTATAATTATTTTAACGTATTTTTCAACTAATGTCTACATGCTGGGGGTTTAAATTAAAATTTTAAATAATTAACATATGTTAACAATATGTTAATTAATTTTAAAGATACTATAAAAAATGCCGATAATTAAAGTGTATACGAAAGGATTATCGATAATATGGGAATGGCAGCCTCACAGGCAAGATTATTAAGCATCACGATGCGATTGACGAGCAACGAATTTCAATCGCAGATGATTTCGAACAGCAAAACCCGGCTGGCGAATGAGACTCAGGCTGCAAGTGAAGAGTATATGGAAGCTTTAAATGCGACAAAGCTTCAGTATGTGTATTATGACGACAATGGGGAAAGAACCAATTACGATTTGACAGCAAGCACATTGCTGTATTATCAACCTTTGAAGAACCAGTATGCACTTGTAAACCGTGCAGGACAAACCATGGTTAACCATGGTGACGCCACTACCTTCCAACAGGCCAACAATCTGGATGAATTCCTTGTATTGAATGACTGTTTAAAGATTGATGAATGGAAAGAACCTAATCCTGCATGGGATGACTGGAAAGCCAGTGAGCCAAAAGATACTGACGACAAATATTGGGACACAGTTGTATCGGAATCATCCGACTTGTATGAAAAATTTGCAAATGGTACGGCATCAGGATGTTGGTCTTCTGTAATGGATGGTAATAATGCATTATTCCATTTAGGCGATGTGTTAAGTCACCTTTTAGATTTGGGAACATACACCACATCAGACGGACTGCATACATTTACAATTGAAGACGGTCCATCTGTGCCATTCTACCATTGGTGGGACGGTGTTGGAGGCGGCAGCGGCGGCGTCAACGGTGACCCTGTTATAATGGCAGAAATTCGTGCTGAATTAAAAGACAGATACTGTTGTGGAAAACATGAAGATGAATATCACCAGGATTGTGACGGTACGGAACTGTTCACGCAAAAAGTTGTAGATTTGCTTTGGGCTTCACAATATCCGGCAGATAGCGGCATGACTGAAGAAGAAATTTTGAACAAAGCTAAACACCTTGTATTTTACGATTTAAAATATGCATTAAGCGAAACTAAAGAGTTTAATAAAACACTATTTGATGATGATCATGCAAAATGGCAAGCAAGTGAACCAGATAAAGAATTAGAATTTAGTGAACGCGAAATCCTTGACCCTGATAAAGCAGAATGGTATACAAATCTTTGGTATCGTATGAATGGCGCTTATGATGATGAAGAATTAATGCAAAGTGCTGTTGACGATGATTACAACAATAACGATGTATTCCACCAAAAATACTTTGACAAAACTGAAGATAGCCAGCAAAGCTGGGTAGAATTCGACGACACATTGATAAACAGTTCGGAGTGGTTGAGATTTGCGCTGGAATCAGGCGAAGTAACGTTAGAAAAAGTAGTATTTAACGAAGATTACGACACAACGACAGAGTTGGAAAATAAAACATGGACAGCAGTAGCGTGGTCATCAACAACAGATATAGTGGAAGTTGAGGATGAACTAGCGATAACAAGAGCAGAAGTAAAATACAATCAGGCAATGCGCGAAATACAAGCAAAAGACAAAGAATACGATAATGACATAAAGAAATTAGACACAGAACACAACGCATTGCAAACAGAATACGATTCAATAAAGAGTGTAATGGACAAGAACATGGAGCGTTCATTCAAAGCCTTCTCATAGGGCAAACGAAACGTTTGCATCAA
>CALUVN010000029.1 GCA_944324235.1 Candidatus Gastranaerophilales bacterium
GGGATACTAGTTCGAACCGGCGAGGTACGAGCCACGTGAGACTGTATGCCGACGTAAGTCGGCTGAGGGTAGGGTGAGGGGGCTCACCTATTGCACTTAGTAAAAAAATTCTATATAATAGAAAAGAGGTTAAAATGAACGAAATTAATCCCGTAAACCAAATCAGACAACAGAATAAAGTCAAAGGAAAAACAGAAATGCCGACTCTTGAAGAACAAACAAAAGAACTTGTCACAAAACTGAAAAACAGAGACAGAGAAGTTCCGGAATACGGCGATTTCAAAGTCGTGTCAGAAGAAATCCAAAACCCTGACAGCAAAATTCCTGCGACAAATTTCGTTCTGCAAATAAGTAAACCCTCTAAAAACATAGAAGGCCACGAAAAATTACGAGACCTGAAAGCCGTTGCCTATAATCTTCCGCATCCGTATAAAGCTGAAATGCTTATTGCAACAGGCACAAAAGCAGGAATTCTCAAAGCATTGAATGAGGAAGAACTGATTGAAAATTTGCCGAAAATTTTCAAAAAACTTGCCCATGACCTTGAAGAAGGCTAAAAATTCTCTGCAACAACGTTCAAATGAGCTTATATATCCCGCAGGAGAGTGCTTTTCGGGATAAAATTCCGCTGTCTTTGATACTTTATCTGTCTGCTTTTTGACTTTTGGTAAAAAATCCTTAAATAAAAAATACGGATTTCATACGAAAGTATGAGCAATCCGGCCAAGAATTAGGATATAGTAGAGTTGCCACAGTAGTAGTTATGGTAAATAGAAAGGTATCTAAAGACTAAAATGGGGTTGAATTTTAATAACGTATATCAACGTCCATATATCGTCAGAGACGGAAGAGGGCTCGTCAAAAAGAAACAGGACGAGGAAAAATCCGCTAACGCCCAGCGCGAAGAACAGGCGTCACAAAACGGAAGAAGCAAAGGTCTTCAATATATAGAACAAAGACTTCCGTCGCATACTCCTGCATACCAGCAAATGAAATCGACTTCTTCTGCCAATGCGTATGCCGGTCAAATTCAACGATCTTTCTTCACCACTATGCCGCAGCAAACCGCCAGAACTCAAAAAACCGAAGAGTCTCAGGCAATTCCGAATGCATCTTTGAATGCGCTGAACAGAAGTTCCAACATAAACATCGCCCAGATAATAAAAGATTTTAACAATACAGCCATCGCTATCGGGACACCGGAAGAATTAAAATCTAAAGTAGATAAATATATTTCTCTTGTTCAAGACGAAGTAACAAGCTCTAACCCTGATACAAAACTTGTTAAATCAAATCTGAAAAATGCATCTACAATTCTTGACAACTATATCTCCGAAACATTAAACAAAAAATCAAAAGTTGTTGAAAATTGGGTCGATGCACTGTTCTTACAGCAGATAGATTTTAAATATAACGAAGAAGATGTTAACCCTCAGTTTCTGGTAAAATTCCCTGAAGGGTCACTCCAAAACGAGCAAAAAACAGAAAAGACCACAGAAATTGCACAAGAACAGCCTGCTGCAGAAGAAAAACCTCAGGAAGAAACAGCAGCTTCCTCACTAATTCCGCAGGACAAAGAACTTAAATCACTGTTCCTGCAATCAAAAAAACTGGCTTATGCAAACGAACCTAAAAAAGCCATAGAAACATTCCAACAGGCACTTGTTCGGGCAAATGAAGTCGGCGACACCGAAACACAATCAAAAATTTTCTTTGAAATAGGAAAAATTTATCAAGACCATCAGTACTACTCACAGGCGCTGAAAAGTTTCAACATGTCATCCAAAAGCACTGATGATAACAATATAAAAACAAAATCTCACTACTCAATGGCGCAAATTTATGATGATGTAAACCAGATAACACCTGCACTGGATCACTATTTTGCATCGGTATCCTTTGCCGGAGAAGCCGAAAATCTGGTTGCACAGTCAACTTCAATGACAAAAATCGGGAATATTTACTCCGATATGTATGAAAGAGAAGCGTTCGATTATTACGAAATAGCTGACGGGCTTGCCGAACAGACTGACAATTCCAGAGTAAAAGGTTACGTAGCGTCAAGCACCGGAAAAGCTTACGACAGATTCGGCGAACCGCAGGAAGCATTAAAATTGTTCTCACGTGCTGTACAAAATTACACAGACGCGGAAGAACCTGCCAAAGTCGCCCAAAACTACCTGAATGCCTCTGACATCATGCTTGAATATAACAGCCCTAACAAAGCACGCGGGCTGTTGAAAAAAGCTCAAACCTTTGCAGGCAAGACAAACGACGAAGAACTTTTAAACAAAATCAACGAAAAACTCAGCCAGCTTGCATAAATTTTCGCCAATATCCCATTATAAACAAAACCGCTATTTTCCCTGTTTGAGGGCTTTAGAACGAAGGTTTCTGTGATAAGTTATAGCAAATCTGTGCGCCTCATCTCTTATCCGCTGGAACAAAAACAAAGCGCTGGAATTTCTCGGCAAAATTACGGGTTCGGATTGTTTTGGCAAAAATACTTCCTCATTCCGTTTGGCAAGCGAAACGACATCTATACCCTCAACACCTAATTCTTTTATAATCTCCATAACGCTTGATAGCTGCCCCTTGCCGCCGTCAATTATTATTAAATCAGGTTTGTCCCAGTTCTTCTCACCCAGATGCGAAAGTCTGCGCGTGAGAACCTCCTTCATTGATAAAAAGTCATCGGGTTTACCTTCTGTTGTTTTGATTTTGAACTTTTTATATTCCGACTTTTTGCTTAAACCGTTGATAAACGTAACCATTGAAGCAACGGTATTCGTGCCTTGAATATGTGAAATGTCATAGCATTCAATTCTGTAAGGGAAATTTTTGAGCCGGAGTTTTTCAGCAAGATATGAACCGATTTCGTTAAAATCTTCTCTGATTTTTGACATTTTGGAAAGTTTTGCATTATCGAGAACAACTTTTGCATTTTTGTCCGCAAGTGATTGAAGTTCTTTTCCCTGAGCCGATTTACCGTAACTGATTTTAACCTTTTTACCCGCAAGAATTTCGAGCCACTCTTCGTAAAGCGCTTTTTCGCCGACAGCTTCCAGTTCGTTTGAGATGACTTTGTCAGGAAATTCAAGCGAAAGTGTACTGTAATATTCTTTGAAAAAGGTTGCAAAAAATTCCGTACGGTCTTCTTCCTCAACCTCGTAGACAAAATCTTTTTTATCAATAAGCCGCCCTTCACGTACCATAAGGATTACTATTGCAAAAATTCCGTCTTCCGCCATAAGTGAAATAATATCCTCGTTGAGTTTTGTATTTTCGTAGACAACTTTTTGTTTTTCAAGAGTCTTTTTGAGGTCAAGATAGCTGTCTCTAAGGCGTGCAGCTTTTTCAAACTGCAGAGAATCAGAATACTTCTGTATTTGTTCCATAAGCTGTTTCATAAGCTCAGTCTGTTTGCCCGCAAGAAACAACTCCGCCTGATGAACTATATTTTTGTATTCCTCGCTTGTAACTAAATTCTGGCACGGCGCCATGCAGCGGCCGATATGATAATAAAGGCACGGACGGTCTTTAAATTTCGGAGTTTTGCACTGCTTCAGAGGAAAGATTTTCTTCAAAAAATCAAGTGTCGAATACATTGCGCGAACATCTGTATAAGGCCCGTAATATCTTCCTTTTTCAGGGTTCATATTCTTTTTTCTGACAACGGAAATTCGCGGAAAATCCTCGTCCGTTACAAGAAAATACGGGTATTTCTTATCATCTTTCAGAAGAATATTATATCGGGGTTTGTGCTTTTTAATAAGATGGCTCTCTAAAATCAACGCTTCGACTTCAGTGTTTGTAATAATATACTCGAGCCGTTCGATTTGAGAGACCAGAATCTGAACTTTAACACTGTCATGTTTTTTGTTGAAATAACTTTTGACGCGGCGTTTGAGAATTTTTGCTTTACCGACGTAGATTATTTCATTGTCTTTATTATAGTAAATATAGCATCCCGGCAGGGACGGCAAAAGCTTTAATGTTTCTTTCAGATTCTCGTTCATCAACTTTATTATAGCATATTTGTCAGATGCGGTAAGAAAAAGTTTATTATTTCAGGCATTCAATTTTTTTCATAACGGAGCGAATGTTTTCCGTAATAAAACATCAGAATTTAAACCGCCTGAATTAAGACAGTTTTATAAATACAAAAATATCGCAAAAGACGGCCGGGATTTATTAATGCTTTTTAACGTCTTCTTTAATGACAATAAGGTTATTAATAATTTTCATAGCACAGGTTGGCAGAACAACGTCATTCAAGCCGTTTGCTATACTAATAATTTTTCCTGCGCCAAGGGTAACTTCTTCTCCTTTGTAGTGGAAAATGTAATCATCTTTTCTGTCTGAACGTATTGTAATTTTGTCCATTTTTATTCCCTTATTTTTGCCGTTTTACGGTTAAATATTATACAACATTTTTGCGTGTTATGCAAGCGTTTTTATTGTCTTATACCGGCAGGATTGTAAAAAATACCCTCTTCCATAACTTCGTTATACAGGTCTTCGTCTTTTTTAAAAGATTCTTCCGTAAAAGGATAGAGGTCAATTGTCACGTCAAAATCAGTTTCGGTTTTGCCGATTAAAGGCCAGATTTGTTCGCGCTTTGAGCGGTCTTCCGTTTCAAAAAGTGCGATGATTTCAATATCTTCGTCGTTTTCAACGAAATTTTCGAGATAAGCGCCGAAAAGATATAATCCTTTAAAATCGTCAAATTTTTTACTAAAAGTTAAACACAAGTGTTTTACGACTTTTTCTGCCGCCTGATTAACCATTTATTAATATACCTTTCAGTTTATTTCTGTCAACCGTAACCTGTTCGGCTGTTTTGAGATTTTTGACAGAAACCGTGCCTGATTTAATTTCGTCTTCGCCGAGAATAAGTGCGTATTTGGCGACTTTAGAAGCTTTTTCAAGCTGTTTTGTAAATTTTTTGTTTGCAAGATCAAACTCAATTTTAAAGCCGTCATTTCTCAATTCTTCAGCGAGTTCAAACGCATCGGCAGATGAAGTTGAAACAATATAACCGTCAAGTAATTGAGATTCCGGAACAGGCAGAAGCGAATTTAATCTTTCCATACCCATTGCCCAGCCGACAGCAGGAGTATCCTCCCCGCCGAGATTTTTTACCAGACTGTCATAGCGTCCGCCTCCGCAGACAGCGTTTTGAGACCCGAGATTGTTTGATTTGATTTCAAAAACTGTTCTGTTGTAATAATCCAATCCTCTTACAAGAAGTTTATTTATGGAATATTTTACACCGAGCTTGTCGAGGTATGATTTTAACTCTTCAAAGTGAGTTCTGCAATCTTCACAGATAAAATCCGATTGAATAACTTTTTGAATTTCAGGTTTTTCAAAAATTGCCTTACAGCTTTCAACTTTGCAATCCAAAAGTCTGAGCGGATTTTTTTCATAACGGTTTTGGCAATCTTCGCAAAGATTGTCGAACTCAGGTTTTAAAACTTCTTTAATTGCGGCTTTATAAGCCTCACGGCAGGTCGGGCATCCGAGTGAATTCAACTCGACTTCCAAATCATTAAGCCCGAGAGATTTCAAATAATTAACTGCAAGCAGGATAACTTCGGCGTCAGCAGTCGCATTTTTAATCCCGAACATTTCAACACCGACCTGATGAAACTGGCGCTGTCTTCCGGCCTGAGGACGTTCATATCTGAACATAGGGCCTTTGTACCAGAGTTTTACCGGCGATGAAAGCCGCGACATACCGTTTTCAATATAAGAACGAACAACACCTGCAGTATTTTCAGGACGAAGTGTCAAAGAACGCTCGCTCTTTTCAAACGTATACATTTCTTTGTTTACTATGTCTGTTGTATCGCCTACACCGCGTGCAAAAAGTTCGGTTGCTTCAAAAATAGGGGTTCTGATTTCTTTGTATCCGTATTTTGAAAAAACTTCAAGCGCGTTTTTTTCTAAAATATGCCACTGTTCAACATCCTGCGGCAAAATATCTTTTGTTCCTTTTATTACGTTAATTATCTTAGCCATACGGAAATTATATTAAAAGGGCAGCAGAGTGTCAATTAACTTCCCACTTTTTCGGGTCAAAACGCAAATCTGTAACTTTTATTTTCAAGGATTCAAGGTATGGCTTAAATTTCACTAAAATTTGAGTTTTTTTAAGCATTAATTCCTGCGCGACAATAGCGTTTTCGCACGCAATAACCATAACGCCGCCTCCCAGCATAGAATACGGCTTTGATTTTTCCGCAAATTTTTCACCCGCAACTTTGCGCCAGAATTTATACAGGTTTGAACGCGTAACGGCTTTTTTAAACTCCTTCTTTTCAAGCAGTTCTTCAATCATAGAGCCTATTTCAACAAAATCCGTGTATAAAACTTTCTTCACTATTTTTGTAACCCCGATTTTTTATGGTATAATCAGAAAATGGATTATTCTAAGTTAAATGATATCATAAAATCGTCCAAAAATATATTGATTATATCCCATATAAACCCTGACGGCGACACTCTAGGCTCAATGTGCGGTCTTGCAGGCGCGATTAAAGATAATTTTAAAAAGAAATGCGATACCCTGCTTATATCAAACCTGCCTAAAATTTATGAATTTTTGCCGCTTGTAAAAGAATCTAAATGCATAGATGAAATTGATAAATCAAGGGAGTATGACCTTGTAATAAATGTAGATGTTGCGGCAATCGACAGAATTTGCGACGGGCAGACTCTTTTTGACAGGGCAAAATGTACCGTAAATATTGATCACCATAAGACAAATAACGCTTACGGAGATTTAAATATCATTGAAGCTGATGCAAGTTCTACCGGTGAAATTTTATACGGAGTAATGAAGGAGCTTGGCTGGACAATTTCTCTTGATACGGCAAAGTGTTTGTATACGGCAATCCTTACTGATACAGGCTCATTCAGATTCAATAACACGACCTCAAGAGCAATGAAATATGCCTCCGAACTTGTCAAAATCGGAGTTGTACCTGCGGAAATTTACAAATACTGCTATGAATCAAATCCTAAAAGTCAGGTGCTCTTACAGGCATATTGCATTGAAAAAGCCGTTTTTTCTCCTGATAACAAAATTGTTTACACTACTGTTTACAAAAAAGATATTGAAAAATTTAATGCCGGAGATGATTGTACGGAAGGACTGACCGAACGGCTTCGTGCAATTAATTCAACAGAAGTCGCTTTTGTCGTAAAACAATCGGGACATAATATTTCAAAAGTTTCTATGCGCAGCAAAGGAGTGGATGTTGCGGCAGTATGCACTGCTTTCGGAGGGGGCGGACATACTCTTGCTGCGGGGTGTGTGGTGAAATCTTCCGTGGAAGATACTGTTAGGAAAGTATTGGATGAAGTTAATAAGAAAATGTATTAAAACAGTAAAATGCAATAAAATTCTCTGCGGCTTTTTCAAAGGGCTGACAAGATTAATTTTATCCGTAATCAGGAATGATTTCTACGGAATGGCTGCTGAAATGGGTTTTATGGCAGTTATCGGAATTTTTCCGTTTATGTTATTTTTAACTGCGGTATTTGGTTGGCTTGGCAACAAATCATTAATGGATCCGCTTTTAAGGGTTTTATCAAACGTAATGCCGCAGCAGGCAATGGATTTAATCCGGACGGTTCTGTCTGAAGCTATGATTTTCTCTCACGGGAAATTAATGGCCTACATTGGCGTCGGAATTACTATAATACTTTCAACAAATGCTATGGCTGTTGTTTTAAAAGGTTTGAACAGAGCGTACAAGGTCGAAGAAACAAGAAGTTTTGTCTATACAAGACTCCTCTCTCTCGTAATGGTTTTTGTAATGACAATGGTGACTTTTTTGAGCGTAAACTTGATTGTATTCGGTAAAGTCATCGTGAATTTCTTTGTAAACCATTTTCATATGTCAAATAAAATTGCGATTATGCTTTTGACTTTACGTTGGCCTGTTGCATTTTTAGCATTGTATTTTATGGCATTTTTAATTTATTACATTCTGCCTGATTTGCGCGGAAATGAGAAATTCAAACGAACCAGCGCTTTACCGGGAACTTTATTTTTCTGTATATTCTGGCTTGTCGGCTCATGGGGATTTTCTGTATACATCAACAACTTAAAAACATACAACTTTGTTTACGGAACTATCGGTGCATTTGCAGTGCTTATGGTCTGGCTGTATTATACATCAGTACTTATTTTAATGGGCGGCGAGATAAATTCGCAGGTGTATAACAAGCTCGAAGCAAAAGCTAACGAAATCCGCAATGACTTTGCAAGACTTCAAAAATTTGATAAAAAAGCGGAAGAATAGTCTGCTTTTATTACATTACAATACAATTTGCGTGCCGAAAATAATTCTGTGGCTGTCTTCGGCATTCTCATTCTGGCAGAAAACATAGTTGAGTATTAAACGCAGAGCCTGACCTTTTATAAAATAATTTAAACCAGCAGTGTATTCACGCTTTAAATCTCCCGAAATATCCCTGTTCGGATCAAATTGGTCAAATCTTGCAAGCACATGGAGTTTTTGTGTTAAACGGTAAGAAAGCGTTGTATAAAAACCAGTTGCTTTATCTGTACTTGTAACCCTTCCGTTGTAACCGTCGGCGATTGCGTATTCAAAATTTGCGGCAAACTTTTTGTAAGAGTATCCGACATAAGCACCTCCGACAACATAATCAGTATTGTTATGCCCTGCGTTTAAACCGCCGCCGATTACAAAATTTCCGTATTTCCCGTCAGTTTTGCCAAGCGGCTTGAAGTTAACCCAGCCTGTGAATTCAGGCCCGGCAAAAAATGTTCGGAAAAACCTGTCAGAAGTATTCAATGCCAAACTGTAGTCAATCAAATCATAATTTCCTACAACACGCAGACCGAGCGCTCTCGTGTTACCGAAATTTCTTGCAATCTGAGAACGGAATGCAAACGGAAGTGTATATGTACTTGCACCGCCGTCAACACCGACCTGATTTCTGGAATTACCAACTATTATTTTGTGGTGCGGAATGTAAGTGTTCATTATATAAGCATCCGTCACAAGCCCCTGCAAAAATGTATAATGTTCGGAATTTTTAAAATTAAACTGCAATTTAAAATCAGTGCTTTTGTCCTTAAAATCACCGATTACACCTGCTTCCAAAACATTCAAATCGTATTCGGAATCATAATCCGACGGGGTAAACAAGCTGTTAAAATTCCCTTGAAACGCACCGTAAAACTGTACTTTATCAACCGGACCTCTTTTGTATTTAAAAGTTAATTCATCCTGCAAAAGATAAGAAGGAATTGATGTTCTTGTTAATTCTTTTTTGTAGATACGTCCGAAAAGTGATTCTTCCTCAATTTTAAAAGGATGGTCGCTGTCTTTATCTCTGTCTATAAGGTTATCAAACATAGAGAATTCGACATCTGCGTTATCCATAGCTCTGTCACTGTCATAAAAATTACGTTTAGCCTCTTCTGTTTTTGAATCCGATTTTGATATATCAAGTTCCACAACATCCTGAGGTTGATTTTGAATTTGAACAGGGGTAATTTTATCAGCTTTATTCTTTGCAAAAGCCGACGGAGAAAGCAATAGCGCTGCTGTTATTATAGCTATTCCAAAAAAACGGTTCACAAATATTAACTATATCATAAAAGTACTTGAAATTCATAATTTTTTTATTGTATATTATAATTATGACAAGTGTAACAAGAACAATAACTAAAAGAAAACAGTCAACAAAAGTTGCTGCCCCGATAGTAGAAGCCCTGAAAAAAGCTTATGAAAACCCTACGTATCAGTTCCACATTCCGGGACATACAAAAGGAAACGGCGCTCTGCCTGAATTTAAAAGTCTTATAGGGCGCAAAGCTCTGTGTGTTGATACAACCGATGAATTTGACAATCTCGGTACACTCCACCCTGCAACAGGCCCTATAAAAGAAGCTCAGGAACTTGCCGCAAAAGCTTTCGGCGCTAAAAAAACTTTCTTCTTACTCAACGGCTCAACTGCAGGCAATCTTGCACTTGCAATGGGATTAACTAAAAAAGGCCAAAAAATTATTACAAACCGTAACTGCCACCGCTCTGTCTTAACAGGAATGATTATATCAGGTGCAGAACCTCTGTGGCTTATCCCTAACAGATTTGAAGATTGGGGCATCTGGGGGAACGTAAGCCCTGAATCTGTTGAAGAAATGCTGCACACCCACGACGATGTTTCCATGGTTTGGATTACAAACCCGACATACGAAGGCGTTGTCTCCGATATCAAATCAATTGCAGCTATCTGCAAAAAATACGGAGTGCCTCTGATTGTTGATGAAGCACACGCCTGCTTATGGAATTTTAACGAACATCTTCCGACATCTGCCCTGCATCTGGGTGCTGATGCGGTTGTCCATTCACTTCATAAAACCGGCGGAAGTATGAGCCAGAGTTCAATGCTCCACATCGCCCACGGTTCTATGCTGGATGTTGATGCGGTTGAAAAAGCTTTAAAACTTTTACACACAACAAGCCCGTCTTTAATGCTTCTTGCAAGCCTTGATGCGGCTCGTGCAAATCTTGAAAGCCCGCGCGGCAAAAAACAACTTGCCCGTGCGGTTGCAAATGCCAAATTCCTCAGACGTGAAATTGATAAAATGGAACATATACACCACTTAACTCCGGATTTTGGCTACAAAACAGATATAACAAAAGTGTTTATAAAGGCTGACGGTCTTTCCGGAAAACGTCTGGAATCCATTTTGGAAATTGATTTTAATATTGAAGTGGAAAGCGCATCTGATGCCGGATTACTTCTTTTATCAAATATCGGAAACAAACGTTCCGATATCCAATATCTTGTAGACAGCCTTAAAAAGATTGATGAAACTCATTATTCGGATATATGCCACCTTGAAAACAAAAAACATATGCCTATGCTGACTCCGATTATTGAAATGAGTCTCAGAGAAGCTTTCTACTCGGAAAAAGAAACTATTCCGAAATCACAGGCTATCGGCAGAATTTCAGCCGAAGTAATCGCAGAGTGCCCGCCGGGTATTGCAATTCTTTTACCCGGGGAATTGATTACGGAAGCTCACATGCCTTATCTGAACGATTACGAATTCATTGAAGTTATTAAGTAGCAAATTCAGACAAAATAAACATTAAAAAACACCGCTTGAGATAAGCGGTGTTTTTAGATTTATCATTTGTTGAAAATTATTAATGCTCAATTTGAGTTTTTATGGTTTCACTGCTTTCAACATAACCAGTAAGCTGTTTTAAAGCAGCTTTATAGCTGTTAACAGTGGCATTACCGCCCAAACAGCCGCCCGGACAAGCCATAACTTCTATCAAATTACCGAGTTCGCATACACCGTTTTTAGCGTATTTTTTCAAATCACGGATAGATTGTTTATCAAGTCCGTTAATTACGACCGGATAAGTAGGCAAATCTTCCGGCAAAAGTGTTTGAACAGCTTTTGCAACACCGCCTGTTACAGCGTAGTTTCTGCCTTCTTTAGAAGCCTGAACTTCAAATTCCGAACTTTCACATTGATCTAATTGTGTTCCGACAGCAATAAACCATGCGCCGAGTTCTTCATAATTCAGAACATAATCGACCTCAGGATTTTTCATTGCCTCTTTTCTCTTGGCAACACAAGGGCTAAAGAACACCGTAACAGCATCCGGATGAGCTTTTTTAACAATTTCCGCCGTATAATACAACGGTGTATGTGTATTAGAGCGGAAAGGTTTCATATCAGGGATATGTTTGTCAACCAGCTCATTATAGCCTGCGCAGCAGGAAGTTGTCATAAATTCTGCGCCGTGGAGCAGTCTTTCTTCAAACTCAGCAGCTTCTGTTTTTGTTGTAACATCAGCCCCCTGAGCGACTTCCACAACATCGGCAAATCCCAAATCAAGGATAGCTTTTTTAAGTTGCGCAGGTGTGCAAGGTAATTGCCCCATAATTGCAGGTGCAAGCATTGCAATAACTTTCTTGCCTGCTTTAATATTTTTCAGGACATCAATTATTTGTGATTTTTCGTGAACTGCACCGAACGGACAAGCGCTTACGCATTTACCGCAGGAAATACATTTATCAAAATCAATCTTTGCGTGACCATCTTCATCTTTGGCAATAGCACCGACAGGGCAGGCATTTTCGCAAGGAACGATGATTTTTGTAATAGCTTGATAAGGGCAAACTTGAGCACACATCCCGCAATTTTTACATTTTGCCGGATCAATAACGGATTTTCCGTTAATAACACTGATTGCACCAAATTTGCATGTATTAACGCAAGGTCTTGCAACACAACCCTGACAGAGGTCGGTTACATAAATTCTTGCAGGAACGCAGCCTTTGCAGGCAGTTGTAAGTACTGTCAAAGGATTTGCTTCAGGTTCGGTTCTGTCAAGTGCTTTTTCAGCCAGAGTTGAAAGAAGTGTTGAATCTTCCACATCTTCAATAGCCATACCAAGACCTGCAACAGCTCTGTCTTTCAGGATTGCTCTTTCCTTATGGACACAGCATCTGTAAGGCACTTCGCAGCCTTTCGGGCGCATATCAAACGGGATTAAGCGGGTATTTTCCGCGAAATCGTCGCTTAAAAATGCCTTTATTAATCTTACCAGTATTTCACGTTTCAAATGTGATGTTTGTTTAGGGGTGTTAATCGCCATTTTTCTCCAACTTTCTAGTTATTATTTATTTAATTTTGCATCTATCGCTTTTAAAACTTTTTCAACGGTAGCTTCTTTGATAACGTCCTCATCAACTTTAACGTAAGGAGCTTTTGAGAATTCCCAGTCAATAGAGCAGAGGCCGAGGCAAGGAACGCCGGAAACTTCAACTTTGTCGCCGTATTTTGCCGGAACTGTGTCTATTAATTCCTGTAAATTTGCAGAACCCATTACAAAACATGTTGTACCTAAACAAACTTTGACACTAATTTTCTTTTCCATCATCATCTTACCTTCCTGAGGAAATCCTCAAATAAATTGTACGTTTACCTTTTTGAAATATTTACTTTGAAGCATATCCGCCATTTTTTTGATAATATTTTTCCTGATTTCTATTTCAATCGGGAGGGCGGGATCATAGTGAGCCTGATTTAATTTTGCACCAACCATGAAATTAATGCAATCACTATCTAACAAAAATTTTACCAGCTTTCCGGCGGCGTTGTCAACATCAGGGGTATTAGCCTCAAGATACTCCAGAGCTTTTGTAAGCGTGAGAACGCCTTCTGTCACAAGATCAACACCCTCCATATAAGAGCATGCCGGAAGTTTACCGATACTGATAGTTGTATCCATTGTAATAGGACGGTTAAGCTCGCGTGAGATTAAGTTGGCAGTAGTCCCTCCGCAAATTGCTTTTTTGCCTTTAAAATTCGCAAACATTTGGGCATACTGGGCATCTTTTTGCTGGTGATAAGGCGGCCCCGTAAATACAAGAGCTTCCCTCGGTTCTCTAAAATACAGAACGCATGCGGAAATATCATCTTTCGGCTGGCGGTCTGTTTCAATATTTCTTGCCTGTTGAATTATGTACTGCGAAAGTTCGGAACTGGAAATATCAGGATGTTCGGCAAGTTTATCTTTTACAAGTACAATCAGCCCGTCGCGTCTGAGTCCGAGTTTCAGTCTGCCGCCGCCGAGTCCTGCCTGTGTTACACCGTCGGAGCAGAAAATAAAACGGTCGCCGAGTTTCGGACGGAGTTTATAAACTTTCATACATCTGTTTTTGAATGTTTTGGATTGAATAGATTCATATTCAGGTTCAAGGACTTCGTTATTTCTAATCCATAAAAATTGCGGGTTGCCCTCTTCTACAATTTTTGCAACTCCGTCATCATAGCAGTCTATTGCAGAAAAGGTAGAGTAGCTTATACGTCTTACTTTACAAACGGGAAGCGAGTTCATAACAATTTCTGCGGCTTTTCTTATTGAAATCTGTTCGCTCTCAATAAATCGCAAAAGCATTGTTGCTGTCATACAAGAGAGAATGTTTGCTTTAATCCCGCTGCCGAGACCGTCGGAAAGCACTGCAATCAAACGGGATTCATCGGGGTATCTTTTGGAAACAAAATAATCCCCGTAGGCATTCTGGTTATATTTTTTTAACTGGCTGCAGTCGATATCTATAAACACTATGCCTCATCCTCATCTTTATCGTCAAAGTCATTAGCGATAGAACTCAAAAGTGTTTCCGTTTCGACCATGTGTTCCCCTAAAAGACAGGCTATTTCCTGAACAATTGAGATATTTTTGGAGATAACCTCGTGAGCTTTCTGGGAAATCTTTTCACGGTTTGTTTCGGATTGTGTAACGTCTGTAATGACAGCGCCTACGATTTCGTTTTCTTCAATGGTGAATGCGCTTATGTCGTAAAGACGGTTGTTGCTCGGATAACGTTCTTTATGCAGGTCTTTTCCTGATTTAAGAATAGTTTTGAATATTTCGGAAAAGTCGACTATTCTTTCGATAGCAGCACCTGTCATTCCGTCAGGGCGTGCTTTAAAGATTTCGTACATATCGCCTGTAAACATTCTCATAAAGCTTTCGTTAGCTTCCAGAATATTCAAGTTATTATCCACCATAACAACGGCTGCAGGCATACAGCGAACGAGTGCTGCGGCTTTTCTCATCGCAATTTTTCTCATATAAGAAACGCACATTGAAGTTTCAGCGTCCCCGTTCAGGAGTGCAACCGCCATATCGCGGCAGGTCGGATAACCGCAGCCGCCGCAGTTTAATTCATCGTCTACCGTGTGTTTACCGATTTTTTTCAATGTCTTCAAAATATCTTCAAGCGGATATTCTTTGTAAGTAACCTCAGACGGGCTTACATCCATATCGACCACAACAGCAGGCTTTTTAGGAATAAATTCTCTGTTTTTAATGTTGGTTAAAACATCGGAAATTACGCTTATTCCTGCTTTGTCCGTTGATATTGCAGGCCCTGCGACACATCCGCCTTCACATGCCAGAGTTTCCACAAAAAGAGGAACATCAAGCTTGTCAGGATTCAGGTTCGTAAGGGCTTTTTCTATTGTTTCCAACCCGCAGATATTCAAAAGCTGCACTTCTTTTTTCACGCCTATACGGCGGATTGTTTCGTTCATCCCGCCGTCCATAGGATACAAAGCTCCTTCGTAAGCATGGTTTGGCACAAAATGGTTATCCGAATTAACTTTAACCTCAGAACTGTCATCAATCGCATCGTGCATCCAGACTTTTAATTCTTCAAAAGTCAGTGCAACATCAATCAGATGACTTTTGGCGGCTTCGTTTTTCTTGCCAATGCAAGGCCCGATAAAGACAATTGAAATATCTTCGCCGAATTTATTTTTAAGCATTTGTGCATGTGTCATTGCCGGTGAACCAATCGGCGTAATGTATTTAGCATATTTAGGCTGATAAAGTCTTATATAATCAACAACAACAGGACAGGCACTTGAGATAAACAATCCTTTTTCAGCTTCATTCAGGATTTCTGCCGTTCTGATGGAAACTTCCTGAGCGCCGAGAGCTGTTTCAGATACACCTTTAAAACCAAGAGCTTTCAGTAATGAAATCATTTTGTCTTCGGCGTATTCAAAAACCCCTTTCCACGAAGGCGCAAGAGAGACGTAAACATCTTTTTGAGCAAGGATTAAATTTTTTGCCTTGTCGATGTCGCTTCTGACACGTTTTGCATTTGCAGGGCAGGCTTTTACGCATGCGCCGCAGGCTATACAGCGTTCAGGGATGACAGATGCGTGGCCGTTTTCTATTTTAATCGCTTTTACGTGGCATTCACGTACACATTTATAACAGTCGTGGCATTCATTTGTAAGTGTGTAGACCGCATTTTGTTTATTCATATAAACTCCTGATTTTAGCTAATTTTTAAAATCTATTTGGTTTGAGCAGCTTCAGCAAGAATATTTTTTATTTTATCAATGTCTACTTCGCTGTATTCAATTCCATTAACCGTAATATTCGGGCCGGTTGCGCATTTGCCTTCGCAGCGTATGCCCGTAATATCTATTTCCGCTTCCAGATGATTGTCTTTTATATATTGTTCTATAAATTCAAGATTCTCGTTATTGCCGCGGGCAAAACAAGAACTTCCCATGCATACGGATATATTTAACTTTGCCATAATTTTCAATTACCTCTTGATATCAAAATTTTAGCTTATATTCACGGATAAAGCAAGATTTTTATAAAATCCTGTTGTATATGGTTTCTATATTTTGCAGAAATTGTTCTTTGTCAAAAATCCCCTCGATTTCGTCAGGTGAAAGGTATGTAAGCACTTCTTCATCAGATAAAAGGTTTGCTTTGAAATCTCCGTGATTTTCAAACGCATCAAGCGCGTTGCGCTGAACAATTCTGTAAGCTTCATCTCTTGAAAGCCCTTTGTTGACAAGTTCAAGCAGAACTTTTTGCGAGAAAATAATTCCGCCGAATTTTTCGGTATTCTTAAGCATGTTGTCTTCGTGCACAACAAGATTTTCCACAATTCCGTTAAATCTGTCGAGCATAAAATCTACAAGCGTCAGACTGTCAGGAAAGATTATGCGTTCTGCGGAACTGTGAGAAATATCTCTTTCATGCCAGAGCGGAATATTCTCAAGCGCGACAATCGAATTTGCTCTGACAACTCTTGCAAGCCCGCATAGATTTTCGCTTAAGACCGGATTTTTCTTATGCGGCATTGCGCTTGAACCCTTCTGGCCTTTTGCAAACCCCTCTTCTACTTCCAGAACTTCCGTTCTCTGGAGGTGGCGTATTTCCGTTGCAAACTGTTCCAGTACACTTGCGATGAGGGCAAGTGATTGCATAAAGTATGCGTGATAATCTCTTGCAATAATTTGTGTTGAAATTCTTGCAGGCTTCAGTCCTAAATTTTTGCAGGTAATCTGCTCAACATCAGGAGAAATATTACTGTAAGTTCCTACAGGGCCTGAAATTTGTCCGACCCGCACCTGTTCCATTGCGTGGGCAAAATTATCTCTCTGGCGTTCAAGAATGTCTATCCAGCTGCATAATTTTACACCGAAAGTCATAATCTCTGCATGTACACCGTGAGAACGTCCGATGCAAACCGTATATTTATGTTTTTTGGCAAGTTCTCTGATTGAAAATATAACTTTGTCTAAATCTGCCAGAATAATATTGCCGCTATCCTGAATTTGCATCGCAAATGCCGTATCAATTACATCGGAACTTGTTAACCCGACATGGACGTGACGTCCCAAATCCCCGAGACTTTCATTTACGTTTGTAAGAAATGCGATTACGTCATGGCGGACTTCGCGTTCAATTTCGTCAATTCTGTTGACATCAAATTTAGCAAGTTTTTTTATCTGCTCAACATCCTCTTTCGGAATTGTTCCGATTTGTGCATAAGCTTCACAAACAGCTATTTCTACTTTCAGGTAGTATTCAAACTTGGACTGGAGAGACCAGATATTTTTCATTTCTTCGCGTGAATATCTTTCAATCATAAGTTTATTTTACCATAAAATCCGTTTATTTGTGCTATCATTTATTTGTACTAAGTTTTATAAGGAGATTGAGAATGGCAGATTCTAAAATTTTGGCTACAATTCAAAGAAACGATACAGAACAATTACAAATCTCAGTAAGCGAATACAAAGGCAAAAGCTATTTTAACCTGAGAATTTTCTATACAACAGATGACGGTGCAACATGGCTGCCGACTAAAAAAGGTGTTACTTTTGCACCTGAACAGCTTGATATTCTCTCTGAAGCCATTGAAGAAGCCAAAAAAGAATTTATGGCTGAGTAGTTATTAAAAGTTAATAAGTGAACAGGTTAATAAGTGAATAAGTTGTTATCATACTGTTTCAAATTGATATTTGACGGGTCAGCGTATTAACGAATTTATTCACTTATTTACTCTAAAAATCAATTATGCAAATAAATTTATTTGAAGAAACACCAAAATACAAATACGCTCTTGCACTTGTAAATATTAAAGGTCTCGGGGTTAAGACATACAGCTATATTATTCCCGAAGAAATGCAGGACAAAATCCAAATCGGTCAGGCTATTCTTGTGCCTTTTGGAAGACAGGGGCTGATTAATGCGTTCTGCGTAGGATTTTCCGACTATCTGCCGCCTGAGATTAAGGCCAAAAAGGTCAGCAAAATTCTTGATGAAACTCCGCTTTTTACAATAGATTACCTGAAACTTCTTGAATGGGTTGCAAATTACTACTGCTGCGATTTAGTGACGGTTTTGAATGCCGCTATTCCTTTAAAATTAATAGAAAAAGCTTCCAAAACAGAACAGGCGGTTGAATTTGTAACATTTGACGGAGCTACAAAACGCCAAATTGAAGTTCTTGAAATTCTAAAAGAAATGGGAAAAACTCCTGTCATAATCTTTGAAAAAATGGCTAAAACAACACGTGCCACCGTAAAAAAACTTGCTGATGCAGGATGCCTTAAATTAACCTCTGAAGAACTGTATCGCAATCCGCTCGACATTTTACACATAACAGAAAAAGAACCTTTATTTGAATTATCTCCGGAGCAGCAGAAAGTGTATGAGGGCATTAAAGCCAAAATAAAAGATTCCCTGACATCAACCCCCGTACAAACCGAAGCTACAAACATTGAACAAGTTACACCTGTTATTAGTCAGCCGATACTTCTGCACGGGGTTACGGCATCCGGAAAAACCGAAGTTTATTTTAAACTAATCGACGACACAATTAAGGCAGGAAAAAATGTTCTATTTCTTGCACCTGAAATCGCACTTGCATCTCAACTGACAAAACGGCTTGCGAAAAAATTCGGGACAAAAGACGTCGCAATCTGGCATAGCAGCATCTCTGACGGAGAACGCTACGATGTCTGGCAAAAACTTTACAGAAACGAAATAAAAATTCTCGCAGGCGCTCGCTCCGCTGTTTTTGCTCCGCTCCAGAACATAGGACTTATTATAATTGACGAAGAGCATGAAAGTGCTTACAAACAAACTTCTCCTGCACCAAGGTATGATGCTAAAGTCGTTGCAAAAAAACTATCCGAATTTCACAACTGTCCGTTGATTTTGGGTTCTGCTACCCCTGATATTTCGGTTTATTACAGGGCACTGAACTCGGGAAACCTTTTTGAACTTACAAAACGTTACAACGACGCGAAAGTTCCGCCTGTAACCGTTATTAATATGCAGGAATACGGTCGCGCAGCTTATAAAAATATTATTTCAAAACCTCTGCAGGCAGAAATTCAGGCAACACTTGATGCAGGTCAGCAGGTAATTTTACTGATTAACCGCCGCGGATTTTCAACGTTTACACAATGTCAGGCCTGCGGTTATGTTATAGGCTGCCCGAATTGTGCTATCCCTATGATATGGCATGCTAAAGACCAGAAACTCAAATGCCACTATTGTAATCACGAACAATCTTTCCCTGATTTCTGCCCTGATTGCGGCTCGGATGCACTCAAAAACAGCGGCACCGGAACTCAAAAAATCGAAATGTACATAAAAGAACTATACCCTGATTATAATGTTGAACGCGTTGACAGCGATGTTATGGTAAAAAAAGGGGAGCATATCAGACTTTTGGAACGTTTTCAAAAGGGAGATATTGATATTCTTGTCGGAACACAGATGATTGCAAAGGGTTTGGATAATCCTAATGTCACTTTAGTCGGGGTAATTTCGGCAGATGCAAGTTTTAACCTGCCTGATTTCAGGGCATCGGAACGAGGGTTTCAACTCCTGACACAGGTTGCGGGACGTGCAGGACGCGGAGAATTCAGCGGAAAAGTGTTTTTCCAAACATATAATCCGGACTATTACGCACTTGCAAGCGCCAAATCTCAAAATTACCGTGAATTTTATGATGCTGAAATAGTTGCAAGGGAAGAGTTTGATTATCCTCCGTTCAGCCAGATTATCAGAATAATTCTAAGCAGCGAGAACAACTTCCGCGCCGAAAAATCCGCTCAGGAAATTGCTCTCCGCCTGTGCACAATGATTGAAAAATACGGAATTTCAGAACGCCTTGAAGTCCTCGGCCCAACGCCGTGCGTGATTGAAAGAATTAACGGACTTTACAGATTTCAAATTCTTATCAAAAATAAACTTGATGACAAAGGACATCAGTTTATATCAAGTTTTCTCTCTAAAATGAGTGTGCCCAAAGATATCAGAATGGCTGTAGATGTTGACCCGCTTGATATTCTATAAATTTATACCCCACAATACAGAAGTTTATTTACAACTTTTTTTGCCATCCCAAGCCAAATCAGTACAGTGTAAATAATCCAAATTTTCATTATATAAAGCCCATGCTGTGCAGCCATAACCCTTCTCAGTCAAACAATACTGCACAAAATAATCCTCTCCCTGTGTTTCCGGAGCTCCGGCAGGTACAATTTTGTCACCGTAAACAAAAAAATAATGAAAATCATCGCCAAGCTTATTAGGCCCTTTAAATCCGTTCAGGTCAACGTATATTTGGGCATCAGATTCGCCTGCTTTTGTCATATTAAACATTATAAGCGTTCCGTCAGGCAAAATAGCTTTTGCCCTGTCGCCGAGTTCATTCCAGTTTGCATATTCGGTATCTTTTACTGTAAGGTAATGGCAGTCTGGAAAACATCCTTTTTCATGCCCGCAAATTTTTGTAAAACGCATGTATTTTGAAAATTTGTCCAGCAGAACAAGCTCTCCTCCTGATTCAACACCGCGAAGCGCTCCCCAGAACTTTGTCGGCCCCTCTTCCATCATTGTGTAATTATATGCTGTCTGGATGGTTGAATAAACTTTTTTCAATCGGGCTACGGTTTCTTTTTCATGGTAATGCGTCATAAGCACAGGCATTGTGAATGCAGCAACAACACCTATTATACTAAGAGTTATTAATACTTCCGATAAACTGAATCCGTATTTCTTCATATCTTTTATTATAACATGTATACATTAAAAAAGCCCCAATTAAGGGAGCTTTTTTAAATTTTATGATTCTACATATTCTCTCAAGCGTTTGCTTCTGTTCGGGTGACGTAATTTTCTCAAAGCTTTTGCTTCGATTTGTCTGATACGTTCACGGGTTACACCGAATAATTGGCCGACTTCTTCCAGAGTTCTTTGACGTCCGTCGTCCATACCGAAACGAAGTCTCAAAACATCACGTTCTCTTGGAGAAAGTGTGCAGAGAACTTCTGCCAAATCTTCTCTCAAAAGTTCTGACGCTACGGTCTTAATCGGTGCATCTGCTTCTTTGTCTTCAATAAAATCGCCTAAGCGTGAATCTTCTTCTTTACCTATTGGTGTTTCAAGAGAGAGAGGTTCTTGTGCGATTTTAATGATTTCGCGAAGTTTCGGAATTGAAACATTCATTTCAATTGCCAGTTCATCTTCGGTCGGTTTTCTTGAAAGTTCCTGAGCCAGACGGCGGGTAACTTTTTTCAATTTATTAATTGTTTCTACCATGTGGACAGGAATACGGATTGTTCTTGCCTGATCCGCAATAGCTCTTGTAATTGCCTGTCTTATCCACCATGTTGCATAAGTTGAAAATTTGAATCCTCTTTCGTGGTCAAATTTTTCAGCGGCGCGGATTAAGCCGAGATTGCCTTCCTGAATAAGGTCTAAGAATAGCATGCCGCGGCCTACATATTTTTTAGCGATACTTACAACAAGACGTAAGTTTGCCTGTACAAGTTTTCTTTTTGCAATAGCACCAGGTGTGCCGCCTTGAAGAATTTTTCTTGCCAGTTCAATTTCTTCATTTGCTGACAACAGTTTTATTCTTCCTATTTCTCTAAGATAAAGTCTTACAGGGTCATCAACGGCTATGCCTTTCGGAAGTTCAAAATCGCTTTCTTCTTCCTCTGTAGAATCATTCATCATATAGATATCGTCAAGGTTCATTTTATTACCCATTTTTTCGGTAACAATGTCTTCGATGTTATCAGTACTGATGTCCATGTTCATATAATTCACGCCATCATTGTCAGAGCCTAATGCTCCATCCTCATCAATTTCATGTAAATCCAGATTATCTTCATCCAAAA
This sequence comes from Candidatus Gastranaerophilales bacterium, assembly GCA_944324235.1. Lineage (GTDB taxonomy): Bacteria > Cyanobacteriota > Vampirovibrionia > Gastranaerophilales > Gastranaerophilaceae > CALUVN01. The sequence continues at coordinate 22,049 of CALUVN010000029.1, forward strand.
TACTTACTATTGAGGAGTTGGGTTGTCTTTTTTTAGTCATTCATTTTCTCCGATTTTCTGTTATTTATTTTATCTCTTAGCTGCATCTGAAGTTTTAGGGCTTCTATATCATCATCATTTGCGCTTTTGTACAAATTTCTTAACTGTTCGCGTTCTTTTTCCATTTGAATTTGATTTATTTTGCGTTTTGTTTCTTCTATAGCTGTTTGCATGTCATTTTCAGACAGGTGTCCGTACATTTCCGATGTTGTTATTAAACTCGTTAAAACCTTCTGTGCTTCCGGCTTTTGAAGAAATTCCGTATATAAATGTTCAATCAATTCTTTTACATTATTTACGCTACATATTAATTTGTCAATTGTAGATTTTACAATTATTAACGTTTCGTTATCAAATTGCATTTGGCCAATCATTTCAGCCGTTTGCTGCAAATTAAAACGATTGTCTGCTACAAAAAAAATGCTCAATAAATTTTTTTGCGCTTTTTCGAGAATTGATGAATTTTTTGTTACAATCTTAACAATATTTTCCGAAGCACGGCTCGTCGAAACAAATGATTTTTGCACCTCGCTCATCAGTGCAGATTCGTTTATATCAAGGGCATGCGCCACCATTTTTACATATTCTGCTCTAACAATATCGTTTTTTATTTCCTGAAGAACGGGTATAATTTTCTTTACAATATTTGTTTTATCGAGAGGTGTTTTAATCTCGTTCTTACTTTTAATTATATTATTTATCTGAAAATCAATCAAAAGCGGAGCTTTTTGCATATACATTTTGTAGCTGTCAGCACCGGCCGTTCTTATGAATTCATCAGGGTCTTTGCCTTCCGGAGGGGCGATAACTCTTATTTCGCAAGAATATCTGTCCTCAGAAGATGACGAGGCAGCGTAACTTTCATCAAATTGTTTGATGTCGCCAAGTCCTTCAAAGGCTTCTCTGATAATCTCCGCACCGCGTTCGGTAGCTTTCTGGCCTGCAGAATCCGTATCAAACGACAGATAAATTCTTCTTGATTTTGTGTAACGTGACAGAAGTTTAACGTGTTCTGATGTTAAGGCTGTTCCGCAGGATGCTACACAGTTTTCTATGCCGTGCGCCTGAGCTGAGATTACGTCAAAATATCCTTCCATTAAAACCACGCTGTCATCAGCTTTTATTGCATCTTTTGCCGTATAAAGCCCGTAGAGAAGTTTACTTTTATTATATATATATGAATCTGACGAATTCAGATACTTTGGTGATTGTCCTTCTTCAACTGCACGCGCACCGAAAGCCACATAGTCGCCGAATTCGTTTTGGATAGGAATGATGACACGGTTTCTGAAACGGTCTATATATTTGTTATCACGGTCTTTTAAAATCAAGCCGGCTTTTTCAAGAATATCGTTTGAAAATTCGCTTTTTAATGTGTCATAAAGCGAGGTGTACGATTTCGGGGCTATACCAAGCGTAAATTTTTTTATAATCTCTTCTGAAATACCTCTGCCTTCAAGGTATTTCAAAACTTTTCCGGTTTCTGTGGATACATCTTTCAAAAGTCGTTTATGATAGAATTCAGCGGCTTTTTGGCAGGCTGACATCATTTGTTCTTTCAAATCTTTTGAGCCGCCCTCGCGTTTCAGTCTGGCAGGCATTTCAAGCCCGTATTTCTCCGCGAGTTCTTTTATCAAATCCATAAATTCAATATTTTTGGTTTTCATTATAAAAGAAAGCGCATCGCCGCCCTCTCCGCAGCCAAAGCATTTGTATATTCCGAGACTCGGATTAACTGAAAATGAAGGGGTTTTTTCTTTGTGGAACGGGCATAATCCCCAGTAGTGACCCCCGTTTTTCTTTAATATAACCTGTTCTGAAACTACTTCGACTATATCAAGACGGTCTTTTATTTGAGATATTAATTCTTCCATTGTGTCTGCCATAACAAAATTTTATCATCAAATTTTTTTTAAGCAAAACATATTACCATAATGGGTAATTGTATATTGCTTTTTTATATATAAAATCTATATATGCTCTGGCAAAATAACAAAAATGAGGAGAATAAAATTCCACCGCAGTTATTGAACAATAACCACTTAAAGCTCTCCAAAATTCTTGTTATTGTTGAGGATGAAAAATACATTCCCTATTACAAATGTACTTTACACCGGTTTAATTTAAGATTTTGCAATATAGACCACATAAACACAGGCGCAAATACTCTTTCGCTTCAATCAACGGATGTTTGCATTTTTTGCTGCAAGAAAAAACTGAAAAGTTTTTATAAACTGTTAAAATATATAAAATCGCTTGAAGAAAAACAGGTTCACACTCCGTCAGTTATTTTTATCGGCAAAAAGCAGGACATAAATTATATTAACCACGCATACAAAAACGGGGCTGATTTATATTTGACAAAACCTTTCAATAATAACGTGCTGATAGCTGAAATTCAGCACCTTATCAATATAAAATCAAATTACGTAGAAAATATGAAAAATAAAGAATCTTTTCTGGCAATGGTCACGCATGATTTGAAAACACCGGTTAACGCATCAATAATGGCTTTTAACCTTTTAATGAATAACAAAGTAGGCGAGTCTGATAAAGAAGAAATTATGTCTCAGATTTTCAGTTCCGTTAAATATTCAAAGTTGATGATAGACAATATTCTTACCCGCTCAAAAATCGAAAACGGGAAGTTAGAAATTGTAAAACGTCCGCTTTGCATAAAAAAACTTGTAGAAAATTGCATAAAACAGATTGAATTTTTATCAAAAGACAAAAAGCAAAATATTTTTCTGCACTGCCTTCAACCGGAAATTAATGTCATGGCAGACGAAATGGAAATGTCAAGAGTAATACTGAATCTTATGAGTAATGCTGTTGAATATGCACCGTTCGGAACAAATATAGACATTGAATTATATCAGAATGCAAAGGAAACACATTTTTCGATTACAAATACAGGGCCGGGAATTAATCTGCCTAATCCTAATGAAGTTTTTGATAAATATATTTCTTATGCAAAAAAACATAAAAAAGTCGGTACAGGATTGGGATTATATGTTGCCAAAGAGACAATCCTCGCGCACGGTGGTTGTATTAATGTAAAAAGTATTGCAAATTCTTACACGACGTTTGAATTCTCATTACCAAACGGGGAGTAACACTTTTTAAGATAATACACGTGATGATACTCAACAAAAAATAAAATCACACTTATTAATTATTCAAACTATGAATAGGTGCCGGAATTCTTCCTCCGCGTCGTACAAATTTAGTTGAAGAAAGTTTATTCACCGGAATTACAGGAGCTTCGCCGAGCAATCCGCCGTAATATATCTTGTCCCCCACACCCTTGCCGATTACCGGAATAACTCTAACCGCAGTGGTTTTCTTGTTAATCATACCGATAGCCATTTCATCAGCAATCATTCCGGCTATCGTATCAACAGGAGTATCCCCCGGAATTGCAATCATATCAAGGCCCACAGAACAAACAGACGTCATTGCTTCAAGTTTATCAAAAGTTAAATGTCCGAGTGTTGCGGCTTCTATCATGCCTGCATCTTCCGAAACAGGAATAAAAGCACCCGAAAGTCCGCCGACATGAGAACTTGCCATAATGCCGCCTTTTTTAACCGCATCATTCAGCATTGCAAGAGCTGCCGTTGTGCCATGCGCCCCTGCATGCTCCAATCCCATTGCCTGAAAAATTCCCGCAACGCTGTCCCCTTCTGCAGGTGTCGGTGCAAGCGACAAATCTATTACCCCGAACGGTATATCCAGCTTTTTAGCAAGCTTTCTCCCAACAAGTTCACCTGTTGTAGTAATTTTGTATGCTATTTTTTTAATAGTGTTTGCCAGCTCGCTCATATCAGCGTCAAACCCTAACTCTTCAATTGCGGCTCTCACAACCCCCGGCCCGGAAACCCCGACATTTAATGCGCATTCAGGTTCGCCAACCCCGCAGAACGCACCTGCCATAAAAGGGTTATCACTTGCTGAATTACAAAAACATACCAGTTTTGCCGCACCTATACAGTCTCTGTCTTTTGTTAATTCTGCAGCCTTTTTAACGGTTTCCGCCATTTTTAAAACCGCATCCATATTAATCCCTGCCTTTGACGTTGCAAGATTTATGGAAGAACACAGGCACTCCGTCTGCGCTAGCGCTTCAGGAATACTCTCCATCAACAGTCTGTCACCCCTTGTAAATCCTTTTTCAACAAGTGCGGAAAATCCGCCTATAAAATTTACACCTACTTCACGAGCCGCTTTATCTAGCGTTTTGGCTATTTTTACGTAATCCGGATTTGTACAGGCTTCACCTATCATTGATATTGGCGTTACGGCTATTCTTTTGTTTATTATCGGAATTGAATAGTCATTTTCAAGTTCATTTGCGTATTCTACCAGATTTTTTGCATATTTTTTTATCTTGTTATAAATTTTATCGCATACAATATCAACATCTTCTGATACACAATCACGCAGACTCAGTGCAAGTGTCACTGTTCTGATATCAAGATTGTGAAGCTTAATCATATTTATCGTTTCTAGTATGGAGTTTTTATCTATCATTCAAACACACTTCCAAATGTTATACCGAAAATCCTTGAGATATTTTTAGGTGTGACTACAAGCTTAAGTTCTACCCTTCTGCTCTTATCAAAATCCTCTTTACCGTCTGCGGTTAAAACAGGGTCAGAAAAACTTCTGCCTTCAACTACAAGCATTTTTCTAAGCTGAGGACTATATTGTTTATCAAAATTTGTTTTAAACATATATTCGGCAACTGCATTAGCACGCTTTGTACTTAAATCCATGTTTTTAACAAACTGCTCATCTTCTGTTTTCAAGCCTGCAAATGTCTGTGAATCCGTGTGACCCTGTATGACAATATTTTTAACTGTATCTTTCAAAATTTCATGCGTAAATATTGTATTTATATAAATAGGAGTAAATTTATCCAAATACGCTTTTCCTTTTGGAGAAAGAGTCCAGCTGTTAACTTCAAACAATTGCAAATTTGAAATTTTAACCTGACCTGTAAGTTTGTCAACATCAGCATCAATGCCTGCATCCTGAAGGCGCTCCGCAAGTTGTTCCGTTGCTTTCATCTGGTTCTGCTGCATTTCAATAGTTTCCTGCGTAAAACCTGTCATAGCAAGTACGAACAATGTCATAAATACAATCGCCAAACCTAACATCAAGTCGGACATGGTGGTCCAGAATACGTTTTCTTCAACCTCTCCGGAGTGTCCTTTTTTTGCCATCATTCCCATAGTCTGCCGCTCCTTAGAATAATTCGTCTACAGCGTCAGATTTACCGCTGTTTTTTGCTACTTCTTTCATCTGTTTGTTCAACTGATTCAAACCGAAAATTAAGTTTTCAAGATATGGTACAAGGTTGCTTGCTATACCGGAATTCAATGCAACTTTAAAGTTATTCGGCAAGGTTGTTATCATATTTGTAATAGAATTGTTCTGGATTTTAGTTTCTCTCAACAATTCAAACAGGAATTTTTCTGATGAAATATTATCAAACAATTTGCCCATAACGTCCTGACATTTATGGAGACTGCTTAAAATAATATTGTTATACAGCATCTTTTCAGTCAAAATGAAAATAAGTGAAGCTCCTACCGCAAATACTGATACAAGAGCCGCTACCTGCATGGATGCCATCAAGCCTGCAACTGATGTAAGAATTTTTTCCTGAGAGGAAAAGTCCAATTTACCGAACGCTATTGCAATGTTTAAGAATGTGAACAACGGACCGAAACCTGTCAGGACTGTCGGAACTGCGCTTAAAAATTTACTGTTATATTTACCTGTTACAAGAAATTCTTCACTGAAAAAATACAAAGGATCAACCGTTGTTTGAATATTTTGTACGGTTGACGAAACTTCCTTGTATGTTAAATCATTATCCTTTGTTTTCAGCGCAACGGATTCGGAGAACACAAGGGTATTTTTAAACTCCAGCCATGCTGATGATACATAAGGGTTCATGCTCATCCATTCATCGATTTCTTTAAATCTGAAATTCAAATCTGTTTTTTTAAATCTGCATATAAACGCAAAAAAGATTTTTAAATTTTTTCCGACATACAAATATCTATTCGCACAATAACAGACTGATACCACAAACGTACATAATACGATTAATATCGGAATATCCGTAAATATATGCATTAAATCCATAACTATCTATCTCCACCTTTTTAATCAGAATTATAGCATAAGCATATTTTTAGGGCAAAGACGGGGCTTTTATTACGAAATGTAAAATATACTCACTGAATCCTAAAGTTTTACTAAAAAATAACCGTATTGAAATTTGTAAGGTTAGTTTGAATAGGAGCTTTAAAAAATGAAAAACAATTATTACTACAGCTTTTGGCCGGGAACATATAGTTTTAAAGACGAAATTGCGCTTTTTATCCTTGCATTAAGGGATAAACTTGACGAAGTACTGCAAAAGATTGACGAATCTGAAACAACTATTGAAGAATAGCTGTTGATTTAGGATATGAAAAATTTTATGTAACATTTTTTACTACACCGGCTAACTGCCGGTTTTTTATTAATTG